>JBNMKO010000026.1:0-34042 GCA_050874385.1 Eubacteriales bacterium
ACCTAAAGGTAGTGGGTTTTACGCCCTATATTATAAAATGCACGTTTTTGTTAATCGCTTTATTTTATTAAGTTTTTAACGCCGTGTGCTTTCATCCATTCAGTCCAAAGCTTATAATATTCAGCCTTCAGGTGAACCCCGTCAAAGCTGTAGTCCCCTATGATACCGCCGTTGCCGTCGTCCACGCACTCATTCATGTCTAGATAGAAGATATCTTTTCCGTTAGCTATGGCTGCTATAGCGGCATTTCTCGCATCTATATTGTCATTGTTAAATACATCGTTTGAATTTGAGTACGAGGTTGTCACATGCATTATGCCTATTATAAATATAATGGCATTTGGCTGAAGGCTTCTTATCGTCGCAATGTCATCCGAATACGCCTTCGCATACTCCTCCGGTGTTTTATCACCGAGCTCATTTACTCCCACCATCATATATATATGTGAGTACTGCTTGCGCGACAATGCGCTTGTGATTTCCTCCCCGCCGTCCCCATTGCATTCAAGCTTCTTATTCATAATGTCATAGACCGTGACTCCCGCCTTATAGTAGAAATCAGCCTCCCTCAAATCGCCGTAAAAATACAGTCCCTCCATTCGCGAGTCACCTATAAAACACGCGTTGGAAAAATAATCATTGTCAACCTCGACATAGTCAAGCTGTGAGGAGAGCGCAATCGTGTCAAAATCGCTGTAATATGCCGACCTTGCATGTCTCATGCTTGTCGTGACATACTTTACCTGACCTGAATATTCGCCGTCATTCGGCGCACTATTTCCACTGTCGCCGGAGCTTCCAGTTCCGGACGTTTCACCGTTGTTGTCCGCACTTCCCGTCCCGGATATTTCGCCACCGTTATCCGCATTTCCAGTCCCGGACGTTTCACTGCTGTTGTCCGCACTTCCGGTCCCAGAACTTTCACCGCTGTTATTGGCACTTCCTGTCCCGGATATTTCGCCGCTTTCACCTGTATTGCCATCCGTCGTCTGTGCATCACCATTGTTGTCCGACGCGTCGCCTTTTATGGTATTTCCACTGTCAGTCACAGTATCCGGCGTATCTTTCTTATTGCTATCTGCTGCCCCTGTGCCGTCATCCGCACCATTGTTATCACTGCTATCATTTTCGCCGGAAGGCTCACCACTTATTGTATCATCCGTGGAACCCTCATCTTTTTTGTCACCTTGTGCAACGTCCACCTTCACCCAAGGCTGTGAAGGCATACCATTGTCGCCGCCCGCTCCGTTATTTCCCGAGCCAAGGCTCGTGCCATTGCCGTCATTCACCTCATGTGTAAGCAATGACACAAAAATAGGATGTGCCCATGATATATTCTCCTTCAGCCATCCGCTTTTAACCCCGACAAAGCTGACAACGTACACAATAACCACCGACAAAAGAAGCATCCATATAAAAGAACATTGTTTAATAAATTTTACCGCCACAGTCTTATGTCTCCTTATTCTTTAAAGTGCTTAATCTTATTTCATAAACTATAAATGTATATAACCCACATCTAACAAGTTAAAATCTAAAATATAAGAACGGATTGCTCTTTTGCACTGAGAGCTGGTAAACGCACAGCCAGAACAAAAGAAGCAGCGCAATCTTTAAAAATATATTGGTGTGATGTTTTTTTATAAATTTCATCGGAATTGGCGTAGCGCAGAAGATACATATAATCAACAGCCACCAATATCTTCCGACCAGACTTATAAATTTATCCACCGCGCCGAGCGATGTCCCCATTATCATGGTGTTTCCAAACATTCTAAACAGGTAAAGCTTTAGCTGACCAAGATTTGTGATGTTAAAAACCACCCATGACACAGGAATAATAAGTGTCATATATATGTGCCCAATCACCGGATGTTTGTTTAAAAAATCCAGATAAAAAAGCTTTTCGAGCACTATGAGCACAAAAAAGCCCAGCCCCCATATAACAAAATTCCACGCCGCACCATGCCACAAGCCCGTCAAAAGCCACACGACAAAGGTGTTAAAAATCATCCTCGCTTTGCCCTTTTTGTTGCCTCCAAGCGGAATATAGACATACTGGCGGAACCATCTTCCGAGCGTCATGTGCCATCTGCGCCAAAAATCCGTCACGGACACGGCGCAGTACGGATTTGCAAAATTCTCCGGGAATTTAAAGCCTAGCATGCGCCCCATTCCTATCGCCATAAGCGAGTACCCGAAAAAGTCAAAGTATATCTGCATAGAATAACCCCACGCCCCGAGCCATGCCGTGGCAGCGTCTATTCCCATAACGCCCGCAACCATCACATCATTCCAAAGCGTTCCAATCCTGTTTGCGAGCATCACCTTGTAGACAAGACCGATTACAAAGAGCATCATTCCCCACTCGATATCGGCAAATCTGACCCTCCTGTTTTTTAACTGCGGTCTCACCTCTTCAAAATTTACTATAGGTCCGGCTATAAGCTGCGGAAACATGCTTATGTACGCCGCCACCTCTATCAAATTCCAGCTTGCGCTGTACTTTTTTCTATATACATCTATTATGTAGGACATAATCTGAAAGGTGTAAAAGCTTATTCCAAGCGGAAGCCCCAGATTAATCTGCGGCGCGTCAATGCCTATCACGCCGCATATATTGTGCATAAAAAAATTCAAATATTTAAAGAAAAACAAGACCCCAAGGTCTAGAAAAACCCCGACAAAAAGCCATACTTTTGCACGACCTTTTTCCTTACATTCCGATATCCTTATTGCCAAAGCATAATTTATAAGTATCGACGCAATCATCAGGAACACATAAACCGGCTCCCCAACCGCATAAAAAATAAGACTGCCGACAACAAGCACTATATTTCTGTACTTTGCGGGCGTGGCAAAATATGCCAAAAAGAAAATCGGCAAAAACCGAAAAATAAACTCAAGACTAGAAAATACCATTACCTACGCATGCCCCTTCATCCTCAATTATCTATCCAAAATCTTTACTCTATGGTATCACAAATTCACACATAATATGTTACATTTATTTTAAACTTTGTTACATTAAAGTTACGTATTGTTAAGTTTTTGTTAAGTATGTTACATAATAAATTAACAACTATCAAACACAGTTATTTTTAACCACAACAACACCAACCAGAATATAAATATATTCCACACAAAAAGACTTCGCAATACCTTTTTTAATTTCAGTCACAGGTATCACGAAGTCTTTTAAGTATTATATAAAACTATCAACAGTTCTCCGTATCCGTCTGTTTCCTCTCAAGCTCCTGCATCATGCCCCTCGCGCACGGCGTAGCCGCAAGACCTCCGCTTCCGGTCTCCTTTATGCATGCCGGCATGGCTATACCTATACTTCTCATCGCATCTATAACCTCATCGGGCACAATCTTGCTGTAGACACCGGCAAGCGCCATATCTGCCGCCGTCAGTGCGCCCACAGCACCTATCGTATTTCTCTTGACACACGGCACCTCGACAAGCCCGCCCACAGGGTCACAGGCAAGTCCAAGAAGATTTTTCAGTGCCATAGCCGCCGCCTGCACAATCTTCTGTCCGTCTCCGCCCTTTAGGCATACCGCTGCACCTGCTGCCATAGCCGATGCCGAGCCAATCTCCGCCTGACATCCTCCGGCTGCGCCTGCAAGAAATGCTCTCTGCGCTATGACCCCGCCTATTCCTGCCGCCGTTATAAGTCCCTTGGTTATCTCATCTTCCGAGTAGCCAAATTCCTCCTCCATCGAAATAAGAACCGCCGGAATTACACCGCATGAGCCCGCCGTCGGCGCAGCCACAATACGCTTCATGCAGGCGTTTGACTCGCCCATCTTGACCGCCTTTTCGAGAACCTTCATTATAAAGTCACCGCATATGCTTCCGCCCTCAACTCTCGCCCTCGCAAGCCTTCCGCCGTCCGTGCCTACCATCCCGCTCGCTGAACGAAGCTTGTCATCGTACACCTCGTCCGCATGTTTCATGGCTAGGTACATGCCTTTCATCTGCGCAAAACCCTCGTCAAACGTTATTCCCTGCTCCTTTATATCATCCTCAAGTACGACCTGCCAGAAGCTCTTTCCTGACATTCTCTCCGCCTCAACTATCTCTGCCAACGATTTATACATCACAATTCTCCATGCCTATTTTACTTAAATATGTTACCTTTATAATTCCCTCCTGACGACGAAGCCAGTCAATCGCCTCCTGTGGAATTTCCTGGTCGCACTCTACAACCATAACCGCATAGCCGCCCCTCGCATCCCTGAAAAGCTGCATTGTGGCGATATTTATTGACCTGTGCGCAAGGAGTGTCGTCACACTCATAACATGTCCCGGCTGGTCCTGGTTATGCACCACAAGTGTAGGATAATTTCCCGCAAAGTTGGCAGTCAGACCGTCAATCTCACATATCTGTATCTGTCCTCCGCCCACGGATGCCGCCACAATCTCAAGCTGCTTTCCCGTAACCCCCGTAAGCTCAAGCTTAACAGAGTTAGGGTGCGCGTCGACAAGTTCTATATTGTGGAATGAAAAATCCATCCCCCTGTCCGTGGCATACCTAAAACTTTCGGGTATTCTCTCATCATCGACCTGCATCCCAAGAAGCCCCGCCACAAGTGCGCGGTCTGTTCCATGTCCCTTTCCCGTCGCGGCAAAAGAGCCATGCATAAAAATCTTTGCCTGTGCGACAGGCTCCCCGAGAAGTCTCCTCGAAATTTTGCCTATTCTCACAGCGCCCGCCGTGTGTGAGCTGGAAGGCCCTACCATCACAGGCCCTACAATATCTATAAGGTTCATGCTATTCCTCCACGTCACTGCCTTACAGTGACTTAAATATTAATGAAAACGTGCCCTTTTAACACCAATCCCAATCCCAATCCCGCTTTAATTATGTGGGCGACAAAAAATCCCGTCACCCACCTATGTAATTAATTTTACTCAATTTTACAAATCTTACACATCTGCCTGCATAAAGCGCGATGTCGCCGCTTTAAGCGCATCGGACACATTCCTGTTGACGGCTACATTCTGCTTTATAACATCGATATCGCTCGCAAGAACCGCCGTATTTTCAGCCGCGCTCGAAACTGCATTGCTGCTCTCGTCAACAGACTTTAGAACTTCCTTAAATTCATTTGCCATACCGGTTATTATGGTGTTAATCTCATCCGTGCTTGCAACGAACTGCTTCATCTGGTCATTGATATACGCCGAGTCCTCGTTGTAATGCTGACCCGAAATCACAAAGTTGTCATAGTCTTTAAGCACTGTCGCATCGATAAATGAAAGTATCTCATTTGAGTTTTTGACAAGATTTTCAACCGCGTCGATTACCATCGCTGTAATCTCCTGAATGTTGTTGGCAGTGTTTCTCGAGGAGTCCGCAAGCTGACGAATTTCCTCAGCGACAACAGAAAAACCTTTTCCGGCATCTCCAACTCTCGCCGCCTCAATCGATGCATTTAATGCGAGAAGATTTGTCTGACCGGAAATATCCAAAATCTCATTTGTGAGATTTCTGACCTGTGACACACTCTTGCTCTTTTCGATTGCCTCGCGCATGGACTGCTCAATCGATGCCACAACCGTGTTCATCTCTTTCTTGTTGCTCTCAGCAGACCTTTGAAGATTTGTGGCTCTCTCACTCATATCGCTTGCGTAGGAGAGAATATCGTTGGCGGTAGAGGCTATCGCACTGATATCCTTGTCCGCCGTGTCCGCATTATCATTAACTGTTGACATTGAGGCAGCCACCTCCTGCATTGATGCCGACAGCTCCTCCATAACGGAAGAAATGTCACTCACACTGCTGTTTGACTCGTCAACGTGTGTTACAATCGTATCAACAACTTCATCTATAGCCTTAGAGTCCGAGATTAACTCCGTCATAAGCCCATCAAGCGTCTCAACAAAAACATTTATTCCGTTTGAGAGCGCACCAATCTCGTCATTTGCATTAATCGGAAGTCTGACGGACAAATCCGCATTTTTGTTTTGAATACTGTCAATAATTTTTGTCACGCCCTCGTAAGCCCAATGAACCGGCTTTATGACAGCCTTTCTTATAACAATATAACATGCAATGAACGCCACAACAAGAAGTGCAAAGCTTATATTTGAAACCATGATTGACGTGCTCTGCTCGTCATTTAACTTTTTAATATCCTTATCTAACTGGCTCCTATTTGCATTGCTCAGAGCTAAAATATCGCCTTCCACTGCAACTCCCGCAAACGTCAAATCAGTATTGGCGATGGCAGTCGCCTCATCCAGCTGATTATTCAAGGCTAGAGAAAACGCTTCATTATAAAGACTTAAAAATTTATCCAAATCCGTTGACAATTGTGTATAAAGGCTCACATATTCGTCATTTGAAAGGGTATTTTTACACTCGGAAAATGCCTTTTCAACTTCATCAAGCGCACTGTTTATGTCTCCTTTTATATGCTCCAATGTATCCGGTACATCGTTAAGGCAGTACGCAAACAAAAGCTTCTGCAATTCCTGAAATGTAGTGTCCACATCATCTATATCATCCATGCCGGCAATGTCCTGATTGACCACATCATTCGTTACCGACGAAAGGTTTCTTACAGTAAAATAAAAGAACATGTTTGCAAGCAGGGCGACTGCAAGCATTGCTCCTATCGGCACCAACAATTTTGCCTGTATTCCCGTTTTTCTCTTAAAACTCCCGTCACTCGATTTTCGTACATTCTCCATGTTCTTCATCTCTCCAATCCTTTATTGCTGCAAAATGCACGCACATGCGCACTCATTTAAGAATAATTCTTATTTATATTTCCGTCAATATTTAAATACAAAATTCCCGCAACTGTTTTTCGCTTTATAAGGCTATAAAACACTTTATATTTTTTCGTTTTGGCATTTATGCAATCAATAAAGATACAAAATACATTGTAGACAATTAAAAAATAATATTATATAATCAAGTTATTCTAAATTGTAATAACCTAATAATTGCGAGGAAATAAATGCAAGTAAAGTTTTCAATTTCACAGACATCCAAATTTCTCGGTATCACAACCGATGCCATCCGCCTTTACGAAAAGGAGCACCTTATTCATCCTAAAAGGGATGAAAACAATAATTACAGGTACTACGACTGGGAGCAGATACGCCTTTTAATGTTCATCTCATTTTACAGAAAAATAGATGTCAGTATTCCTGATATCCGCGCACTGCTCACATCACCCACATTTTTTGATGTACACAAAACCTTCGATGACCTAATCGAGCGCAACCGTGAACAGATAATACAGCTCAACGCAAAAATAGAAAAGCTCTCCTCCCTCAACAGGACAATCGAGGATTTATCTAAAAATATGGGCGTATTTACAATCACAACCATGCCGCGCGGCTACAAGATGATGGAACGTCTCAACGCCAACACAGAATACAAGAAGATAACAGGTGTTTTAAGCTCACCGATGTACTCCTTTGGAAACATAGGCTACAAAGACCACTTTGACGGGAATAAGATTACCACACGCTACATGTCCTTTATAATATGGGAGAGTCTCATAAACGTAGCCCCTATAGAAAGACCTATATCGGAGATTCCAATTCTCGAGCAGTGCGAATGTGTCAGCACCGTCACAACGGGACATGGAAACGGTATTGTCGAACTCGACATAGACAAAGCGACTGCCTTTATACACGCCAACGGATACAATCACGACGGATATTACTATGCCTTCTATGTCTACTCACTTCCCAACGGTGACGATATAACGGATTACTACAAAGTATATTTTCCAATAAAAAAATAAAAAAAGTACTTGACCTTAGTGCTACACCAACCTATATACTCATAAATGTAATTTAAAAGTACAGTTTACAAACCGCTGATAGTTGTAACATTTCAGACTGTTGGCATTTTGATATATATACAGCCCACTTTCATCCTTCATACTTTTTATTTAGCAGAGCGCATCCGTCAAGGGTGCGTTTTGTATTTCCAAAAAAACATCTCAACTTAAAAAAATATAATTTTTATATTGACAATGTAGTCATGACGTAGTATTTTATAAAAAAACAAAATGAAGTCAGGTCATTTATCATATTTTATTAAGTTTGGTGCAATGGGGTACTGATTAATATCGGTGCCTTTTTTTACAAAAATCTTGCTTTACCATGATAAAGTTATGACATGGTATTATTTTACCATGTTAGCTGTTCATTAGTAGAACATGATAAATAATCCCGATTTCAGATTAACAGGAGTGATACAAAGTGGCAAAGTACATAATTAAGAGAATTTTATTGGCAATCGTTTCAATCATCATTGTAAGTGCGATATCGTTCTTTGCAATGAACCTTATCCCGGGCGGTCCCTTTAATAAGGAAAAGGCAGGCTCCCCGGCAATACAGAAGGTCTTGGAGGAGAGATACAATCTCGACAAACCTGTCGGTCAGCAGTACCTGATATATATGAATAAACTGCTCCACGGCGACTGGGGCGTATCACTCAAGAACGGACGTGATATCTGGACAGATATGTGGTCAAAGTTTCAGGTATCCGCAAAGCTCGGCGGTACAGCCGCGATAGTTGCGATAATACTTGGCATAGTACTTGGAAGCATAGCAGGTCTTACAAGAAACAGATGGCCTGACAGACTTATCGTATTCTTCACAACGCTCGGAACTGCAATCCCGTCGTTCGTGCTCGCATCGCTTTTACTCCTTGTGTTCTGTTTAAAGCTTGCGTGGTTTCCTGTATGGTCGTCAAGCTCACATAATTATGTGCTCCCGGTTATCGCCCTTGCGATATATCCGATGGCTTACATAACAAGACTTACAAAGACAAGTATGCTCGATGCACTCAATCAGGATTACATACGAACAGCCAAGGCAAAGGGTGTTGCGCAGTACAAGATAATATTTAAACATGCGCTGAGAAATGCACTTATTCCGGTTATAACATACGTTGGACCTATGGTTGCATACATTCTCACAGGTTCAATGGTTGTCGAAAATATTTTCACAATCGGCGGTCTTGGTTCATCATTTGTTACCAGCATAACGAACCGTGACTACACAACAATCATGGCTACGACAATTTTCCTTGCGATACTCATGGTTGTCGCTAACCTACTGACAGATATTGCTTATAAGCTTATCGACCCTAGAATTACGCTTGATTAATGGAGGATTTAACAATGAAAGCTAATGCTGATAACACAAACAAATTAAAAAGGCACTTTCTCTCCGCGCAGGTGGATTTGTCAAAATTCTCTCAGGCAGATTTTGAGCCGGCTACAGCGGACGAAAAGAGACAGCAGGACGTGATGGGCGAGTCCACAACCTTCTTTAAGGATGGCATGAGAAGATTAAAAAAGAACCCTCTCGCCATGGGAAGTATCGTGGTCTTAACCCTTATAATACTCACAATAATAATAGCACCTCATATCGTTCCATACAGATATGACCAGATTATAACAGTCAACGGAAAACGTGATAAGTCCGCCGCCAACATGGGATTTTTCGAGTATTCCAAGCTTGAACAGCAATATATGGAGCAGACGGGTGTCAAGCTCTTCCCTCATATATTCGGAACGGACAGCTTAGGACGTGATTATTTTATTCGTGTAATCTACGGAACAAGAGTAAGCCTTTCAATCGGTATAGTCGCATCAATCATGGTTCTCATCATCGGACTTTTGTACGGCGCTATATCAGGCTATTGTGGCGGTGTAGTCGACCTTATAATGATGCGTATCGTTGATATCATCTACTCGCTGCCCGATATGCTTCTTATCATACTTATATCGGTAGTGCTCGACGGCGTGCTCTCAAATGCACTCGTCGGAACAATTTTTTCAAAGCTCGGCTCTAACATGATTTCAATGTTCATCGTATTTGCTCTCCTCTACTGGGTGAGCATGGCGAGACTTATAAGAGGTCAGGTGCTCTCGATAAAGAACAACGAGTACGTTCTCGCAGCTAAGTGTATCGGAACACCTAACCATAAGATAATAAAGAAGCACATAATTCCGAACTGTCTGTCGGTAATCATCATCACCACGGCCCTTCAGATTCCAAGTGCCATTTTCACGGAGAGCTACTTAAGTTTCCTCGGACTTGGCGTAAGTGCTCCTCTTTCATCCCTCGGCTCACTTGCCAACGCAGCGCGCTCAGGTATGCAGTCATATCCTTCAAAGCTTGTAATTCCTGCCGTTGCGATATGTCTTATAGTGCTCGCACTCAACCTGTTAGGCGATGGTCTTAGAGACGCATTCGATTCAAAATTAAAGTAAGGAGTAATTGCCATGAGTGAGGAAAATAAATACATATTGGAAGTAAATGACCTTCATACAAGCTTCTTTACGGATGCCGGTGAAGTGTGTGCGGTAAATGGTATCTCCTTCAACCTTGAGCCTGGAAAGACTCTCGGTATCGTTGGCGAGTCAGGTTCAGGAAAATCCGTCACAGCATACTCGATTATGCAGATACTCGCCTCCACGGGAAGAATTACCGGAGGTCAGGTAAACTATAAAGGTGAGGACATCACCAAATGGAGCAAAAAACAGATGCAGAGCTTCCGCGGCTCCAAGTGCTCCATAATCTTTCAGGACCCTATGACAAGCTTAAACCCTGTATACACAGTCGGCAACCAGCTTATGGAAGCCATCAGACTTCACACTAACAAGAACAAAAAGGAAGCCAAGGAACGCGCAATAGAGATGCTCAGACTTGTAGGCGTCAATGAGCCTGAAAGCCGTGTAAAACAGTATCCGCATGAGCTGTCCGGCGGTATGAGACAGCGTGTAATGATTGCCATGGCTCTCGCATGCGAGCCCGATATACTTATCGCGGATGAGCCTACAACTGCTCTCGATGTGACAATTCAGGCACAAATACTTGAGCTTATGCAGGATTTGCAGAAAAAGCTCGGAATGGCAATCATCATGGTGACACATGACCTCGGAGTAATCGCGAGCATGTGCGACGAGATTTTGGTAATGTACGGCGGACGTGTATGTGAGCGCGGAAGTGCCGATGACATTTTCTACAGACCGGCTCATGAGTACACAAAAGGACTTCTCCGCTCCATTCCAAAGGCGGACAACATGAACGAGAAGCTTGTTCCAATCGGCGGAACGCCAATCAACCTTCTCAACATGCCAAAGGGCTGTGCTTTCTGTCCAAGATGTGACAGAGCCCTAAAGATATGTCTCAGCCAGAAGCCGGAGGAATACAGAATAAGTGATTCCCATCTTGCCGCATGCTGGATGAATGTCAAGGATTTATACGAAGCCGGAGGTGAAGGCAAGGATGAGTAACAATAACAATGTAAAAAAAGATGAATACCTTCTCACAGTTGAACATTTAAAGCAGTACTTCCCTGTCAAGAAGGGTTTTAAAAAAATTCCGTTAAAGGCAGTCGATGACATATCATTTGCGATAAAGCCGGGCGAGACACTTGGTCTTGTAGGTGAGTCCGGCTGCGGAAAGACCACTGTAGGACGTACACTTCTTCGTCTCTACCAGCCTACCGCCGGACGCATAGTTTTTGACGGCGATGTCCTTTTTGACAGCGGTGAGGAATACGACGATAACGGCAAGATGATTGTCGGGGCGGACGGAAAGCCTGTACGCCACAAAAAAATAGATGTCGACATGCAGCCGTACAGAAGCCAAATGCAGATGGTTTTCCAGGACCCCTACTCCTCCTTAAACCCTCGTATGACGGTTGAGGATATCATCGGCGAGCCTCTCGATGTGCACAAGCTCTACAGCAGCAAGGCTGAACGCCGTGACAAGATTTTAAGTCTCATGGAGACTGTAGGACTAAATGCCGAACATGCAGCGCGCTACGCACATGAGTTCTCAGGCGGTCAGAGACAGCGTATCGGTATCGCAAGGGCACTCGCGGTAAACCCTAAGTTCATCGTATGTGATGAGCCTGTATCTGCTCTTGATGTGTCCATTCAGGCACAGGTTGTAAACATGTTTGAGGAATTGCAGGATAAGCTCGGCGTGGCATATCTTTTCATCGCCCACGACCTGCTTGTCGTACATCATATATCGGACAGAATTGCTGTTATGTACCTTGGCAAAATGATGGAGATTGCGGATGCGGATGAATTAAACGAAAATCCAATCCACCCGTACACATTAAGCCTTCTCTCGGCGGTTCCTATTCCTGACCCCGAGACGGCAAGAAACAGCCACCGTATCGTGCTAGAGGGTGATGTTCCTTCCCCACTCCACATGCCTACAGGCTGTCCGTTCAGAACAAGATGCAAATATGCCACAGAACAGTGTGCCAACGAGATGCCGCCTTTAAAAGACCGCGGCAACGGTCATGCAGTCGCATGTTGGAATAAATAATACCTATTTTTGTACTAAAACACTTAAATTTTTATGCACTAATTACATACCCTTTATGTATATATGGTGCTATTATTCATTATGGTTTCCACCCGCAAGGGTTGAAATAAATCTTTATATAATTTCTAGGAGGGAAAATTATGAAGAAGAATTTTGGCAAGAAGGTCGGTGCATGCGCACTTGCGGCAAGCATGGTTCTTTCCATGACAGCCTGCAGCAGCAGTACACCAAGCAGCACTGACACCACAACAACAGTAGGAAGCTCTGAGTCATCCGCTTCAACAGAGACAACTACAGAAAGCACAACTACAGAAGGCGCAACAAAGGACACATCCGCCTCTGTCGACACAGGAAGTGCTGCACCTGAATGGTCAGCTTACGATGCTCTTGTCGACCAAATCCGTACAACCACAGATTTTGCAGCCCGTGTTGACCTCATGCATCAGGCAGAGGATATGCTTATGGACACATGGGCAGTAATTCCTCTCTATTACTACAATGATGTATATCTTCAGAACGCTGACGTTGATGGTATCTTCTCAACAGTATTCGGCATGAAGTTCTTCATGTTCGCAACCAACGAGAGCGACCCTGGCAACTTAAAGATTAACATCGCTTCCGAGCCTGATTACCTTGACCCGGCTCTCACAAGCTCTGTTGACGGCGGCTGTCTTGCAGTCAACACATTTGCCGGTCTTAACACATACAACTCTGAGGGAAAGCTTGTTCCTGCTGTAGCTGAGAGCTATGATGTATCAGAAGACGGCACAGAGTACACATTCCATTTGAGAGAGTCCAAGTGGAGCAACGGCGAGGAGCTCACAGCAAACGATTTCGTATACAGCTGGAACAGAGTAATCGCTGACGAGACAACAGCAGACTACAGCTACCTCTTTGATGTGATTGACCGCAACGACGACGGTTCACTCGCAGTTGAGGCAACTGACGATTACACACTCACAGTTAAGCTTGTAGCTCCATGTGCATATTTTATCGATTTAACAGCATTCCCTACATTCTACCCTGTATATCAGGCAGATGTTGAGGCAGCTAACCCGGACGGAACAAATCCTGGTGCTTGGGCTCAGGAGGCCGGCTTCGTATCTAACGGTGCTTTCACACTCCAGACATGGAACCACAACGAGAGCATGGTTTATGTAAAGAACGACAACTACTATGATGCAGACAACGTAACAATGGACACACTTGAGTTCATGCTTTCAGATGACGATACAGCCATCTACGCAGCATACAACAGCGGTGACCTTGATTTCGCAGATACAGTTCCTAACGATGAAATCCAGTCACTCCTTGACAATCCTGAGTTCCACATCGTTGACAACCTTGGTACATACTATGTTGGTTTCAATGTAAACTCTGACATGTTCGCAGGCAAGACAGTTCAGCAGGCAGCAGATATGCGTCATGCAATCAGCTTGCTCATTGACCGTCAGTACATCGTAGACACAGTTGGTCAGACAGGTCAGCAGCTTGCAGATGCATTCGTTCCACTTGGAATGGCAGACGGCAACGGCGGCGAGTTCCACAACAAGTCCTACTATGATGCAGCATCAACAGGTGCAGACATGGTTGAGGAAGCTAAGTCTCTTCTTGAGGGCGCAGGCTACACATTCACAGACAACGGCGATGGCTCTTACGCAATCAGCCCTGCTCTTGGATTTGAGTACCTTACAAACACATCAACAGGACACGTTGCAGTCGCTGAGTCAATTCAGGCAGACCTTTCACTCCTCGGCATTGAGGTTACAATCAAGCAGGAAGACTGGAACGTATTCCTTGCAGACCGTAAGTCAGGTAACTTCTCCGGTATGTGCCGTGAAGGTTGGTTAGCAGATTACAACGACCCTATCAACATGCTTGAGATTTTCACATCCGACTCAGGTAACAATGATATGCAGCTTGGAAAGTAATTTCCTTTTGATTTCAAACACGGACGTTAAATAAAGCATCCCATTATCATAAGCTAAAACGTACACAACATTTCGTTAAACGCTTATTGATAATGGGATGTTTCATTATAAATGGTATTCTCTTAATTTATCTCTGCCTGTATCTTATTTCTCCCCCAAGAAATTCTTCATAAGGAATGGTTGGCGGCTTGCTGTCCATTATTAGCGGCTCTTTTCCCTGCTCCTTTAATACAGGATTGTAGCGGAAAAGTTCCCAATAACCCGCTGCCACGGCTTTCTTCTCCTCCGCCTGTGAGCTTCCCATTCCGGCTTTTATTCCGTGGGCAATGCAAGTGCAGTAGGCTATAATAAGCGATGGTCCATCATAATTTTCCGCCTCGGTAAATGCCTTGACTGTCTGCTCGTAGTCTGCTCCCATGGCTACCTGAGCGACATAGACATTCTCGTATGTCATCGCGATGGCGGCAAGCTTCTTCTTAGGAGTTCGTTTTCCGTCGGATGCAAAGCGGGCATACGCTCCCTTTGGTGTCGCCTTTGATGCCTGACCGCCCGTGTTAGAGTACACTTCTGTATCAAATACGAGAATGTTAATATTTGCTCCGCTCGCAAGTATATGGTCTAAACCGCCGTAGCCGATATCGTAAGCCCAGCCGTCACCTCCGAATATCCAGACGGATTTCTTTTTGGATTTTGTGTCTGGTTTCTCACTTGGTTTATCATCAAATTTACCTGTTTGTCCACCGTGGCTGTTTTCTTTCACCTGCTCCGCAAGATATATTCCGTACCCGAACTCCGCCGCATCCTCAAATAGAGAGTTGCTCCACGCTGGTCCTCTCCCGTCAGGGTATGCGCTGTACGCTGTTGACGGGGTTGAGTTCGCCCATATCGATGAACAGCCCGTGGCATTTGCTATATACATTCTCTCACCAAAAAGCTGGGTTACAAGCTTCGCATACGGTGTCTCGCCACATCCCGCACATGCCCCCGAAAACTCCAAAAGCGGCTTCTTAAACTGGCTTCCTTTAACCGTACCTACCCTGAATTTTTCAGATATCTCCGGCTTATCGGACAATGTCTGTGCATAGTCAAACTCCTCCTGATGCTTCTCCTTGTTGTACTCCAAAAGCGGCTTCATCTCAAGCGCCTTGTTGTCCCTCATTCCCGGACACACACCTGCACATGAGCCACAGCCCGTGCAGTCCCTCGCAGATACCACTATCGCAAAATGCTTCCCCGGCATACCATTCATCGGAATACTTTCCATGTCATCCGGCGCGTTTTTTAACTCCTCCTCGTCCAAGACGGCGGGGCGTATAACGGCATGTGGGCATACATAAGAACAACGGTTGCACTGTATACAGTTCTCAGGAAGCCACTTCGGAAGCTCCACCGCAAAATCCCTCTTCTCGTGCGCGGATGTTCCCGACGGCTGCCGCCCGTCAACATAGGGAAGAAATGCCGACACCGGAAGTTCATCACCCGTAAGTGCATTGACCTTCGACTGAATATTTTTTACATAGTCCATAACACACTGTCTATCCTCAAACGCCGTTGACGGGCGCACACTTGGCTTGTCCGGACAGTCTTTCCACTCCTCTGGCACTTTTACATGCACCAGTCCCTCACCGCCCCGCTCTATAGCTTGGTAATTCATCTCCACTATCTTCTGCCCCTTCACCTCATATGAAGCCTTCGCGGCAGCCTTCATGTATTCAACCGCCTCGCCATAGCTCATAAGCCCGTACTCCTGTGCATATTTGTCACACACAATCTTGAAGAAAGCCGACTGCAAAATCGTATTTATCTTGCCATTTATCCCAATCTCTTTTCCTATGCGGACAGCATTTATAATGTAGAAATCCAGCTCCTTTTGCGCAATGACATGCTTTAGTGTATCGGGAAGTTTTTTGTCGAGCTCGTCCTTCTCCCAGTCGCAATTTAGCAGAAAAACTCCGCCATGGTTTATATTTGACAACATATCATACTTTAGAATATAGCTCTTGTTGTGGCATGCCACAAAATCAGGGTGCTGCACAAGATATGCCGAGCGTATTTCTCCCCTGCCAAAGCGCAGATGCGACACTGTAACGCCGCCCGACTTTTTCGAGTCGTATGAGAAATATCCCTGAACCTGCAAATCTGTATTGTTTCCGATAATCTTTATGGAATTTTTGTTGGCTCCGATTGTGCCGTCGCCGCCAAGCCCCCAAAACATGCACTCAAGCGTGGATTTGTTGAGGTCGGGCAGCTCATCATGCCCCGTAAAACTCATAACACCCATCTTTGTGTTCAGTGAAAGTCCTGTAACGTCGTCATCTATTCCTATCGTGAACCTTTTTTTGTCGTGATTTGCATACACCGCCATAATCTGCTCAGGTGTGGTGTCCTTAGAGCTCAAGCCATAACGCCCTCCATACACGGAAACATTCTCAAAACGGCTGCCCTTCAAGGCGGCTACCACATCGAGAAGCAGCGGCTCGCCGACACTTCCCGGCTCCTTTGTCCTGTCAAGAACCGTAATCTGCTCCACTGTGTCAGGTATGCAGCTAAGAAAATGCTCCACGGAAAACGGACGGTACAGATGAACTTTAATCACACCTACCTCCGCCTCCGCTTTTGTAATTCCGGCATGTGAATTTATAAAGTCGACGACCTCCTCTATCGTCTGCGTAACCGAGCCCATAGCAACAATCACATGTGTAGCGCGCTCACTTCCGTAGTAGTCAAAAAGCCCATACTTTGTCCCCAGCCTTTTGTTCACCTCGTCAAGATATCCACTCACAACCCCGACAAGCTGTTCGTAGTATCCGTTTGCCGCCTCGCGAGCCTGAAAAAAGATATCCGGGTTCTGCGCCGAGCCTGCCATAAAGGCATGTTCCGGGTCAAGCCCTCTCTGTCTGAAAGCATTTAACGCATCAATATCGAGCATTTCCCTAAGTTCATCATAGTCCCAAAGCTTAATCTTTTTTACCTCGTGGGAAGTCCTAAATCCGTCAAAAAAATGTATGAACGGCACACGTCCCCTTATCGCCGACAAATGAGCCACCGCCGACAAGTCCATGACCTCCTGCACACTCCCGCTCGCAAGCATAGCCACGCCCGACTGTCTGCACGCATACACGTCCGAGTGGTCGCCAAATATTGAGAGTGCATGTGTCGCAACCGTTCTCGCCGCCACATGAAACACGCCCGGAAGAAGCTCGCCTGCCACCTTGTAGATGTTCGGGAGCATCAAAAGAAGTCCCTGCGATGCTGTAAAAGTCGTCGCAAGGACTCCTGCACTTAACGTGCCATGAAGCGTGGCTGCCGCACCTGCCTCCGACTGCAACTCGACCACGCGGACTGTCTCACCGAAAAGATTTTTCCTTCCGCCCACTGCCCACTCGTCAATGATTTCCGCCATCGGTGATGACGGTGTTATCGGATATATAGGTGCCACCTGAGTGAACGCATAAGCCACATGTGCTGCTGCGGCATTGCCGTCCATCGCCTTTTCAATTCTATCCCCTGTCCTGTTCATAGAAGTCCTCCAAATATCTTTATGACTTCTATTTTATCCCTCTTTTTCGCTGCTATTCACGCCACACAATTATTATACAGTAGTTGTACCAATCAGCGTCCTTTCTGATATATACTCCCTCATTATCCTGTTAATCTCCTGCATCTTGCGCTGTGTGTCAGGATTGTCCGACTTAAAAGCAAGCATCTTGTCAAGGTATCCCTGTTTTACTGCCTGTCTCACACTCTCGTCATACACGAGCTCGAACACAAGCGAGATATGCCCCGGCACGTTGTCAACAGCGGTCTTTTTTAGTGACCTGAGTATCGTGTGCCTCTCCGCAAACGCTTCAATCACCGCGTCAGTTATCTCACCGTTTCTAATCTCCTCGGTGGTGGCATTGTAGATTTCCTCGAGCGGAAAATCGCAGTTAACCTTCAAAATATCCACCTTGTCCGCATCGCGCAGAATATTGCAGTACATCGTGGTGCGCTCGTCAAAGTCCTCCGGTATGCGGTAATCGCTGTGATGGTAGATGGCTCTCTTTATAAGCTCGTCCTCACTGTCATCGTCAAGATAGTCCCTTATCCTGCCCTCGTCAAACAATATCTCACAGCCAAGATGTGCGTGGTTTACAGACTTGTCATCATAAAAAGTATTATATCTTCTTAGCTGTTCAAATCTTCCGACATCGTGCAGCATGCCCGTCAGCCATGCAATGTCCAAATCCGCCCCCGTAAGCCCGATAGACTTACCAATCGCCTGACAAAGCCCTGCCACGCGGTAGGTGTGCTCAATTTTTAACTTAACCTTGGTGTCCTCGCTGTTGTAATTCTTAACGTATGCCGCAAAGGTGTCCATAACTCTCTGCCTGTCTATTTTTATATGCGAAACTGTCATTTTCTGTGCTCCTCTATTATACATTAGTATACTCTAAGTTGTGTTTTTTCTCTGGCAGACAAAATATATGTCCCGACACAACTATTTATATTATAGCACTTCCACAGCATCGTTTCAACGCAAACTCTCGTACATCTGCCTTGTACCGTCGGCGGTCTCATCGTTGAACACATACACCCTGTCAGCCGTCCTGACTACAACAGCCATAGGCGTTTTAAGGCAGATATATGTATCACATTTTCCGTAGTCTGACACGTTAAAGCTTCCTATATTATATACGGTTCCGTCATAGCCGACATTCTTTGACATGTCAGGGAGCGCATCCAAAAGCTCAACATCTGTTATCTCGTCAAGATAAAATTGGCTTCTCTCGCCTGCCGCCTCGACATACGCAATTTTTCTTCCGCTGTCATCGCTTGTAATGTCAAGTGATACATTCGCCAAATCATATTTTGCCAAAAATAGCGCAAGCACTACAGTAAACAGCATGGTAATTCCAATAACAACCAAATCCACTTTGCTACCGGCATTTAACGAGAAGCCTATTCCAACTCTCCTTTCCATAAGCCTCGGCGCGTTTGGATTTTTCTTCCCAGTCAGATAATATATATCGTCGTCATCGTAGTACTGCACCGCGCCCGCCTGATTTTTCACCTTCTGCACATTGGTATAGGCGACAACAAGTGCCGCAAAGCTTCCCAGTGAACATAGCATTATCATGGCATAACCTAAATAGGCAAACATCTTTCCGCCATTTAACTGTGTTCCCGATGTATATCCCAGGGAAAGAACAAGCGCAATAAATGCCGCCATAAAGCTGTGAAGCATCATACATCTGCTCCACTCGTACTTTACGCTCCTGTTAATCGCAATATTCACCTCGCTGTCATCGCAGTAAACCTTGGTGCGAGACCTTGCAATCACAAAATATATCACAAAAAACATCACGGCACAGGCTGCAAAGCTGCATGATACGACAGAAAAATCCACCGCACAATACCTGAACACGCAGAACCCAACCATCGCCATCGGCAGCACTCCACAGTACGGGCTTATAGGCATCTTTTTCTTGCTGCTTGTCAGCGCGGTGTCTATTCTGCAAAGCCTGCCGCCATTTTCACTTCCCTTATACCAATCCTGCTCTATCTTCCAGTTGTACAGCTTCCAGCCACACTTTTTAAGGCTGTTCTGATACGCATACATGAGCACAAAAAACCACGTTAAAATATAAACCATCTGTATTGACACATAATCATAAAAAATCAAAATTGTAAAACATGTGACAACCCCGATAAGGCTTATTCTTTTCCAGCTTCGCATGTACTCTGCCTTTATATTTTTTACGGACTCCTCGTCCCTGTGCTCCTTCGGAATTGTTATTCCCATATAGTATGCTCCGTTTTCAAGAACACTCCCGCTCCCCATAGTGTAAACTAAGGTTGCGAGCATAAAAAGCATCGTTATAATCTCAATCACCATGACAACCATAATTTTCTCCCCCTCTCCTATTCAAATACAAGCTGCTGCCTGTCGTAGATTTCCTCACATTTTTTCATAAATTCTTCCTTTTTCATGCCCTTTAGCGTCGTCTCCGTGATGAGAAGCTCAAGCTCCGCCTCGACCTTCTCGCGGTACTGCACTCCATTATCAGGCTTGGGGCAAATCTTTGCGCCATGCCGCCTGTCAATCTCAATAAATCCCTCCGCCTTCAAAACCCCATACGCCTTGTTCACGGTCATCACATTTATACCCGTGTCCTCCGCCATCTGCCTGACCGTCGGAAGGCTCTCGCCAGCCTTTAGCTCGCCTCTTCCTATCCCCAGCACAATCTGGTTGCGAAGCTGTACATAAATCGGAATGTCCGACGCTGTGTTGAGTTCAATTATCATAACTTATTCCTCCTATTCTGACTGATACTATACAATCCAACAAATTAATGCCATTTTCAACTATAACAACATGTTGGTTATGCAAAAAAGATATTGCTAGTTAAACAGGCTTTCATGCATATATGAATATGCTTAAATTCACAGGATTGCTATAAGTAACTACAAAGCAAGTCTTGCAATTACTTATTATTTGTTAAATCGTGTCTTTGTATTATTTATATTAATACAAATAATACTTTATGTCAATATCCAATATCTTATCAATCGGATATTCGCATCAAAACAAGCCCCAAAATTTCCTCAAAATCCATGTCATATTCCCCGTCCACGCATAATATATATTAAGGTTAACACCTTACACCCTTTAAATATATGGAGGAACTTATGGCAACATTTTATAATCAGGCAACTCTTTCCTACAACGGAAACACGACAACATCAAACATCACCACCGGCGAAATCGTCGAGATACTGAGCGCGACCAAGACCGCGGTAACCGACACATACCAGACGGGCGGGCGCGTAACTTATATAGTCAGCATTGTAAACTCAGGCGATGACGACTTTACCGGGCTTACCGTGACCGACAACCTCGGCGCATATACCTACAACACGCTCACACTGACACCTCTTGAATATGTCGACGACTCCATAAAATACTACATCAACGGCGTTTTGCAGGCAGCCCCGGTAATCACCTCGACCTCTCCGCTCACCATAACCGGAATATCCGTTCCGGCAGGTGGAAACACAACACTTGTCTATGAGACGAACACCAACGAGTTCGCACCTCTTGACACAGATGCCGTTATCACCAACACCGCGACAATCACAGGTGCCGACCTGCCTGCTCCAATCACGGCGGTTGAGACCGTGAGAGCCGAGAACAACGCATTTCTCACAATCAGCAAGTCGCTCACACCTTCCACCGTTGCCGAGAATGGACAGCTCACCTACACATTCATCATACAGAACTCCGGCAACACGGAGGCAGGAGCCGACGACAATGTTGTCCTTACTGATACTTTCCTGCCTATACTCAAGGACATCACCGTGACATTCAACGGTGTGACGTGGGTAGAGGGCACTAACTACACCTACAACGAGGCAACGGGACTTTTCACAACCATCGGCGGTCAGATAACCGTTCCTGCTGCCACCTACACGCGCGATGCTACAACCGGGGCACTTATTGTAAATCCGGGAGTAAGCACTCTGACTGTGACGGGAACAATCTAATGCACTAACATTTGTAAAATATAAAGCAACAATAAAAAGGACACTGTGATATTACAGTCACAGTGTCCTCTTAACATTTATTTCATTTAATGAATTATTTTATTTATAACAACAATCGTTACTAACCGATTTTAATGCTATGCCCTTTTGCTCTTTTTCCCCGGCATTCTCTCCAAAACATCGTCGGAGTCAAACCACTGTTCAAGCTTCTCAATCAACATTGTGAGATACCTGAAAAGTGATTCCGTCGCAAATGCGAACACGACAGCGAGCATTATGCACTCCGTTGACATGTGGCTCATATAGAAAAGACTCTTCAGCGCCGTACTTGAGAATACAAGTCCAATCACGCAGAACACAAACACGGCAAATGTAAGCTTGTTAAACGGCTTGCTTATCTTGAACATAATCATAAATCCGACTATCGCAAGAAGAAGTGTCGCCGCCGTAGCCACGCCGTCCGGGTCGAGATTGAATGTATTTCCGAATACCACAAGCGCACCGACACATATCACATCGGTCAGACCGCCCGGAAGTGCCCTAAGAAGCACATTTTTCATAAAGTGTCCCTCAATGCGCTTCTTGTTTGGCTGCAATGCAAGGAAAAACGAAGGTATTCCTATTGTGAACATCGCTATGAGCGATATCTGTGCTGGCTCTAGCGGATATGTTATAGCCGCGATTATCGAGCACAACGCCATGATGAACGAGAATATATTTTTCACAAGGAAAAGGCTCGCCGAGCGCTCGATGTTGTTTACCACACGCCTGCCCTCAAGCACAACCGACGGCATCTTTGAAAAATCAGACTCAAGAAGTACCACCTGCGCCGCCTGCGCCGCCGCCTCACTTCCCGAAGCCATAGCGATGCTGCAATCGGCATCCTTTAGGGCGAGCACGTCATTTACACCGTCACCCGTCATGGCAACGGTATTTCCCTGCTTTTGAAGTGCACCCACAAGCTGTCTTTTCTGTTCAGGAGACACACGCCCGAACACGACATATTTTCCCGCCGCCTCATATAACTCCTTCTGCGTGCGCAGTGTCGATGCGTCGATAAAGTGCTCCGCCCCGTCAATGCCTGCCCTGAGAGCGACCTCCGACACAGTGACAGGATTATCTCCCGATATTACCTTGACCTGCACATCCTGCTCCGCAAAATATCTGAACGTCTCCTTCGCGTTCTCCCTTATCGGATTAGATAACACGACAAGCGCGAGCGGCGTTACCTTCTCAACAAGCGGCTTTCCGTCGATATCGCCAAAGTATCTCGCATAAACAAGCACTCTGCCGCCCGTCCTCGAAAAACGCTCTATCGTCTCCTTGTACTCGCCGTAGCGCTCCCTGAGCACCATCTCCGGCGCACCGAGCACATACACGCCATCGGAATATGTCACTGAGCTGTACTTTAACGCCGATGTAAAGCCCGTGTGTGACACAGCCTGTCTGCCCGTCGTCTCCTGAAAATGTTCCTTGAGCGCATTCATAGTTATGTTGTCATTTCCCATGACAGCCACGAAATCTGACAACATCTTAAAGGTGCTGTCATATCTTTCACCCGGCAGCTCATAAACTTCCTGAACGGACATCTTGTTTTCCGTTATCGTTCCCGTCTTGTCCACACACAGCACATTCACGCGCGCGAGCGTCTCTATACTTTTCATGTCGTGCAAAAGAACTTTCTGAGATGCGAGACGGATTGTGCTCACCGCAAGCGCGACGCTTGTGAGAAGATAAAGTCCCTCCGGTATCATTCCAATCACCGCCGCAACCATCGCCGTCACGGCATCCGGGAAGCTCTCCATATTTACATTCATGCCCTGCCATAACAGCAGTATTCCCATAGGAATAATACATATTCCGACCCACTTTAGGAGCTTGTCGAGCGAGCGCATCATCTCCGACTGCTCACCGGAGCCCATCGACTTAGCCTCCATGGTAAGCTTTGATATATACGAATCGCGCCCGACATTCTCAAGCCTTGCCCTGCACTCTCCCGACACCACAAAACTTCCGCTCATAAGTGAGTCGCCATCTTTTTTCACAATGTCGTCCGACTCTCCTGTAAGAAGTGCCTCATTTACAAGGACACTGCCCGACACAACCACCGCGTCGGCACATATCTGGCTGCCCGCCGTGAAGATAACAATATCATCCACTACAAGTTCCTGTGTCTTTATGACACTGACATTGCCGTTTCTGACCACCTTCGCCATCGGTGCATTCAGCATATTCATCTTGTCTAAAACTCTTTTTGCCCTCAGCTCCTGAAAAATACCTATGGCTGAGTTGGCAAAAATGACAGGCAGAAACGTAAGGTTTCTAAAAGAACCTACTATTATAAGAAGTACTCCAAGCACCACAAAGATAAGGTTGAAGTATGTAAATGTGTTGGAGATAATTATATCCTTCACCGACTTAGTGCACGAATCCATCGTCTCGTTGTACCATCCGGCATCATAGTGGTCACTGACCTGCTCATCCGTAAGTCCATCCTCCGCGGAAGGCTCATATCTTATGATTTCCTCCCTCTCCACAAGCTGCTCCTGCTGCCTTTTTATCCTCTGTTCGTCAAGTCTTTCCTGAATACTTTTAAATAGCTTTTTTTCGTCGCTCACCGTCTTTAATCTCCTCTAATTTGGCTGCAATTCTCGATTTCACAAGCTCACAGATTTCAGGCTTTTTCATTCCCTTATACTCGTCGTAATATATCGGCGCAAGGTAGTGAACCTGTGTGTTCACCTTCTCAAAAGTGTCGCTGTTCATCGATTTGTACGAATCATATACGACAACAGGGACTATCGGGCCTTTGCTCGCCTGACTACATGCAAAGCATCCGCTGAAAAATTCCTGCAGCTCATTGTGATTGTCCCCATATCCGCCCTCAGGGAAGATAAGAAAATTCTGCCCCGACTTAACTCTGTCTGAAACTTCCTTTATCGAGCGGACCTTATCCCTGATATCTGTCAGGTCAATCGCAACTCCGTTTACAAGTCCGCACACCTGACGGCTTAGAAATCTGCTTGCCTGCTTCTTCTCCCACAACACTCCGCAAGGCTCATCAAGCGACAGCAAAATTCCAAGTGCATCGTATTTCCCCTGATGATTTCCATACATAATATAACCATGCTCTTTAGGAATATTCTCAATGCCATACACATCCGTCGTCGTCCTTGCCCTCTTCTTCATGTGCTTTACAATTTTCATGGCAAAATCGTATTTATCCTTATCCGTGTACTTATCCGGGTGTCTTAACATGTACTCAGCTTTTGGAACTGCGTACATAACGTAAAAAAAGCTCGATAACACAACCCATTTAAATCTCAAGTTTAACACTATCTTATTCTCCTTTTCCCTCAATAAGCGCAAGCGATGAAAAATGTCCGCCCTAAGCGCTATGTTACTAAGAATAGCACAATTTGCGTTTTTGTGCAAACTAAGAAAGCCCCGTCATCGTCACATTTGCCAAATAAATCATAAAATTTTTCTAAAAAACTCTCTTTTTTATATATTCATTTCATGATACAATGCTGTAAATAAAAAACAACACTATAAAAAGGAGAGCACTGCAATGAATTTTCTAGAAGAACGTATCGTAAAGGATGGAGTTGTAAAGGAGGGCAATATCTTAAAAGTTGACAGCTTTTTGAACCACCAGATGGACACACAGCTTTTCAAGCTTATGGGCGACGAGTTTAAGAAGCGATTTGAGGACAAGCCAATCAACAAAATCCTCACAATCGAGGCATCCGGCATAGGTATCGCATGTGTTGTGGCAATGAGCTTTGGTGTACCTGTCGTTTTTGCAAAGAAGTCAAAGAGCGTAAACATCGACGGTGATATGTACGTCACAGAGGTTGAGTCCTTCACCCACAAGAACAAAAATCAAGTTATTGTGTCAAAGAAGTTTTTGACTGCCGACGACCACGTCCTCATAATCGACGACTTCCTCGCAAACGGCTGTGCGCTTCAGGGACTTATCTCAATATGCAAGGATGCAGGCGCAACCGTTGAAGGTATCGGTATCGCGATAGAGAAAGGTTTCCAGACAGGCGGTCAGGTTATAAGAAATCTCGGCTATCAGCTCGAGTCACTCGCAATAGTGGACGCAATGGACGCTTCTACAGGCTCCATCACCTTCCGCAGCCAGAATTAAATCCAGTTCTTTTTTATTTTCATTATGTATTTTGCGGTAAAAACAAATCAATTACAGGAGAACACACAAAATGAAAGATAAAAATGCCAACGCAAATTCTGCGTCAATCAACAACATCTACTCACTAAACGGGCGCGTCCCGATAATGAAGGCTATCCCCTTCGGACTTCAGCACATCCTTGCAATGTTCGTCGCCAACATTGCACCAATCCTTATAGTAGGTGCGGCGAGCGGGCTTGACACCGCCCAGCTTGCAGCCCTTATACAGAGCGCAATGATGATTGCCGGTATCGGCACGCTCATACAGCTCTTTCCTCTGTGGCGCATCGGTTCAGGTCTACCAATCGTCATGGGAATAAGCTTTACATTCGTGTCTATATGCTGCTATATCGGCGGCGTGTACGGCTACGGCGCGGTGATGGGCGCTGTCTTAATAGGCGGTATAGTAGAGGGCTTGCTAGGTCTGTTTGCCCGCTACTGGATGAAGCTTATCACGCCGGTAATAGCCGCTACTGTCGTGACCGCAATCGGCTTTTCGCTCCTGTCGGTGGGCTCTACCTCGTTTGGCGGAGGAAGCGGCAGCGCGGACTTTGGCTCGGCAAAGAACTGGATACTCGGCACTATAACACTTGTGTGCTGTATAGGCTTTAACATTTTTGCAAAATCATACTATAAACAGCTCTCCGTATTGTTCGGGCTTGTTGTTGGCTATATCATAGCAATCTTTATGGGAATGGTCGACTTTTCATCGCTCGCAGGCACAAGCATAATCGCTTTCCCGCATTTTATGCCATTTAAGATGGAATTTCGCGCCGATGCCATCTTCTCGGTTGTGCTTATCTTCCTCGTATCCGCGACGGAGACAATCGGCGACACGACGGCTCTTGCGGCAAGCGGCTTAGGACGCGATGTAAATGACAAGGAACTGTCGGGCTCCATAGCCTGCGATGGCTTTATAAGCTCCATCTCGTCGCTCTTTGGATGTCTCCCGATAACCTCATTCAGCCAGAATGTCGGTCTTGTCGCAATGACCAAGGTTGTAAACCGTTTTACGATAGCCACAGGTGCGATCATAATGCTTCTCGCCGGAATATTCCCTATATTCGGCGCGCTGCTCGCCACACTCCCTGACGCGGTTCTCGGCGGATGTACGATAATGATGTTCGGAACTATAGTTATAAGCGGAATACAGATGATGGGGCGCTGCGGCTACTCACAAAGAAATGTCACAATAGCCGCGCTCTCACTCAGCATAGGAATAGGCTTTACCGAGGTTCCTGAGCTGTTCTCACTCTTCCCTGCAATAATACAGAACGTCTTTGCACAGAACTGTGTAGCCGTGGTGTTCGTTGTGGCAATCATCCTAAATCTCATTCTTCCTAAAAATATGGAAGCGACGGATTTATCATAATGATATAATACTTTTATATGTAGCAATGTGGGTGGCAAAAAAGTCAATTTTGTCACCCATTAATGTATAAATATTCTTTCTATAGCAAGCCAATAAATTGCTGCATATAACAATTGCTGTATCTTAGGATATTTATCTAAATGATAATTTGCGTTAATTTGTAGAATTGCTATAAAATGCAAATCTGCGTTGTCAATCATCTTACTATTTTATGCGATTTACGTACGAGAGATGCCGCACATCACAGATACACTCTCATCTCCTTCACAAGCTTCTCCTCAACATCTATGACCTTCTCAACAAGCTTTTTAATCTCCTCATCCGCCGCCTTGTACTGGTGCAGATATCTGTAGAGGGATTTCACGCCCATATTGCAGCCATCCGTAATCAAATCTGCCACAACGCGGTCTGACTCCTCGTCACCGAGCTTAAAATTTGTCTTGACCCACGACATCATCTTCGCCATCGGATTTGGCTCTTTTCCCTCATCGTGGAATTTGAGGAGATATGAGTGCGTCTCATCCCCCAATTTCTCATGTGTGCTCTTGCTCTCCTGCAAAAGCGACTTTAGCTTCTCATCCTTCACATGCTCTAAGACCTCATCAAGAGATGAGACTCCCATCTTAATTCCCGCATTGCACTCCCTCAAAAGCTTTATAGTATCGTCCTCCATGGCACATCCTTTCCGCGGCTTTCCATGTACATTCCAATCCAACAGTGATAAAAAACGTGTTTTTTACGTCTTTGTTGTGTAAAATCATCATACATCTAGGACTGTGTCCTTTACTGTTTCAAGTGTATTTTTTACACTATGCACATTGAAAGCTTTTTTTGATTTCATACACTATCATGCCTCATATGTCGGAAATTATTCTCCCAACTTGTAAACTGCTTTTAAATAAGCCTTTAAAATATTATCTTAAAATCATGACTATTTTAATCTATAATATTCATAAGTTGTCACATATATCAACTCTTAGATTATTGTTTTACACAAAAGTGTTTTAAATAGACATATGAAAATTATACCTTTTTGATGCTAAAATTATGATAGTTTTTCTATACACACGCAAATTTTGCGGTATAATGATAACAAAATAATCAAACAGGAGGAAATCTGAATACAGATTTGGACAAAAAAATGACTTCAAATGAACTACGAAACTTGCTAAAAGATATAGACCACAAAAGCTATCCGGCGTACAAATCGCTCCGCGGAAGCTACGATTTTGGCAAATACTATCTGAATATTGAACATGTTCAGGGCGACCCGTTTGCCGCCCCGTCGCAGCTCAGTATAAGCCTTCCGCTAACAACCGCCGGATATCCGGACTACAGCATGGCAAATAAAACCGCCATCACAGCTCTATGTGACTTTCTTCTTCGCAGCTTTTGTGCCGAGGTCGGACACTATTCGTTTCAGGCAAAAGGTTCGGGAAAAAGCGGTCTTATACAGGTGACACACCCGGGACAGGAAGTGCTTGAGCGCAGCGACTGCGAACTCGCAAAAAACAAGCTTATCGTGCGCTTTTTCGTGGGATTTCCGGCAAACGGAAGAACCATCAACTCGCGCGAGCTCGAAAAGATATTTTTTGACTTTTTACCGACATGCGTGGAAAAAAGTCTGCTCTACAAAAACATAAATGCCGACAGATTAAAAAAATGGATATATCTCGCCGAGGACCAGCAGGCAATCCGCGAGCAGTTGTCAGCGCGCTCACTGTGCGCCTTCGTAGCAGACGGCTCCATTCTCCCACGCGAGAGCGGCATATCACAAAAGCCGATGAAAAATGCGGTTGCTTTCTCCTCCCCTGAACCGCTCAAGGTAAGCTTTGACCTTCCACATCTTGGAAAAATAAGCGGAATGGGTATTCCAAAGGGAATAACCCTCATCGTAGGCGGTGGCTACCACGGCAAATCCACTCTTTTATGCGCGTTAGAGCTTGGCATCTACAATCACATCTCAGGAGACGGACGCGAGTACGTCATCACCGATAACACCGCACTCAAGCTGCGCGCCGAGGACGGACGCTTTATAAAGGATGTCGACATATCCCTGTTTATAAACGACCTTCCGAACAAGAAGGACACTCACTCCTTCTCAACCGAGGACGCGAGCGGAAGTACCTCCCAGGCGGCAGGCGTTGTCGAGGGCGTTGAGGCTGGCAGCTCATTGTTCCTCATAGACGAGGACACCTCAGCAACCAACTTCATGGTGCGCGACGCATTTATGCAGAGAGTGATAAGCTCCGACAAAGAGCCTATAACCCCGTTCACGGCACGCGCGAGGGAGCTATACGAGGAAGCCGGCATATCAACTATTCTGGTAGCCGGAAGTTCGGGAGCATTTTTCCACATAGCCGACACAATTATCCAGATGGACAACTATCACGCTGTAGATATCACCACACAGGTCAAAAGTCTACTAAAAGAATACCCTGTACCTGCCGAGAGCGCACTTCCTTTTGCCAAACCGGGAAGTAAAAGAATTATGACAAAAGACCCACAGGGCGCACCTAAGCGCCGCGATTACCGCACCGGCGCAGTAAAAAATGATGACACAGAGACTCTCAAGGTCAAGCTATTAACCCGTGACAGCTTTTTGATTGGAAAGCAGACTGTCGATTTGAGATATGTCGAGCAGCTCATCGACTCCGAGCAGACCGCGGCACTGTCCGTGCTTTTAAAATACGCTGTGGAACACCTTATCGACGGGCGAAAAACTGTATCAATGATAGTGGATGACCTTTGCAGAATGTACGAGCGCGATGGATTTTCCGCTTTCATGGACGGCAGACCACTCTCAGGTGGATATGCTATGCCTCGCGCGCAGGAGATTGCGGCTTGCTTTAACAGGTATCGAAGAGCATAAAATTTTCTAAATTACAATAACATCTAAATTATTAGTATTTTACATTATATAAATAAGCAAATAGTGAAAATTTATAAAAGCAGTGTATTGCTATTATTTAAGATACATTAAAGAGATTATTCAAAATATGCCTCTGTAAAGCAGATAAATTATATGATATTTTAAATTTGCCAATTGTATAAACAATAATATTTGACATTGTATCATCTATCAACTAAAAAAACGTATGCCCGATTTTACTCGGACATACGTTTTTATTTTTAAATGTATCGCTTATCAATAAGTCAGATTATCTCTGTACTCTTGCGCCTGCGCCGCCCATGATAGCTTCAACTTCCTTCTTAGTAGCCATTGTTGTATCGCCAGGAGTTGTCATAGCAAGTGCGCCGTGAGCTGCACCGTAGTTAACAGCTAACTCTGCATCGCCTGTTGTCATAAGACCGTAAACAAGACCTGATGCGAATGAGTCTCCGCCACCAACACGGTCCATAATCTCAAGACCCTTGTAATCCTTAGCCTTGTAAATCTCGCCGTCTGCCCAGCAGATTGCGCTCCAGTCGTTAACTGTAGCTGTCTTAACTGTACGAAGAGTTGTAGCAACAGCCTTGAAGTTAGGATATGTCTTAGCTGCCTCGTTAATCATCTTCTTGTAACCGTCAAGATTGAGCTCCTTGAGGTCTGCATCATTTCCCTCGATTTCAAAGCCGAGACATGCTGTGAAGTCCTCCTCGTTACCAATCATAACGTCAACATACTTAGCGATTTCCTTGTTAACTTCCTGAGCCTTAGCCTGTCCGCCGATAGCATCCCACATGGATGGTCTGTAGTTAAGGTCGTAAGAAACGATTGTGCCGTACTTCTTAGCTGTCTTGATAGCTGCAAGAACTGTCTGGCATGACTGCTCAGATAATGCTGCATAGATACCGCCTGTGTGTAACCATCTTACGCCAAGTGTTCCGAAAATGTACTCGAAATCGAAATCATCCGGTGTAGCCTGTGCAATAGCTGTGTTAGCTCTGTCAGAGCATCCCTTAGCGCCACGGATACCAAATCCTCTCTCTGTGAAGTTGATACCGTTACGGCATAATCTGCCGATACCGTCTGTCTTCTTCATGTAAATAAGGTCTGTAGCAACACCACCCTGCTCAATGAAGTCTACCATTAATGCACCTACTTCATTGTCAGCGAAAGCTGTGATGACACCTGATCTTAAACCGAAGCACTTATGAAGTCCACGAACTACATTGTACTCTCCGCCGCCTTCCCAAGCACGGAACTGTCTTGCTGTACGGATTCTTCCCTCACCCGGGTCAAGACGTAACATAACCTCGCCTAATGATACAGCGTCATACTTGCACTCGCTTGCTGGTCTTAAATTTAAATTCATCGCTTTGCCTCCATCTTCTGACCAATCGGTCATGAATAATTGTAAGTTATTATACCGCACCGCGGCATACTTTAATAGTATTATAACATAAGGGTGTAAATACTTTCAAGACATTGTTTAGAAGTTAATATTTTCACAAAGTATTTTTATAATTTATCAAATTAAAATTCACTTTAGTATAGAAATAATACAGCCACAATGCTATACTATTGTTTGAATTAAAAAAATACATCAACTAAGGAAGGTGTTATAAATGAACACAAGCAACAATTCAACGGCGCTTGAGCGCAACAACAGAGTTTGCATGATTGCGCACACCGTCACGAACAGCGTAATGCTGCTCCTTCTTATTTTACAGGCACTCACCCGCGGAATTAATCCCGCTGTGCTGCTAATCTCATGTACTCTCGGAATTGTCCCTGTCGCGGCGGAGTATTTTTACTGGCATAGAAATCATGAGACAACCGCAATAAGACATCTTGTCGGAAACGGCTTTGCAGTATTTTTTACATTTTATATTTACACTTCAACAACTTTCATGGCATCAGTTTTTGTAATACCAATGATTCTTGTTATATCACTGTACAATAACACAACATTTTCCCTTCTGGTAAACTCGGGTGTTGTAATCGAGACAATAATTATGGCGGTAATGGGAGTAAATTCAGGAAAATACGCCTATCCTGACTCGGACGCAGCAATAATTCACGTCATATTTGTCATCCTTGTGGCAGCATACTCATACATAACATCAGCCACACTCAACACCAACGAGGCTCAAAAGCTCAAGACAATAACCGACTCACAGAAGGACACAGAAAGACTTCTCGCCGAGATTTCCAAGCTCTCCACAAAAATGCAGGAGGGCATTGAGTATATTCACAATGAAATGGCTCTTTTAAATGAAGGTTCTGAGGTCACTGTAGCCGCAATGCAGGAGGTTTCAGCCGGAGCGCTCGACACAGCCAACGCTGTCCAGAAGCAGCTTCACGAGACCGAAGCCATCCAGAAAAAGGTCGACACTGTAAGCAACATATCCGACAACATACACGAGAGCATGCAGCACACACTCACCGTAATCGACGACGGACTTAGCGATGTAAACAAGCTTGTCTCACAGGTTGACGACTCCGTACACAACGGCGTTGATGTCAGCGAAAAGCTCAAGGAACTTGACCACCACATAAAAGAGATGAACTCCATAATTGACCTTATCAGTGACATAACCTCACAGACAAGCCTTCTCGCCCTTAATGCCAGCATTGAGGCTGCCCGCGCCGGGGACGCAGGGCGTGGATTTTCCGTCGTTGCGACAGAGATATCACACATGGCAGGACAGACCAGCGAGGCTACAGAGCATATCACTGATATAATAAACAGTTTTGCAACCACAATAACAGAGGTTGTAAAGGTAATCAACCACATGATTGACGGTATCAACACCGAGAAGCAGTCCACAACCAAAACAGCAAGCATATTTGACCTTATAAAATCCAACAGTGTCACAGTTCGCGAACAGCTCGACGGGCTCACAAGCGATGTTGTAAGCCTCAAGGATGCCAACAATGTCATATCAGAGTCCATACAGACAATCTCAGCCGTCTCCGAGGAAGTGTCGGCACACTCAAGCCACACACTCAACCAGACCAACGAGAACAATATTGTCCTTGGACGCATTGATGCGAAGATGCAGGAGCTTATGGCGCTTATCGCAAGCAACTAAATTATAGTAAATATTTGATAATTGCAAAACTCAGCACTCAAAAAACCGAGCTTTGCAATTATCTTATATGAAATATCATTATGAGGGGAAAATTTTTATGAGCGACGTTATGAAATGCCCAATCTGCACTAAGGACATGAAAAAGGATAAAAACATGTTTGTCTGTCCCGACTGCGGATACAGAATTATGGCATCGAAGGCTGCATCTGACAGCAATCAGTTCGATGTCCCTGAAAAAAAGCCTGCCATACACGCGGGCTTTGGAAGAAAATCAAGAGATAAAGGACATGATAACGAGGACTTCCGCGCTAAAAGGGTTCGCAAAGTGCTTACAACATTCGTTTTAGTGTCTGTTATGTTCACTATGACATCTGTGCTGCTTACCACATTCAATGTCAGGCACGGACTTGGCATAGGTTCAGGTTCATCACCAATCAACGCCCCTAAGACCCCTGTACCTTCCGAGGAAGAGACAGCTAAAAACCTTGACACATCTGGGTACCGACCAAAATCGGACGAGATTATATACATCTGCGAGACGATTTTTGGCAAGCCGGTTGACCAAATAACCCGCGATGAGCTTGAAAGTGTGATGGAGCTTGACTTTAGTGAAATAAATGACAATTACATTTTGGTCGGCTGCACTCTCTCCGACAATACGACGAACAGCTTCATTATTGAAGCCCACCACAT
>JBNMKO010000027.1:0-33269 GCA_050874385.1 Eubacteriales bacterium
ATGTACAATAGAGCAGCGGTCTGTTGCGTCAACCGAAGGTATCATGACCTAAATATCGTAGTATCCATTTCTGAATACTTAGTCTGGTGAACCATTTAACAGAAGCCCACCACCTTTAGGTGGTGGGTAGTTCACATTTAGTTTTTTATTTTTGTGGCAATATTTTTAATTGCTTAAATCTCGCGGAACAACCCGGCTTTCTTTAGGGCAGGTCTGAGTGCCAAATACACGACGGAAGCCACAATAACCGCGATAATTGCGTTGACAAGTGTTGTTATCGAGTTAATCTTTGCGAGAGCCTTTGCAAGGTCCTGTGGTGTTCCGAGAAGATACATTTTGTAAAAATATCCGACTATAGGGTCGGCAACGACGTTGAACGCCATGCCGGCGATACAGGAAACCACAACGGCTACAGGAAGTCTCTTTGCCGGGAAACCTTCCTTTGCAATTTTGAAAACCTTGTGTGCGACAAGACCAACTATAAGACCTATGCAAAGCTTGAGAAGGAAAGTCTTAGGTGCGCTTGTGACATAGCCTGTCATAAGGTCTGAGAGTGTCATTCCGACTGCGCCAGCAAGACCGCCCCACATACCGCCAAGAAGAAGTGCTGCGAGAACACAGAACACATTTCCGAGATGGAACATAGTCTTTTCGGTTCCGACAGGGATGTCAATCTTTAAGTAGCCCGCGCCTACATAGCAGAGTGCGGCGAGAAGTGCAGCCTCGGCGAGAACAATTATAGGGACATTTTTTGGCTCCTTTGGAGCTGTGACTGCGGCAACAAAAACTACGATACCGATTATCACGAGCACAAGTCCTATTGCGTAGAGCATATCGACTGAGCCGTTAGTCCCGGCTTCCTTGAGTGCGGCGTAACTGTCGGACATTCTCTTTGAGTAACCGATTATTCCCAAAATAAGACCTGCGATAAACACTACCGCGGCGACAATAATTCTAATTAATTTGATATTCTTTTTCATAATGTAAGCTCCATTTCTAATGGTTATTTTTGTGCCTGTCTGCCTGTGGAGTGAGCAGGTACAGCACATCCTCAAATGCGACCCCGTCGGTGAGTGGAATATTGTATTCATCGCTCACTGTTATACATTTTCGGATAAAGCGCGCCGCAAGTGTCACCGCGTCGCAAAGACGGCTTCCCCTCACAAGTGAGGCACTTATGATTGCTGAAAATATATCACCTGTTCCGCATCGGGAGACACCGCTTTTTTTCATTCTAATCAGCCTGTGACTGCCTGTTTCATAGATGTAATTGCCTATGTAACATTCGGACTCTATACCTGATATAACGACACGTCCGCAGCCGTTTTTCATTCTGTGCGAGAGCGATTGTGCCATGTCGTACAGACATTTGTTCAGTGCATTTCCCTTTAGAGAGATAACCTCACTGTATGGAATGTCAGTTAAAAAACAGCTCTCCGTGAGATTAGGTGTGACCACATCACTGCTTTTTAAAAGCTCCTTCATAAGCATGAGCATATCCGGGTTGTAGGCGGAGTAGAGCTTTCCGTTGTCCCCCATAACCGGGTCGAGTATGAAAATGCCGTCGCATGCCAGAAAATCATGTGAAAACCTTGAAGAGATATCTATCTGCTCTGGTGATGCAAGGTAGCCTGACAAAATGGCATTGAATTTTAAATCAAGCTTTTGCCATTCCGAGAGATAATTGTCAAGATATGCTGTCATGTCGTGCTTGTAAAAGCTTTTATATGCCGTGTGATTTGAAAAAACTGCCGTGGGTACAGGGCAAGCCTGAACTCCCATTGCGGATACGATTGGTATGGACACCGTGAGCGAGCATCTTCCAAAGCCGCAAAAATCGTTAATCATTGCGAGCTTTTTCTGACTGCCGCGGCTCATACCTGATAAATTGTTCACCATGATGAGATTACCTGCTTATTATAATTTTGTTTATGAAATACTTCAGCGCTTCAATATACAATAGCATCGGACGTGGCTATATAAAACAGCCAGTTTTGAATAATTTGACCATACCAGTTGCAGATTTTGGGGCAGAAAAATGGTAAATTAGTTTTATACACTCACTTTTTACCACATTAAAGTATTGACTTATTAATATGAATGAGTTAAAATTCACCTTAACATCTTGGAGATATTTTATCATAATAGTTCAGTAATGCCGTATTGATTAGAGGCTGATTGAGAGTATCTGTCTAACAGTCATATTGTAAGAGTGTTATACATACAGATTTTATAATATTATTAATAAAATTGTGATACATCTCAATAAAAATATGCCGCGGCAGAAGTATTATTTATCATATGCGTGGCATATAATCAAGGTGTTAAAAAATACATGCGCCGTATGAGGTGACTATAGGAGGCAATGATATGGGAAGAGTTTATAATTTTTCTGCGGGCCCTGCCGTATTACCGGAAGAGGTTTTAAGAGAAGCTGCTGACGAAATGCTTGACTACAAGGGAACGGGGATGTCCGTTATGGAGATGAGTCACCGATCTAAGGCTTATGACACGATAATCAAGGAAGCTGAAGCTGATATCAGGGAGCTTATGAATATTCCTGACAATTACAAGGTTCTGTTTTTGCAGGGCGGTGCGTCACAGCAGTTTGCAATGATACCGATGAACCTTATGAAAAATAGAAAAGCCGCATATATTGTGACCGGACAGTGGGCTAAGAAAGCCTATCAGGAGGCAAAGTTATACGGCGATGCAGTCGAGGTGGCTTCATCCGCTGACAAGACCTTCTCATACATACCTGACTGTTCAGACCTCGATATCCCGGAGGATGCGGACTATGTATATATTTGCGAGAACAACACAATATACGGAACCAAGTTTAAGGAACTGCCTAATACAAAGGGACATACGCTCGTAGCCGATGTGTCCTCATGCTTCTTATCCGAGCCTGTGGATGTGACAAAATACGGAGTAATCTACGGCGGCGTGCAGAAAAATATCGGGCCTGCCGGAGTTGTAATCGTTATAATAAGGGAAGACCTTATAACGGAGGATGTTCTTCCTGGAACACCTACAATGTTAAGATATAAAATTCATGCCGACAACGGCTCGCTATACAATACACCGCCGGCTTATGGCATCTATATCTGCGGCAAGGTATTTAAGTGGTTAAAGAAGCAGGGCGGCTTGAGTGCAATGAAGGAGAGAAACGAGAAAAAAGCCAAGATTTTATATGATTTCCTCGACCAGAGCAAGCTCTTTAAGGGAACAGTCGTGCCAAAAGACCGCTCACTTATGAATGTTCCTTTTGTCACAGGAAACGAGGAGCTTGACGCAAAGTTCGTCAAGGAAGCTGCGGCAGCCGGTTTTGTAAATTTAAAAGGTCACAGAACCGTCGGAGGTATGAGAGCGAGCATCTATAACGCAATGCCTGTTGAAGGTGTTGAAAAGCTTGTCGAGTTTATGAAGAAGTTTGAGGAGGAAAATGCGTGATGGTCAAGGTTAATTGTCTTAACAAGATTTCAAAAGCTGGAATGAAGCTTTTTTCTGATAATTATGAGATAGTTGAAGATTTTGCACAGGCTGATGCTGCGCTTGTGAGGAGTGCCGCAATGCATGATATGGAGCTTCCTGACGGATTACTTGCAGTGGCAAGAGCCGGAGCCGGAACCAACAATATCCCGCTCGACAAATGTGCCGCAAAGGGTATTGTCGTTTTCAACACACCCGGAGCCAACGCTAACGGCGTGAAGGAGCTTGTGCTTGCCGGACTTCTCATGGGTTCAAGAGACCTTGTGGGCGGTATGAAGTGGGTTGAGGACAACAAGACTGATGAGAACATCGGAAAGACCATGGAGAAGGCTAAGTCAGCCTTTGCCGGAAACGAGATAAAGGGCAAGAAGCTCGGTGTAATCGGTCTTGGCGCAATCGGTGTACTTGTAGCCGATGCCGCAATCGGTCTTGGCATGGAGGTGTACGGCTGTGACCCATTCCTCTCCGTTGAACATGCCTTAAACCTCTCGGGTGAGGTTAAGATTGTAAAGACAAGGGATGAAATTTTTGAGCAGTGTGATTACATAACAGTCCATGTTCCGCTTCTCGACGACACAAAGGGCATGATTAACAGCCTTACAGTCGAGAAGATGAAGGACGGCGTTGTAATTTTGAACTTTGCCCGCGACCTTCTTGTAAACGATGACGCTATTCTTTCGGGTATCGCATCGGGCAAGATTGCACGCTATGTGACGGACTTCCCTACAGCCAAGCTTGCTGGACAGCCAAAGGTTGTTGCGTTCCCACATCTTGGGGCATCGACGGAGGAGTCCGAGGACAACTGTGCAGCCATGGCAGTCCGCGAGCTTATGGACTATGTTGAGAACGGAAACATCAAAAATTCCGTAAATTACCCTGCATGTGACATGGGCGTATGCAAGAGCACAGCGAGAATACTTATAAATCACAAGAATATTCCGGCGATGATAAGCAGCTTCACAACCATAGTAGGTGAGGCGGGAATAAATATCGACAACATGATAAGCAAGAGCAAGGGCGACTATGCTTACACAATGTTCGATGTGGCGGATGTGCCGTCGGAGGATGTTATCAGTAAGATGAAGGATATGGAAGGGGTTGTCAAGGTAAGAGTGCTCAAGTAGGGGCTTTATGTATGCACTCTCTGAATATTTTCAGGGAGTGCTTTTTTTATGCAATAAAATATTGGGTATAAAGAATGGGAAAATACTCAAGCTTTTTCATAATTAATGATATCTCCATATTCATTTAAGTCTTTTTGTGTTAGAATATACTGCGTAAATATTTTTATAATGTATACAATTTATGCGTGAAAAATATTTTGTGCGATTAATTGTGGCATGTCATAGAGATATTTATGGTGTAAAATGGACTCGGCAAATCAGAAAAAGAGTCAGCAAAAAACAATGAAAAGGGAAGGTAAGTGACGATGGAGAACAAGAAAACAGACACTATGACAAAGAGGGAAAGGGTTTTAAATGCGTTTAACAATAAGCCGGTTGACCATGTACCGGAGGCATTCTGGTATCACTTTTCGCCTGATGAGGACTTGGGGCAGGAGACGGTTGACGCTCACATTAATCTGTACAGGGAAGCGGATTTTGATTTGATAAAGATTATGTGTGACGGGTATTTCAATTATCCTAACCCGGGAATTGCACAGATTAAGGAAGCACACGACTGGTTTAACTTGAAGCCCCTCGGTGCAGACCATCCGTTTATAAGAAATCAGATAAAGAGGGCAAAGGGTGTTGTCGATGGTGTCAAGGGAGAGTGTTGTGTATTTTACAATGTGTTCTGCCCGATGTCGTTGATGCGTTTTGGGACAAGCGAGGAGCTTCTTATGAAGCATCTTAGGGAGGATGAAGCGGCGGTATGCCATGCTTTTACGGTGATAGGCGAGGATATCAAGGCACTTATAAAAGGGCTTATCGATGAGGCAGGCTGCGACGGAATATATTACTGTGTGCAGAATGCGGAGGAGTTTCGTTTTACCGCGGAGGAATATAAAAGGATTGTGACCCCGGCGGAGCTTGACATTTTGGAGTATGCAAACAAACTTTCAGACAACAATATTTTACACTGTTGCGGATGGGCTGGGGACAAGAACCGCATTGAGGTGTGGAAAGATTATCCGTCAAAGGCGGTAAACTGGGCTGTATATGTAGAGAATTTAAGCCTTGCCGATGGAAAGAAATTTTTCGGAGGACGCTGTGTGCTCGGCGGTTTTGACAATACAAAGTCGGGAGTTTTATACAGCGGAACCAAGGACGAGGTTAAGGCAGAGACAAAGAAGCTTATCGAGGAGGCAGGAAAAACAGGTGTGATTGTCGGCGCGGACTGCACAGTTCCGGCAGATATCGCACATGAAAGGTTTGTCTGGGTAAAAGAGGCATTGCTCGAAATATAAGAGAAATTTTTTATGGTTATTTTGAAACAAATCAGGGATTTTTTGACACTTATTTGATGAAAAAGAGGAAAAAATATGGCTGAATTAAGTAATGATGACAAGGCACTTTTAAAGAGGATTGATGAATGGTTCGAGGCGCACAGGCAGAATATTATAGAGGATATTGAGCGGATTGTAAAAATTCCAAGCGTATCAAAACCGCCAAAGGAGGATGATTTTGATAAAAAAGCCCCATTTGGAGTTGAGTGCCAAAAGGCTATGGACGAGATGCTTGCCATAGGGCGTGAGCACGGTTTTTACACGGAAAATCGTGAGTATTATGTGGGTACGATAGGAATTGATAACAAAAATTATGAAAATACAATCGGATTTTGGAACCATCTCGATGTTGTCCCTGTCGGAGAGGGATGGACAAGACCGCCGTTTGAGCCGTACATAAATGATGGTTTTCTGATAGGGAGGGGCGTTCAGGATAACAAAGGTCCTGCCATTGGAATGATTTATCTCATGCAGTGCATAAGGGAGCTTGGAATTGAGATGAACCATGAGCTTTGTCTTTTTGTCGGATGCGATGAGGAGCGTGGAATGGAGGATATTGAATATTACACGTCAAAATATAAAACACCTGCCATTTCACTTATTGCGGACAGCGGATTTCCTGTGTGCTACGGTGAAAAGGGTATAATCGAGGGACAATTTTTGTCGGAGAATAGGTCTGTCGAGCCTTTGCAGTGTGTATGGGGCGGTTCAGCTAGCAATATGATACCGGACAGGGCTTATGCAAGGCTTACATACTCTAAAGAACTTTTGGAGAAACTTGAGACGTTGGCAAAAGATAAGGATAACAATAATGATAAAGCTGACAATAAAGTTTATGTTCATTCGGGCATTACTATAAAAGCTGATGATAAATCGTATATAGAGGTGACTGCCTGTGGTACGAGCAGACACAGTGCATTTCCGGACGGAAGTGTGAATGCAATACATGAGCTTGCACAATTTCTTTTGCAGGTCGGGGAGCTTGGAAATAAAAATCTCCGAATTTTGAGTGAGCTTTCCGATGTCAGCAGCGAATATTATGGAAAAACTGAGGGGATTGATTTCACGGATGAAGTGTCAGGACATACCACATGTGCGGCTACAGTGTTGTCAATGGAGGACGGCAGAATGTGCGTCAATCTCAACATAAGATATGCCATCACACAGAACTCAGAACAGATTGAGAAGAACCTTGAAAAATATGCGTCGGAGCATGAGTTTACATGGAGACTTGAGCGCGACTCAAAGCCCAACTATTTTCCAAAGGAGCATCCGGCTGTTGATTATCTCACCAATCTTTACAATGAATGGCAAGGACTTGACACCAAGGCTTTTGTTATGGGCGGAGGAACTTACGCGAGAAAGCTTCCGATGGCGTTTGCTTACGGAATAGGAGGTATGCCGAGAACCGATGAGGACAGAGAACGGGAGGCGAGACTTTTTAAGAAAGGAAGCGGCGGAGCGCATGAGCCCGACGAGGGACTTAACCTCAGAATGTATTTTGAGGCTATGAAGTTCTATACGCTTGCGGTTGTGGGGTTGGATAAGCTCGATATTTGATAATGGTAGCGTGGCGTTGCTTATATATGCAACAATTTAAGTGATTGCTATAGCAAGTTAAGGCGTATCTGTAAATTAAAAATTCACTGATACGCCTTTTATAAAAAGTGAGAAGTGGTTGTAAATTAAGATGGGGAGGGTGACGGACAATGGGTAAGAAGAAAATAATAGCATTGGGCGGTGGTATTATTATATTGATTGTTGCAGTATGTATTGTTTTTACTGCCAGAATGTCGGGGAAAGATAATGCCGAAAAAATGTGTGGGAAAGATATTGCTGCCGACAATATCGACAATGTAAATTTTGCAGAAGCGAAGCAGAAAGTGTCTTATGAAAAATCAAGTGATACAGATAATGGGACTGTAAATGACAAGCTAGAACAGATGAACATGGAATTTAATGAGAAATATTCAAAAGACACCAAATATGATGAGTATATGTCGGATGGTTTTTCAGAAAAATATGTGGACTCTATGACGGAAGATATGATAAGGTTTGAGGCGTATATTTTTGACGGAATAAGCGGGGCTGAGTTTAAGAGTATCGGTATCACTGATGAGGGAGAATACATTTTAACATACATCTATGCACAAAATGACAATGAATATGTACCTGCTGAGAATGAGACAATGCCTGCCGATGGGACGCTTGTAGAGCCGGACTGGAATATAGGCGTACTGACATATAATGTTTTTCGCGGAACAGCAGAGTATTCATATTATAACGGAATGTATAACAAATATTTTTATTCCGGGGATTATAGATGCAGATATCTTTATGATGAACAGGGGAAAGAGTACTTCGTTTTCGGGTACAAAAATAGTGAAGATGGTAGCCAAGCGACAGTACAAACAGGATATTCATCGGAAGAAATTCAACGTCCTCAAATAATGTATAATGGTCAGATTTACTTTTATTTTGCAACGGGATTTGATGAGGATTTACCGGAGGGATTTGCTTGCGTGGGAAGTGTTAAAGTTGTTGACAATACCAACGAACCAACGGAAAATTTTCAAGGGGCGAGAGTTAAAGTGGGGCAGGAGATTTATGCAAGTGAGACAAACTCGGATATAATTTATGTTAAATATAAAAATGGGTATGCGCGGTTTAGTATTTCGCAATGACAGGATACTGAGGTTGTCTTGTGCTTTTTGCGGTGGAATTTTAAATCCAATTATGTTATACTACTTATATAATATAGTCATATGGTGTGATACAGGCGATGAGGAAGACTCTGATGCCTGTATTATTTCTATTTTGACGTACTGTAAGGTAGTAAAATGGATATTTGTATACATTTTTGGGAGTGATAAAATTGCAGGATACTTATGAAAATTATATTGGAAATATAATTAAATTTAGGAGGTATTATAAAATAAAAGATGATTGAACGTATAGTATTAGATAGGAAAAATTATGATGAAAGTCTTGATATTTTAACAAGAGTTGCAATCAGAAGCATAGTGATAAAAGATGGAAAATTGTTACTTCTTGTAGATAAGAATGGGCGTTTGAATTTTCCGGGCGGTGGACAAGAACTCGGAGAAACGGATATTGATACGTTAGTTCGTGAAACGCAGGAAGAGACAGGGTATATTGTTTTACAGGATACGATTTCAGATTTTTTTGAAGTGGTAGAAAAACGAATGGCAAGTAAAGAACCTATGATTTGGCATCAGATAAATCGATATTATTTTTGTGATGTGGATGAAATTCAAAATACATGTCATTACACTGACCATGAAAAGGAGTTAGATTTACATATAGTTTGGTTGGAAATAGGTGAAGCTATTTCGAGAATAGTACAGAACTTTTCGGATCAGGAAAATGAAAAAGTGTTTGGTCGAGAGTATAATTTACTGCTTCATGTAAAGGAATATCTAAAAATGTGAACTTTCTAAAATTTGCCTCTTATGTAATGTTCCTGTAACCATTCCCATTAATTTTTGTGCTAATATTTGTTATATCAGGGCGAAAGTTCAACATTATTTATTGCTTTACGCAATGTTTGCGTTTTTACTTATTTAGTCATAATTGCAAAAATCCCCTGTTATTTATTGCTCTATGCAATGGAAGCGGGGGATTTTTTTGATAGAATTAAAAATATTGGCACATTTTTTGAAGGGAAAATTAATTATGAAAAACGGAATACTTGTCATGCTGTCAGTCATTGTCGTACTCACAGGTTGCAGCGGCAAAACTCAGGGAAAAAATGCGGAGTATAAATCCTTTGCGGATTTTGACGCGCAGATGCAGAGCCGGATTGAGTTTGTGAACATGGGCGGTGAGGGGCTTGGAGCGGACGAAAAGACGTATACATATAATTATGAGAATGGGAATGATAGTGTTGTTTTGCAGTACCAGTTGAGAACAGGGGGTATCGACGTAAGCATAAACAGTGTGAAATATGAGTTTGAAATTGCTGATGATTTGAGCAGCGGGGGAGTGCCGCAGATTGCATTGTATGATATCAATAATGACGGGATTTCCGATGTGATTGTGACATGGCAGTTATGGCGCGGTGTAAAGAGCATGATATTTATGTCGGGTGAGGATGGTTACACATATATGCCGTCGGTGACGGACAGCCCGACAGAATATACGGGTTATACGGCAAAGTATGTGGACGATTACAAGATTAATATTGTATCGGATGAATTTTCGGTAAATGTTGATTTGGCGCTTGGAGATTGGTTTATTGATTACGACAAAAACTCTGCCAACTGGATGTACAATTCGTCGGGCAAGGTGAAGGACGAATATAAGAATGTACAGATTACAGCCGATGCGGATGTGGATATAGTATATTTTGTGAAGGATGGCAAGGTGTATGTGTGCCACAGGGCGCAGTTTTGCAATGACCTTATTTGGAGCGGTGTGAGCCTCAACAGAGTGTACAGAATTGACGATGGTTCATATACGATAGAGGGGATATATCTTGACGAGGAATATATATACTTTGGGTGGTAAAATGGCGGTAAAATTTCAGATATTTTTTATGATGATGCTCTGCTTTATGTGCTCGTTATCGGCATGTTCTAATAAGAGTGCGGATAACATTGGGATATCGGGTGCAGATAATGAAAACAGTAATGCCAATAATGTGCAGGTGGATGGTTTTGCCCACGGCGAGGATAATCAGGGATATTATTCGGCAGTCGAGTGGATTGCGGATATATCAGCGAATGAGACAGTTTTTGACTATTCACTCAGTGACGCGGCGGCATATTATGTGGTTAGGGCGATAAGCGACGGTGTGGCAGATTATGGGCGGTTACATCGCGTTGATTTTGAAAAAATGTATGAATTGTCGGGGCAGGTGTACAGGGTAAATGGAATGGTGTCCAATTCAAAATCAGCCTTTGGCGAGATAGGGGATGATATAACTCCGGCACAGTTTGAGGATATGAATGTTGTAATCAGCAGTATTTATGCGGTGAGTGATGGTGTATATGTTCTTGCCTATCCGGATGCCGGAGAGGGTGTACACGATTATTCTATGTACAAGCTTGACAGCAACGGGAACATAATTTCATGTGCGGAGCTTGGGAGCAGCATTGTTTCACAGGCGTTTGATATGGGAGAGCAGACTACAGGGGTGAGAATGTTGGGGAAAATGCTTGTGAGGGAGCAAAATGACGGCTTTTTGGTGTATCTCGGCTTTTTTGGCGGGGAGAGCATGATTGTGGCAATAAATGACAGGCAGGAGTTTGTCGGAAATGACAGGATTTCACATGAGATTTATGATATGACCATGGCAGGCGATGGGACTGTGTATGTCGTGTATGACGACGGCAAAGGAACGGGAATAGCTTCCTATAATGAGAATGACGGCATTTCTGATATGGGCAGCATGGTCGGAATGAGTGGAAACGAGGCGGTGTGTCCGGATTTTTTGAGTGGGACGGGCTTTGTGTACAGTAATGTGAAGGGTGCATACCATTTTGACACGACGAATGATACATATTCGCAGTTTATTAAATGGAGTGATGTCGGAGTAAAGGACAAAGAAGCTGTCGCCGTGTATGAGACGGGAGAGGGCAGACTTGTCAGCGTGGGAAAAAAGAATGACAATGGTGGGGTACTTCCGGGATTTTCGCTGATTTACCTTGAAAGGTCTGATGAGGAGTATACAGGGCAGAGGCAGAAGGTGACGATAGGGACATGGTATGAGAGCGATGCGCTCGCCGATATGGTGAAGCTTTTTAACAGCTCGAACAGCATGTATGAGGCACAGGTGGTTATATACGATGATTATGAAAAGCTTGGGGCGGAGCTTGTGTCCGGGAAAGGGACTGATTTGTTCGATGCAGGATTTGTTGACTTGGCGGAGTATACAAAGGCAGGTATTGTGGAGGACTTGAATAAATATTTGGACAGCGGTAAAACGCAGTTGTCAAGGGACATGCTTTTAGAGCCTGTCATCGATGCGTATACAAATGACGGAGTGCTATCATGTATTCCGCCGACATTTTCGGTGGACTGTTTTGTCGGAAGGGAAAATATACTGGGCGGTGACGGTTCTATGAGCCGCGATGACTTTTTTGGAGCGCTGAAAAATAATCCGGGGATAAACATTGTTATGCCTTCAAAATATAGTGGCGAACCTGTGGCTAATATTGCAAGGCTTGACTACATAGCAAATAAGGATTTCTATGTGGATATGGACAATTATGCAGCGCATTTTGACTCGGATGAATTTCTTGAGAGTCTGGAGCTGACTTTATCGCACAATGTTGAATTATACAGTTCTGAACAGATGAATTTGACAGAACAGCTTGATGAGGGCAAGCTTATGCTTTTTACACCGCTTATGGGTGTCAATTCGGTGAGGTCATATCTGGTTTTGGGGGAGATGGCAGCGGGGCAGGAAGGCGTGATTGTAGGCTATCCTCGTATGGATGGCAGTACGGCGTACGGTGTCACGACATCGGAGGGCTACGCTATGAATGTCAACAGTGCCAACAAGGATGCGGCGTGGGCGTTTATCGAATTTTCTGTAATGATTAACAGCAGCACCAAGAAAAATATGGACAGTGAGTTCCCGACGCTTAAAAGCGCACTCGAGGAAATTTTTCAGGTGTGTTCGCAGATTACATACGCCTATGACGAGTTTGGAAATTTGCAGACTGACAGCGAAGGAAACCCGGTCAAAAAGACGCAGGTTTCGATAAACAACATGGAGTATGGAATTAATAAAACGATTACCAATATAGAAGAAAATGATATTAAGGGCATACGCGCTCTTATTGACAATATGAGCATAGTCACGAACCGGAACAGCAAGATTGATGATGTGGTGTATGATGAGATTAGTAACATGTTGAGCGGAGCTTTGTCGCCCGGTGAGGCGGCGGAAGTCATACAGAGCAGAGTTCAGCTTATGCTCGATGAGATGAGGTAAAAGTTTGAAAGTGAAACTTTCAAATTACTTATTGGTGGCAGTACTGCAAGCAATGCTTGCAGTATGCAGGGGAATAAATATGAAAAACAGGTGCGGTTGCTGTGGTTTGTAATCTTTATAATTTTTTAATTGCAAATATTTCTAATATAATATATAATGATATAAGTTTTAGCCGGTTTACACAATACAGCCCGGTCAAGGAGGAAAAAATGGTTCTATTAGAGGCAGCAGCAGGCGGAGCATCGTCAATACTTTTATTGGTGGGATATATTATATTCTTTGTTGTACTTATGTACTTTATAGCAATCCGTCCACAGAAGAAGCAGCAGAAGCAGCTCAACGAGATACTTGCATCGATGGAGGTTGGTGACAGCGTTCTCACAACAAGCGGTTTCTACGGTGTGGTTCTTGATATCACAGATGACGTTGTAATTGTAGAGTTCGGTAACAACAAGAACTGCCGTATCCCTATGCAGAAGACAGCTATTGTTCAGGTTGAGAAGCCTGAGAAGTAATTGTATTTGGCATAATAATAACGGACAAGCATATAGGACAAGCAATATACACCTTTTGGTGCGAGAATATGGCGCACTAAAGGGTGTATTTTTATTTACGCGGGCAATAAGCAAAAGTCAAGTATATGTATGTAAGAGAGCATTATGGGTGTTACATTAATTTTGGAAGGTTGCAAATTGTACTTCTCATGGTTTGTGTAAAAATAGTGCATAAAAATTGATGTATTTTAATTTGATATATGTTATAATCGTAACTTGAAATTAAAAAAAAGTTGATGTAACATAGTTAGAAAAGCAAAATAGACAGCCGGACACATAAGCGCGGCAGTGATTTGGAGGTATGTTATGGAATTTAATGTTACACTTATTCCGGGAGACGGAATAGGACCTGAGATTGTGCGTGAGGCAAGAAAGGTTCTCGACAGGGTGGCAGAAAAATATGGACACAGTTTTACATATAAGGAAGTGCTTATGGGTGGCTGCTCGATAGATGCGTATGGTGTTCCTCTCACGGATGAGGCACTTGCGACGGCAAAGGCTTCGGATGCGGTTCTTCTCGGAGCTGTCGGAGGGAGAGTTGGAGTTGACAGTTGGTATGAGCTTCCTCCGAACAAGAGACCGGAGGCGGGACTTCTCGCTATAAGAAAGGGACTTGAGCTTTTTGCAAATTTGAGACCGGCATATCTTTACAGCGAGTTAAAGGGTGCATGTCCGTTGAAAGAGGAAGTCGCAGATAAGGGTTTTGATATGATTATTGTCAGGGAGCTCACAGGCGGTCTATATTTTGGCGAGAGAAGCACCAAGGAAGTTGACGGTGTTGTGACGGCGGTTGACACGCTCAAGTACGATGAGAATGAGATAAGGAGAATTGCAATCAAGGCATTTGAGATTGCGATGAAGAGAAATAAGCACATCATAAGTGTTGACAAGGCGAATGTCCTTGACACATCGAGACTTTGGAGAAAGATTGTGGCGGAGGTTTCAAAGGATTATCCTGAGGTAAAAGTTGAGGATATGCTTGTCGACAACTGTGCGATGCAGCTTGTAAAAGACCCGGCACAGTTCGATGTGGTTTTGACAGAGAATATGTTCGGAGACATTTTATCGGACGAGGCGAGCATGATAACAGGTTCCATCGGAATGTTGTCATCCGCAAGCCTTGGTGCGGGCAAGCTTGGACTTTACGAGCCTAGCCACGGCGCTGCGCCGGACATCGCAGGTCAGGATAAGGCTAACCCTATTGCGACTATTCTTTCAGCGGCTATGATGCTCCGCTACTCATTTGACCTTGACAAAGAGGCAGATGCTGTCGAGGCTGCCGTGAAGAGCGTTATCGCCGAGGGCTACAGGACGGTTGATATCATGGCTGAGGGTATGAAGCAGGTAAGCACAACACAGATGGGCGACCTTATCGCGGAGCGCGTATAGCAATTTATCGCTATATTTTAAAAATTTACTGGATTAAAGTCTGAAAGTGTGCTATAATAAAGTAATCAGTCACTGCAAACAGTGACATTAGGAGGTTTTTATGAGAAGTGATGCAGTTTTCAAGGGAACACAGCAGGCCCCACATCGTTCCCTTTTTAATGCCTTGGGACTTACTGAGGAGGAGATGAACAGACCGCTTATCGGTATCGTCAGCTCCTACAATGAGATTGTTCCGGGTCATATGAATATTGATAAATTGGTCGAGGCTGTCAAGCTCGGTGTTGCGATGGCGGGCGGTACACCTAGAGTTTTCCCGGCTATCGCGGTGTGCGATGGTATTGCGATGGGACACACGGGAATGAAGTACTCGCTTGTTACAAGAGATTTGATTGCGGACTCAACAGAGTGTATGGCACTTGCACATCAGTTTGACGGACTTGTCATGATTCCTAACTGTGACAAGAATGTGCCGGGTCTTTTGATGGCGGCTGCGAGGGTAAATATTCCTACAATATTTGTCAGTGGCGGCCCGATGCTTGCAGGTAAGGTTGCAGGTTGCAAGACCAGTCTTTCGAGCATGTTCGAGGCTGTCGGAGCTTACGCGGCTGGAAAAATCACAGAGGAGCAGTTAAAGGAGTACGAGGCAAAGACATGTCCTACATGCGGCTCATGTTCGGGTATGTACACAGCCAACTCAATGAACTGTCTCACAGAGGCACTTGGAATGGGACTTCGCGGAAACGGAACAATTCCGGCTGTATATTCGGAGAGAATTAAGCTTGCAAAACATGCAGGTATGCAGATTATGGAGCTTGTAAAGAAGGATATCAAGCCAAGAGATATAATGACCGAGAAGGCATTTATGAACGCGCTCACTGTTGATATGGCACTTGGCTGTTCAACTAACAGTATGCTTCATCTTCCGGCGATTGCAAGGGAAGCTGGTGTGGAGCTCAACGTGGACATCGCCAATGAGATAAGTGCAAGAACTCCTAACCTCTGTCATCTCGCTCCGGCAGGTCATACATATATCGAGGAGTTAAATGAGGCAGGCGGTGTATATGCCGTTATGAACGAACTCAACAAGAAAAATCTTTTGAATACGGACGTTTTAACTGTTACAGGAAAGACAATGGCTGAGAACATTGCAGGCTGTGAGAACATGAACACGGACGTTATAAGACCTATAGACAATCCTTACAGCACAACGGGCGGCATAGCGGTTCTCAAGGGAAATCTCGCACCTGATTCATGTGTTGTAAAGCGCTCGGCGGTTGTGCCTGAGATGATGGTTCACGAGGGACCAGCAAGGGTATTTGATTGTGAGGAGGACGCTATTGCGGCAATCAAGGGTGGCAAGATTGTTGCCGGGGATGTCGTTGTAATCAGATACGAGGGACCTAAGGGCGGACCGGGTATGCGTGAGATGTTAAATCCTACATCGGCAATCGCAGGAATGGGACTTGGCTCAAGCGTGGCACTCATCACTGACGGACGTTTCTCGGGAGCTTCAAGAGGAGCATCAATCGGTCATGTATGCCCTGAGGCAGCAGTCGGCGGACCTATCGCTCTTGTGGAAGAGGGAGATATTATCAAGATTAATATTCCGGAGAATAAGATTGAGCTTGACGTTTCCGATGAGGAGCTTGCGGCAAGAAAAGCTAAATGGCAGCCAAGAGAGCCAAAGGTTACAACGGGCTACCTTGCAAGATACGCTAAGATGGTGTCTGATTCGTGCAAGGGTGCAGTACTTGAGAGCAGATAGTTATCTGTATTAATGGGTTAATGGTTTGGCATTGTAAAGCCGGTGCGCGGCGGACGGCAAATGCCAGACTTATGAATAATTTTTTTGGAGGATTTACAGATGCAGTTGAACGGTTCACAGATTTTGATTGAGTGTTTGAAAGAGCAGGGTGTAGACACTATATTCGGTTATCCGGGCGGTGCCATCCTCAATGTATATGATGAATTATATAAAAATTCAGATAAGATTACACATATTCTTACATCCCATGAGCAGGGAGCCGCACATGCTGCGGACGGATATGCGCGAGCTACGGGAAAGGTCGGTGTGTGCTTTGCAACATCGGGTCCGGGAGCTACCAACCTTGTGACAGGTATTGCGACGGCATATATGGATTCCATTCCTGTTGTGGCTGTCACATGTAATGTAGGCGTTTCGCTCCTTGGAAAGGATTCTTTTCAGGAGATTGATATAGCCGGTGTCACAATGCCTATAACAAAGCATAACTACATTGTAAAGGATGTAAATAAGCTTGCGGATGTTGTGAGAAATGCGTTTAGAATAGCAGCGTCGGGCAGACCGGGTCCTGTGCTTATTGATATAACAAAGGATGCTACGGCAGCCATGGCAGATTACGAGTATAAGAAGCCTGAGCCTATAGAGCGCGTCACTGACACAATAAGGACTGAGGATGTCGATAAGGTTGTTGAGATGATTTCACAGGCTAAGAAGCCTTTCGTGTTTGTCGGCGGCGGTGCGGTTATCTCGGGAGCTGACAAAGAGCTTGCGGAGTTTGTTGGGAAGCTTCATGCACCTGTTACAGACTCACTTATGGGCAAGGGAGCATTTAACGGGACTGACCCTCTCTATATGGGAATGTTGGGAATGCACGGCACAAAGGCGGCAAATTTTGGCGTGTCGGAGTGTGACCTTCTCGTCGTTGTCGGTGCAAGATTTTCAGACCGTGTTACAGGAAATGCAAAGAAGTTTGCTACAAATGCAAAGATTGTGCAGTTTGACGTGGACCCTGCCGAGATTAACAAGAATATCAAGGTTGATGCTAGTGTTATAGGAGATATCAAGGAGATATTAAAGCGCGTAAATGAAAAGCTCACACAGCAGAACCATGACGAGTGGGTAACTTATGTTGAGGGGCTTGCAAAGAAATATCCTCTTACATATCATACAGATAAGCTTACAGGGCCTTATATCATGGAGAAAATCTATGAAGTCACAAACGGTGATGCCATAATCACAACTGAGGTTGGTCAGCACCAGATGTGGGCTGCACAGTTCTACAAGTACAAGGAGCCTAGACAGCTTCTCACTTCCGGTGGTCTTGGAACTATGGGCTACGGTCTTGGAGCGAGCATCGGAGCTAAGTGGGGACGCAAAGATAAGACGGTCATCAATATCGCGGGCGACGGATGTTTCCGTATGAACATGAACGAGATTGCCACAGCCACAAGATACAATATTCCTGTCATCGAGGTTGTAGTAAATAACCATGTTCTTGGAATGGTTCGCCAGTGGCAGACACTTTTCTATGGACAGAGATATTCCGCAACGGTTCTCGAGGATCAGGTGGATTTTGTAAAGCTTGCCGAGGCGATGGGGGCTAAGGGCTACAAGGTTACGACCTGTGAAGAGTTCGAGGCTGCAATAAAGGATGCCATCGCGCTCAACATTCCATGTCTGCTCGACTGCCACATCGAGAAGGACGACAAGGTGTTCCCTATGGTTGCACCGGGAGCGGCTATCTCGGAGGCATTTGGCGAGGAAAAGTTTCTTGACTGCTAGGGCAATGCAAAATATATAAATAAGTTGAAAAAATATTGTAAAGTTAAGTGTGATATGATGAAAACCTCATCGGGCGGTAATTATGCTCGGTGAGGTTTTTTGCGGAATAAGAATAAGAGTCCGAATGACAGGTAAAGTTCTTCATTTGGGCTCTTATATTTTTATTGACATGTAATATTATATGGCGTATAGTATTGAAAAAGAAATAATATTATACTGCTTGTTATGTTGGAAATTATATCGAAAATAAGATGTTTTTAAATAAAGCCGATGGCAATCTAATTGTATTTAGAAAATTGGAAAAATATTATTTTTGACATCTTATATAGTAATGGCAGTAGGCAATGAAGCTTAGAAAGGAGGGCGGCTATGGCTTTTCAGGTGAGCGCAGCACTTTTGGATGCCTGTGTGCTTTCGGTGTTGGAGCAGTCGGATGTGTACGGTTATGAGCTGACGCAGAGGATAAAGGAGCTTATGAAGATATCCGAGTCAACATTGTATCCGGTGCTTAGGCGATTGCAGAAGGATGGGTCAGTGACGGTATACGATATGCCGTACAATGGAAGGAACAGGCGATATTATTCGATAACCGATGCGGGGCGTGAGAAGCTTGCGGCGTACAGGCTCGAATGGGAGGAGTATAAGAGCATTATAGACAGCATTATTATAGGACAGAATGGAGGGAATAGGGATGACAAGAGATGAGTATCTTCAAATTTTGAGGGACAATCTGACTACGATGACAGATGATGAAAAAGACGATGTCATAAGATATTATCTTGAATATTTTATAGACTCGGGTGACGAGCAGGCGGCTATGGAGGAGCTTGGCGCGCCGCAGAAGCTTGCAAAGAGATTGTGCGGCACAAATGGCACAGAAAATAATAATGAAAATTTCAGCACGGAGAATTTTGGAAGCACACAGGATAAAGGCAATAATTCACAGAGCGGCGCAAATGAAAATTACAACTATTCAGACAGCACAATGGGTGGAAATTACACTTATTACGGGGGAGAGGAAAACACCAAAAAGAAAAAGTCTGTCGGAAAAATAGTAGCCCTTGCATGTACAGCTCCTTTATGGATTCCGTTGGCATTTGCAGGTTTTATAATAGCTCTCAGCCTTGTTATAGTGGCAGCAGCGCTTGTGTTTGCGGTGTATGTCGTGTTCGCGGCTTGTGTGGTAGCGGGAGTTGCGAGCGTGGTAGCCGGTGCTGTCGCATTTACCAAGTCGCTTGCAGACGGACTGCTTGTGTTTGGCGCTGGTCTGTTCATGTTCGGATTTGGAATACTTGCATTTTTCCTCGGAAAGCAGATTGTGAAGGGAATAGGGGACATTTTTAAGAGAATGTTAAAGAGAAACTGAATTTTTTACTGATTACAAGTTTTAAAGTACATTTGCAAAAAGCCTACTAATAAAAAGTCGAGTATAGATTAAAAAAGTTTTTACTTAAAAAATAGGCACATAAAACAAGCTGCCTAAAAAGCCAGCTTTTTAAGAAGGAGTGAGGATATATATGAAGAAAAGGGTATGGTTGATGACCGCGGTTGTATGTATGCTTCTGGGCGGAGCGCTGTTTTCCATCGGAAGGGTGATGGGAGGAAAAGGAATTGTAATTGATTTTTCTGAAAATGAAACGGTCAATCTTATTGGAAGCCTTGAAGAATATACATTTACCGATATGGATTATGAGGCATTTGAGAGCGTTATGTTGGATGTTCCAAACTGCAATATATATGTAGGGCACTCACATAATGAAAAATTCGGTATTGATATGAAATTGTATACTTATAATTATGATGATATTGATTTTGAAATTTTAGACGATGAGGCTGGACAGAGCAAATGTCTGTTGATAAGAAATTCCTCGGAAGCACCCAAAATAAGCTTTAATTTTGATTTTTTTAACATTTCCAATGAGCAGTACATAAGATTATATCTTCCGGACAGCGAATATGATTATATCCGTGTGGGAACGGAAAATAACAATATCGTATTTGATAGCGTTGCGGCGGAAAATGAAGTGTGGGCCGAATGTAAGAATGGCAGTATTACATTTACAGATGTCAGTGCAGCGAATGTTTGGGCGCATACATCAAACAGTAATGTGAGCATAGATGGTGCGGATGCCAAGAAAATTAGTATTCAGACCACAAATGGTAAGGCAGAGCTTAAAAGTGCATTTGCTGATACTATAACAACAAAGACCTCCAATGGTAAGATTAATTTTGAGGATGTGAGTGGTACAACGGCTGTGCTTGAGACGAGCAATGGAGATATTAGTATGGATAATGTAGGTTTTGATGACAGTCTTGATGTAAAGACAAGCAATGGAGATATAGAACTTGTGCTTATTGGTGAGAAGGACGATTATTCATACGATATTAAAACAAGCAATGCACAAATAAAGCTTGACGGTGATAATTATGGTAAGCGTTATGAAGGTGGAAATGGTGAGTCTGATGTGAAGCTGGTAACTTCAAATGCAAAGGTTATTGTTAAGTTTAAAACTTATAAGTCTTTGATTGTGGATTGAAAAGCAAAAAATACAGTGATTTCTAATATGAGGCGCTGTATTGCAAAGCAGGAACAAGGAGTTACAAATAATGCAGAAAATATTGATTGTAGAAGATGACACAAATATTAATAATCTGCTCTGTGAGGCATTGACAAAAGAGGGATATTCATGCGGGCAGGCATTTTCGGGGACGGAGGCGAGGTTACTCTTAAATATGCCGGAACATGGCTACGCATTGGTGTTGCTTGATTTGATGCTGCCGGGTATCACAGGCGAGCAGGTTTTAGAGGAGATACGCGGTAAAGGCAGGCTTCCGGTCATTGTGCTGACGGCAAAGGACAGTCTCGATGATAAGGTTCAGGTCTTGATTGACGGAGCTGACGATTATATAACTAAGCCTTTTGAGGTCAGGGAGGTTATAGCGAGAATTAAGGTGCAGCTGCGCCATGCACAGGAAAATGAGGGCGGGGAAAACAGCATTACATTCAAGGATATGGTGCTCGATAGGACTAATTTTCAGGTGAGCATTTGCGGAAAAATACTTTCAAAGATAACGAGACAGGAATTTGCAATTCTGGAATTGCTTCTTAGAAATCCAAAGCGTGTTTTTTGCAAGGAGGATATTTTTGAGTATGCCTGGAATGAGCCCTATATGGGCGAGACAAAGACGCTTGATGTGCATATCAGCAATATCCGCAAAAAGATAAAGGAAGTCACGGCTGATGAATACATTGAGACGGTGTGGGGAATAGGATATCGTCTACATCAATAAGCTTAACTCTTTTTTTACTATTTATTTGCGTTTAATTAGGATTATTTTTTTATGATATATGCAAATAAGAAAAAAGGAGATGAAAAACTTGGGTGAAATGTTGTTGGAGACGAGAAATTTGACCAAGCAGTACGGGCACTATAAAGCTGTAAACGGTGTCAACATACATATCAAAAAAGGAGCAATCTACGGCTTCATAGGAAGAAACGGTGCGGGCAAGACGACCTGTCTCAAGATGATTAGCGGGCTTGCAAATGCGACGGAGGGCGAGATTGAGATTTTCGGATACAAGGGAAAGGATTTGCAGCAGATTAGGTCGCGCGTGGGATGTCTGATTGAAGCGCCGGGGCTGTATGGAAATATGACGGCGTATGAAAATCTGAGTATCAAATGCAAGCTTTTTGGAATAAAGAAAAAGGGCTACATTGAAGAAATTCTGAGAGTTGTCGGACTTGAAAATGTGGGAAAGAAAAAGACAAAGCATTTTTCACTCGGAATGAAACAGCGCTTGGGAATTGGTCTTGCGCTGGTTGGTGAGCCGGATTTATTAGTTCTTGACGAACCGATAAACGGCTTAGACCCACAGGGTATTGCGGAGATTAGAGATACCATTGTGAGACTTAAAAATGAGCGCAATATGACAATCTGTATTTCGAGTCATATTTTGGAGGAGCTTTCTAAGATTGCAACAGATTACGGAATTATTCATAATGGAAGTCTTTTGCAGGAGCTCACAAGGGATGAACTTATGAAAAGATGCAGCGAGAGAATGGAACTTACTTTGGATAATCCGAGGGAGGCAATTCCGGTTCTCGATGCCATGGGCTTTGTCAACTATCAGGTTGTGGATAAGGAACATATACATATTTTTGAGAGATTAAATGAGAGCGCGCTCGTCAATATGGAGCTTGCAAAGGCGGGAATTTTGGTGAAGGGAATATCCATAACAAGCGAGGAACTTGAGACTTATTTTCTCAATCTGACGGGAGGTGCAGCTCATGCTTAACATGTTAAAAATGGATTTGTACAGAATGTTTCGCACCAAGAGCATGTATGTAATCTGGATTGTTCTGGCAGCGTCAATATTGCTTACAACTGCCCTTGTAAAAATGGATTATGAGGATGAGATGTCCGGTGCGGATAATATGACGCAGGAACAGATTGATGAGGCGGCTATAGAAAATTTAAATGTGGGAATTACGGTGACATTGCCAACACAGATTGGCGAAAAAATTACGGTGCTGGATGTATTTTTTGCAAATTCGAGTGCGAAATTTTATGCGATGTTTTTGGTGATTTTCGCGGTCATATTTTCCACGGCGGATATAAACAGCGGTTACATTAAAAATATCGGCGGACAGGTAAAAAACAGGGGAGAATTGATTGTCTCAAAGGCAGTCGCATTAGCTGTCTTTACATTTGTTACGATGGCGGGAGTATTTTTATTACAGGTAGTGTCAAACGGCATTTATTTCAAGGAAGTGGAATTGGGAGATTTAAACGCAGTTTTAGCATATTTTTTCACGGAATTTGCCCTCCACTATGCGCTCGTGTTAATCTGCATGGCGATTGCGGTTATCCTGAAAAATAATGTGCTCAGTATGGTTATTTCAATTTGTCTTACAATGAACCTGATGAGCCTTGTTTACTACCTGATAGATAAATTTGTCGATAAGATAGGTATTCACAATTTTGTGATGAGTAAATATACAGTGACCGGGAGAATATCGCTGCTTGGCATGAAACCGGGCATAAATGAATGTCTGGTATCGCTGGCGGTTGCAATTATATTCGGTGTTGTGGTGACGGTGCTTGGCGGTGCTGTTTTTAGAAAAAGGGATATTTAGAAATGTATATTTTGATTGGAATATTAGCGGGAATTATTGTTTTACAGGCTATTATTTTGTGGAAATATGTGCGGCAGGTGAAGGACATCTGCCGCCAGTTGTCGTTTTTGATGAAAAATGACAGCAATATGTTAATCAGCCGGGAATTTGATGCAGGCGGGATAGGAAGGCTTTGTGACCTTTTAAACGAGCTTTTGGATATTAGAAGAAAAGAAAAACGCCATTATCAAGAAAAAGAAGCGTTGATTGCGGATACATACACCAATCTTTCGCATGATATCCGCACTCCGCTTACATCCTTGGATGGGTATTTTCAGCTTATGGAAGATTGTGAAAATGTTGACGACCAGAAGCGGTATCTCGGCATTATCCATGAGAGAATTTGCAGTCTGAATGAAATGCTCGAGGAGCTTTTCACGTTCACAAAGTTAAAAAATGAGTCTTACAGCTTGGAACTTACGCCTTGTTGTATTAACAGAATTTTGAAGGAAACCGTTTTTTCGTATTATGATGACTGGGTGAGAATGGAGATTGAACCCGACATTCAGATTGTCGAGGAAATGTTGTATATAGATGGAAATAAACAGGGGCTTCGCCGTGTCATCCAAAATATTATAAAAAATGGGCTCGACCACGGGGAGAAAAAGATAAATATTATACTGGAGCGCAGAGATAATCACGCGATGTTGAGAATAAGCAATCTTGTAAAAAAGCCACAGGAGATAAATATTGAGCATGTTTTTGACAGATTTTACAAGGCGGACAAGGCGAGAAGCAGGACTTCCACGGGCTTGGGGCTCGCCATCGCAAAGGAGCTGGTTGACAGAATGAATGGGGAGATTGGGGCGAGGATAGAGAACGGGGAATTTGTTGTGGACATAAGATTTCCTATTGCACATGACTGATAAATGAGATAGTCAGGAAATGTAAAAAAGAATATTTGTTGTAATCGTAGTTGCTGAAATAATAATTGTTGTAATAATTATTTCAGCAATTATTTTTGTTGTCCGCATGGTTATTGATTGTATAGCAGATAGTTTAATATAAGTTTGTCCTATATCAGATTATAAAATCCCCGTATTAACACTTTTCCTATAGGTTTGCTATACTTTCAAACATGAGTGATTATATATGAAATAAAAATTATACATACAGCGTATAAAATATTGTAGAAAAAGATATATAAAAATAATGAAAATATATAAAAATGCAATCATAAATTACTTGATAAAAAGTTTAAACACTTGACTGTGTGACTGGAATTAACAAAAGAGTTTAGAGCATTGAAAGTATAGAAGGAGAAAAAATATGAGTTACGGAATAAATACACGATGTATATACGGAGAGGAAAGAGAGCAGGGGGACGAGAAACACTATGGAGCGCTTAGCTATCCGATTTATCAGAGCGCTACATTTCAGCATCCGCAGGTGGGTGTGAGTTCGGGCTACGATTACAGCAGACTTTCCAATCCGACAAGAAATCAGCTTGAAAAGGTAGTGGCATCACTTGAGAAAGGGACACATGCGTATGCGTTTTCATCGGGTATGGCGGCGATAACGGTTGCTATGGAGATATTTTCGCAGGGAGCACACATAATTGCGGGGGACGACCTCTACGGCGGAAGTGTGAGACTTTTTGACAATATCTCCAAAAAGAACGGTTATGATGTCGAGTACGTTGATACCAGCAAGGAGGATGTGGAAAAATACATACGCCCGGAGACAAAGGCGGTGTACATCGAGACACCGACAAATCCGATGATGAATGTCACGGACATAGCAAAGGTGGCTGAGATTACAAAAAGACATGGCATACTTCTCATTGTCGACAACACATTTTTGTCGCCGTATCTTCAAAATCCGCTTGAGCTTGGCGCGGACATTGTAATTCACAGTGGAACCAAATTTTTGTGCGGTCACAATGACACACTTTCCGGCTTTGTTGTTGTGAAGGATGAGGAGCTGGCGGAGAGAATACTGTATGTTTCTAAGACCACGGGCGCAAATCTTTCTCCTTTTGACAGTTGGCTTGTGCTGCGCGGAATAAAGACACTCGGCATCCGCATGGAGAGGCAGCAGGCTAACGCGGCAAAGCTTGCCAAGTGGCTTGTGGCAAATCCTAGGGTCAAGAAGGTATATTATCCGGGCTTTGAGGAGCATCCGGGTCATGATATTATGAAAAAACAGGCAAAAGGCTTTGGAAGCATGATTTCCTTTGAAATGGAGTCGAAGGAGAGCGCGATAAAAGTGCTAAACAGCGTAAGTTTGATAAGCTTTGCCGAGAGCCTTGGCGGCGTTGAGACACTTCTTACATATCCGACATTACAGACACATCCCGATGTTCCGGTTGAGGTTAAGGAGAGAAACGGAATAACGGAAAGTCTGCTCAGAATATCCGTTGGAATAGAGGACATTGAAGATTTGATTGCAGACCTCGAAAAAGCATTTGCGTAGAATGGAGCATAGGCTTGTTTATTGGGATGTGAAAGGTTAAAAATCTTGGATTTTCAATAAAAACACTTGATTATATGAGGAGTATGGATATGTACGATTTTGATAAGATAATAGACAGGCGTGGGACGAGCTGTCTAAAGTATGATTTTCAGATTGAGAGACGCGGCAGGGATGACTTGCTTCCGCTGTGGGTGGCGGACATGGATTTTGCGCTGCCGGAGAGTATACTTGACGACATTAAAAACAGGGTATCACATGGGATATTTGGCTACACAGACCCTAAAGGGGAGTATTTTGCCAGCGTGATTGGATGGTTTGAAGCGCATTTTGGATGGAAAGGGAAGTCTGAGTGGATAACGGTAACGCCGGGTGTGGTTGTAGCCATATCGGTTGCGGTCAGGGCGCTCACAAAGGAGGGGGACGGCGTGCTAATACAGCAGCCGGTGTACTATCCTTTTTCGGAGGCGATTTTGCTCAACAGAAGAAAGCTTGTGAACAATCAGCTTGTGTATGATGGCGGAAAGTACAGCATTGATTTTGACGATTTTGAGAAAAAGATTGTCGATGAGGATGTGAAGCTGTTCATACTGTGCAGCCCCCACAATCCGGTTGGGCGCGTGTGGACGGTGGAGGAGCTTAGAAAAATGGGTGAAATCTGCCTAAAGCACAATGTTATTGTAGTTTCAGATGAGATACACTGCGATTTCACATATGAGGGCTCTACGCACACAATGTTTCCGTCGCTCGGAGAAGAGTTTGAGAATAACGTGGTGCTTTGCACCGCACCGAGCAAGACGTTTAATATAGCAGGACTTCATGTGTCAAATATTTTTATTCCGAACCCTGAAATCAGAAAGAAATTCAAGGGTGAGCTTGAGGCGTTTGGCTTTTCACAGCCTAATATTATGGGGCTTGTCGCGTGTCAGTCGGTGTACTCTAAGGGTGATGAGTGGTATAAGGAGCTGAAAAAATATATTGCGGAAAATCTTTCGTTTGCGAGCACATACTTAACAGAAAATATGCCAAAAATCAAGCTTGTAAAACCACAGGGTACATATCTTATATGGCTTGACTGTGAAGAACTTGGACTTGATGTTGAAGAGCTTGAAAGCTTTGTGGAGGATAAAGCCAAGCTGTGGGTGGATTTTGGCAAGATTTTCGGGAAGGAAAGTGGACAGTTCATAAGATTAAATATAGCCTGCCCGAGGGCGACCCTCAAGCAGGCACTAGAGCAGCTAAAAGACGCATATTATGAAACTGTATCTTAATCTGAAAAATAGTGTAAATTTGATTTGAATACTATTTTATACACAAAAATTGCCATATAAGACGATTTATGCGATTTCTATATCATTATAATTAATTAGAGAATAGTCATATTTTACATTGCCAAACAGCAAAAGCAACTTAAACAGTGAGATTGTTAAACCATGTGGAAAAAAGCTCAGGCCAGCAAGCACATTCAGGCTGTATCTCGCGCCCTGTGAGACATGCAGTCTCCTCGGTTGCGAGTGCAAGACCGTGGCAGCCCTTTGCAAAAATATGTAACTCACATGGAATTTTATATTTTCTTAGAGCACCTGCCATGAGAAGAGAGTTTTCGACAGGCACTGCGCCGTCCTCAAAAGTATGCCAGATGAATGTCGGAACAGTGTCTGAGTTAACTCTCTTTTCGAGGGAAACGGTGTCATACATCTTCTCGTCGCCGCCGACAAGGGCATCAAATGAGCCGCGGTGCGCAAATTCGCCTGCGGTTATAACAGGATAACACAGGAGCATGCACGAAGGTCTGTAGTCCTCACTTTTTCCGCCAAGGACATCGGTGATTACATCGTCCTTCCACATTGTTCCGAGGCTTCCCGCAACATGTGCGCCAGCCGAGAAACCGCAAATACATAGTTTATCAGTGTTGACATGCCACTCGCCGGCATGTTTTTTTATGTAATTGACAGCCATTGCAGCTTCTAAAAGCTGTGAAGGGTACTTGTCCGGTGCGAGACTGTAGTAGAGAATACATGCGTTGTAGCCGTGTGCGTTCATTCTGAGAGCTATCGGTTCTGCCTCGCGGGATGAAAGGTGCGTGTAACCGCCGCCCGGGCAGATTAAAACCATAGGGCGCGTCTTGTCGCCGCGGAAATCGCTGTGATGGTCAATTATATAAGTGGTGAGCCTTGCCACCGAATTGCTGTGTGATATGCCTGCTTTTTCATAGTCAGGTCTTAATTCAACTGTGGTGTGAAGCATGATTTACCTCCAAATTTTTAATAAAATTATTATAGCACAAATAGTTTGCCAAGGCAATTTAATGGTGGTACAATAAAGTTATTAAAATCGTGGAAGTGAGGGATTGCATGGACAAAAAATTATATGACTTGATGGATTGGCCTGAGATTGAGGCTGTGGTGTATTCGGAGTGCAGACATCCGCTTGATATTCTGGGTCAGCATGTGACAGCCGACGGGTTGCTTTTTCAGACTTTTAAGCCCGGGGCAGTGGGTGTGAAGGTGGTTCTTGCCGGGAAAAACAAGACCTACGATATGGAGCAGGTCGACGAGGCGGGATATTTTGCGCTGCTCATACCGGGAAAAAGGCGTGTGGCATATGAGCTGATTGTGGACTACGGAGATGGGAACACAAAGCAGGTGCATGACACATACAGCTTTAAGGTGCAGATACTTGAGTCCGAGCTTGAGAAGTTCAATGCAGGAATAAATTATGAGCTGTACAATGTTCTCGGCGCACATCCGATGGAAGTTGACGGCGTACAGGGAGTACATTTTGCGGTGTGGGCTCCTAATGCGTGGAGAGTGAGCGTTGTCGGGGATTTCAACAGTTGGGACGGAAGAGAACACCAGATGCAGTTTATCGACAAGTACGGTGTGTATGAGCTGTTCATCCCGGGCGTTAAGCCGCTTGACATTTACAAATATGAGCTAAAATACAAGGGCGGCATGATTGGCTTGAAGGCTGACCCGTATGCGTTCTACAGTGAGCTTCGTCCGAATAATGCGTCGATAGTGTACGACGTGGACAAGTATGTCTGGACGGACGGCGACTGGATGGAGAACCGTGAACTCAACAAAAATAAGCCAATGTCAATCTATGAGCTTCACTTGGGCTCATTTATGAAGCCGGATGACGGCAGGCAGTTTTACAATTACAGGGAGCTTGCGCCGCTTATCATCAAATATGTCAAGGAGATGGGCTACACACACGTTGAGCTTATGCCTATCATGGAGCACCCGTTTGACGGCTCATGGGGCTATCAGGTGACGGGATATTTTGCACCGACGAGCAGATACGGAACGCCTGATGATTTCAGATATTTTATCGACCTTTTGCACTGTTCGGGAATAGGTGTAATTTTGGACTGGGTTCCGGCGCATTTTCCAAAGGACGCTTTCGGGCTTGCGAGGTTTGACGGGACGGCGTTATATGAGCATCTTGACCCTAGACAGGGCGAGCATCCTGAGTGGGGAACTTACATATATAATTATGGCAGACCGCAGGTTCGCAATTTCCTCATAGCAAATGCACTTTTCTGGGCTAAGGAGTACCATGCGGACGGTCTTAGAATGGATGCTGTTGCGTCGATGCTCTATCTCGACTATGGCAAGAGAAACGGCGAGTGGGTTGCAAATATATACGGCGGCAATGAGAACCTTGAGGCGGTTGAGTTTTTCAAACAGCTCAATGCCGTGTACAGAAAGAAAAATAAGACTTCAATGCTGATTGCGGAGGAGTCAACAGCGTGGCCGATGGTGACAGGTGACATTAAGGACGGCGGACTTGGCTTTGATTATAAGTGGAATATGGGCTGGATGAATGATTTCCTTGATTTTATGAGCGCAGACCCTCTTTTCAGAAAAGGGCGTTACGGTGAGCTCACTTTCAGCATGATATACGCTTACAGCGAAGATTTTATTCTTGTCATCTCACATGATGAGGTGGTTCACGGAAAGGCTTCAATGATTAACAAGATGCCGGAGGATGACCTTGACGAGAAGTTCTCAGACCTTCGTGCGGCGTACGGCTTTATGTACACACATCCGGGCAAGAAACTGCTTTTCATGGGACAAGATTTCGGTCAGTTCAATGAGTGGTGGGAGGAAAAGAGTCTCGACTGGGACGAGCTTTCCAAGGAGCGCAACCAGAAGCTTCACAGATACATGAAGGATTTGAATGCGCTTTACAAGAAAGAGCCGGCTCTCTATGAGCTTGATTACAATAAGGAAGGATTTGAATGGATTAACAATATCTCCGCCGATGAGTGTATTGTGTCCTATATCCGCAAGGCTAAGAATGGCGATGAACTTCTTATCGTGGTGAGCTTTACGCCTGTTCTTCGTGAAAAGTACAAGATTGGTGTTCCAAAAGCCGGTCATTATAAGGAAATCTTCAACAGCAATGCGAAAAAGTACGGAGGAACCGGCAAGACCAATTCAAGGGTGAAGGTCTCTGAAAAGAGTGAGTGCGATGACCGCAAAAATTCAATACACATCACCGTGCCGCCTCTTGGAATATGTATTTTCAGAAGAGTTGAGGAAAATACAGTGCCGGTGGATGAGATTGAAGTGCCTGAGATTGTCGATGAAGTAGCTGCTGCGCCTGAGACGGCTTCAAATTCTGAAAATGTGGAAGGAAAGAAGCCTAAGAATGAAAAAGAAAGTGCAAAAAAGTCTGCAAAAAAGCTTGATACTGATAAAAAGTCCGATACCGACAGCGGAGAGAAGGAAAATCCGGAAGCAGTAAATAAAAAGAATACAAAGGTTGAGGGCACAAAGGCAAAGGAGCCTAGGACTGCAAATGCTAAGACAGCAAATGCAAAGGCAGTTAAAAAATAGAGTGTCTGTTTTAAAGTTGTCTTAAAATATCTTTCTTAAAACGGCGGAAAGTCTTGTGCAGGAGAGAAAATTAACTAAAAAATATACGGAGAGGAATAAACTATGGTTTTAGACAAGATTTTGATTGCTAAAGCTTTGGACGAGATTACAACCACCCAGATTGCCGATACGGTCACATCAAGCGTATCACATTGGGACAAGGTTTTGGACACAATTATCGATTATGCCTTGAAGTTTGGCAAAAATATTTTGATTGCAATCCTTGTGTATTTTGTTGGAAGCAAGCTTATAAAATGGGTTTTAAAGCTCTCGACAAAGGCACTCAACAGAGGAAAAATTGAGCCTATAGTTGTAAAATTTGTATATTCAATTATCAAAATAAGCTTGTATGTGCTGTTGTTCATAGCGATTGTCTCCATACTTGGAATACCTACGACGACGTTTGTCACCCTGTTCGGTACGGTTACATTGTCGGTTGGTCTTGCACTTCAGGGAAGCCTTGCAAACTTTGCGGGCGGTGTGCTGATACTTATTTTCAAGCCGTTCAAGGTAGGCGACTACATTGTGGCATGCGGAGACGAGGGAACGGTTGTCGGAATTGATGTGTTTTATACAAAGCTTGCGACGGTTGACAACAAGATGATTGTGATACCTAACGGAACTCTCGCAAACTCAAGCGTGAAGAATGTGAGTGCGATGGACAAAAGACGTGTGGATATTCAGGTCGGCATAAGCTACGAGTCTGACATCGCAGCCGCAAAAAGTGTTCTCATGGGAATTATCGACAAGAATGAGAATGTCATGAGAGACAATCCTATCAATGTGTTTGTGGCAAGCCTTGATGCAAGTCAGGTCACACTCGAGACGAGAGTGTGGGTGAGCTCCGACAAATACTGGGATACCAAGTGGACACTCACCGAGCAGTACAAGCTGGCACTCGACGAGAACGGCATTGAGATACCATTCAACCAGCTCAGTGTGACAATAAAGAATACGCAGGGGCAGCAGTAAATGCCATTGGGAATGGTTCATTTTGGTCATTAAACACAATAGTTAAGCGGAAGTATTGGAAACAGTACTTCCGCTTTTGCTTTATATTTTGTAAGAAAATTGTAAAAATTTCATCGCCCGTTTCGACAGAATTGTCTGATATTCTCTGTTTGTGAGGAGGGAATTGACATGAAAAACAGAGATTATCTTTTTGACAATGCGAAAGGGCTTATGATATTTGCGGTTGTGCTGGGGCACATTCTTGAGGCTGATTTGACGGGAATTGCGAGGGGTGTGTATGTTGTGATATACAGTGTGCATATGCCGTTGTTTGTGATGATATCGGGGTATTTTGCGCGCTTTGATGCGGATAAGATTGTGAAAAAAATTATTGCGCCGTATCTGTGCATACAGCTTGTGTGTGGGATATGCGTAAGTTTTTTGGTGAATGTGGAAGGTATGAGCGCACAGCTTACAACTCCGTTCTGGTATTTGTGGTATCTGCCTGCGCTGGCTGTGTGGAAGATTTCAGTGCTTTTTGTCGATACGGAATGTGTAAAAAAGCAGAGACTGATTTTGCTTGGGAGCGTTTTTGTGGCATTGCTTGTGGGGTATGATGACACGGTTGGATATTATATGAGCCTGTCGAGAATTATTGTATTTTATCCGTATTTTCTGCTTGGGTATTATGCGAGAAAGGCGAAGGAGCAGGAGAGCAGGGTGTACAGGATTTTTGCAAAAATGGACAGGTGGAAATGTATGGCTGTTCTTACATTCTGTGTGGTGCTTATTTTTGCAATATCGCCGATGATTGACTACAGATGGCTGTACGGGTCATATTCGTATTCGGAGCTTGGATATGCGCCAATACATAGAGTTATCGGATATATTTTAGGGGCGGTTCAGTGCCTTTGCCTTTTAAAAATAATAAGCTGTAAAAAAAGCTATCTGTCAGAGGTCGGAAAAAACAGCATGTATATCTATCTAGGACATGCTCCGGGGATATTTTTGGTGCAGAAATTATGGGAAAAAGCGGATTATTTTATAAATATTAAGCCGGAGATTAGTTTGCTTGGCATGGCACTTGACTTTGGGTGCGCAAGACAGTTATTGTGGATTGGTGTCGCCGTTGCCGGTGCAGCGTTTGTTGTGTGGTGCGGTAAGCCGGTGGGGAAGGTTCTTTGTGGCATGGGGGACGGTTCTTTTTGGCGCGGCTTGATATCGCAAATTAAATTAAAGACAAAAGCAGTGTATTTTAACACATTTTTGCTTAATTCAAGTAAGGAAAAATATTGATGTGTGCCATTGAAAACGGTTTATTTGGACTTAGGAAATATACTGATAGAACAAAAATGAAATTCGTAAGAAATTTGTAAGAAAAAAGCACTTAGAAATGTGGGAATTAGGGTGTATTATATATATAAATTAAAAATATGGGGGCAGTTATGGAG
>JBNMKO010000028.1:0-32279 GCA_050874385.1 Eubacteriales bacterium
ACTTCATCAATGTCTTTTCCAATTTCAGGATCAACGGTTCTTACATGTTCCTTATAGTCATTCCAGGTTTTCATAATCGTTCAGCCTCCTTTCGGGCAAGGTAATCATCGCGTTCGGCTTTTGCTCGTTCAATTTCGCGCTTGGGAGTCTTTTGAGTTTTCTTGCGGAATTGATGCAAAAGCACAAAGGTATCATTCCTGAAATAAAAATATAAAACACGGTTATTGCCTGGGCGAAGCTCCCAGATATCATCACCAAGGTGTTTTGTAATATTTTCATTAAGCCGTGTACCATTATCTTCGAGGAGCTGGATGTACAAACTTATCTGCTTATATTGAATACGGGCATCTTTGTTTGTGGCTGCTTTGACTCGAAGAGATTCAAGAAATTCCCAAAGCTCTGATCTGCCATTGGAATCCTCGTAAAATTCAATGTTGTACATTAGTATATGTTCTCCAAGTGCAAATATTTATTCTATATACATGATAGCATTTATGCTATCAAAAAGCAAATAAAAAAATGAAGGAAGGAAACAAAATTTGAGTGAAAAATATATAAAATTAGTAATTACCGAGAAACCATCAAAATTATTAAAATATATCGGATGAACTCAGATCTGCACAGACCAAACTAGCAAATAACGCTTCACACACACTAGGTAATCAAATAAGAAAGAGCCAAATCTAAAAAAATTCTAACTCCTATTTACATAGTAGGGAAATAGAAATATAATTATGTGCTAAAGAGGTGGTGGACAAGATGATGATATCAGCAAAAGGGCGGTATGCTTTGCGGGTCATGGTCGACCTTGCACAGCATAGCACAGGAGAGTTCATTCCGGTAAAACAAATTGCTGCCAGGCAGGATATTTCTTTAAAATATCTGGAGAGCATAATGAATATATTGACGAAAGGAAAAATGCTTGAGAGTGCCAGCGGCAAAGGCGGTGGTTATCGTCTAGTGCGGGAACCATGTGAATATAAAGTGATAGACATACTTCAGCTTATGGAAGGAGATATTGCTCCTGTTGCATGTCTGTGTGTTGACGGGGAAAAATGTGAACAGATCGCAAAGTGTACAACGATTTCATTCTGGAAAGGTCTTGAAACAGTTATAAGGGATTACTTAGAAAGCAATACACTGCAAGATATGCTCAATGGAGTAAATAGAATAAGCAGGAAACGTACCACGATTATAATTGCCCATCTACGATTGCAATGGCAGATAAAGTTGTGAAACTGTAAATATTGTTTACAGTAGGAAATTTTGAAGATATTGTGGAACTGTATTATTTTGATGAATTATTAAGACAGTTATTCTTACGGTATTGTAGTGCTATAATAATGTTGTAAAAATAGTGGCTAATAATATATAATAATCTTATCAAAGAAAGAGGTACTTATTTATGCCACAAATTTACACACCAGAATTTAAAAAGAAGATTGTACGCCTTCATGAAGAAGAAGGTTGTACCTGCCAGCCCAAATAAAAGGAGAGCTGATACTTCATAGTTATCAGGGCTCACAGTTTACACCAAAAGTGACCATGGGGTATTTTTTTATTTAAAAAGTTGTAAAGTGGTATAAAAAATATAACAAATGTTTAGGAGGTTCTATTATGGGAGAATATGTTACGAGTAAAAAAGAGATGAAATTTCAAAGTCAAGACGCATTGAAAACTGTGCAAGCTGTAATTGATGATGCTGATAAAGCATTAAATGATAAATCGAGAAGGATAGAAGATTCTCCAATAGGTGAGGCTGTTGCAGGTGCAGTTGGTGTTGGAGTCGGTGCAGGTATTGGGTTTGCAGGTCTATACTTAGGCGGTTCAGTTGCTGGGTTAAGTGCTGCAGGAATTACAAGCGGATTAGCCGCTGCAGGTGCATTGGTAGGTGGTGGTATGGTTGCAGGAATCGCTGTATTGGCTGCACCAGCTGTAATTCTTGGTGGTGCAGGTATGGGTATTGCATCACATGTAAAAAATAAGAAATTACGTGAGGCGAAAGAATTAGTATATAAGACTGCGCTTGCAAAACAGACTGCTATTGTAAAAGCGTTAAAAGAAGAAAGTAATGCTGATAAGGAAAGAATTAATTATTTAAACGGACTAAATATTTTATTACAGTCTGCGATTAAAGATTTACAACATGATTTAGGTATTGTGTAATAAATGATTTATGGGGTGTCTTAATGAGTAAATTTAAGTATTCAGATGATGAAATGGAGATAAACAAGGTTCTTAAAATGAATCAGGATTTATCAACATCAGTACTTAATGACTCTGACCTACAGATTACTAGAAGTGCTGCAGATAGTAATATTGATTCATCATTAGAATTATTACGTTCTTTGGGAAAGAATAAGGAAATTCTTGAACTGTCAACTCAAGTAGCTGAAAAAGGGCATGATATACCTTTGGAATGCAGACCGCAACTAGAAACATGGGAAGAAATAGTGCAACAAGCAAACTTGCATGAGCCTAATCCGGTTGTGTTGGAAGATATTATGACAGAAAGTGAAATTAATAATGCTTTTGAGGAATTGAATGAAATAAACAAACAGTTTTCTAGAATGACTGGCATTATTAATAAAACGGATTTAGCATTTTTAACTATTGCGACAGCACTGCAGGTTGCAAAATCATTAGTTTTTCCATATGTTGTTGATAAATTTGATTATGGTAAAAGTTTTGACCCTTCAAAAAGATTAGAGCATAATGATAGATCAATTGAAAAAGCACATCAAGAAGCAAATGATAAGTTTAGAGATAAACATTTAGAAAATCATGGAACAGGACATTGGATTAACATTTTATATCAAACTGTTCCGTATGATATTACTAAAGGTTCTAAAGATTTAGGAATTAATATGGGCGGAATGTATCATCGTATGTATACTTTAGGTCATGATCCTATTTTGGGTTGGGTTTTTGGTACTGCGAATATTATTACTGATTGTATTACATTTAATAATTTTCATACTAATCGTATTTCTAGAATAGATCCAACAACTGGCGGAAAGAAGATGATTATAACTCCAGAAGTTGTATTCATGGGGCAGATGTTTAAAGAGTGTTATGAAGACATAAAAGCAGATTATTTGAATCTTCCGGCAGCCCTGTTTGCACAAGCCCAACATCTTAAATCAGATGAGTTTACTAAATTAGGATTGCCAGTTCCAATACTATCTGGTATTAATGAGAAGTTTGCAAGTAAACTATATAGTGAACATTATGATGCGTTGTGTTTTGCTAGAGATGCTAAAATTATAGGTGCGTCTTTTATTGTATCAAAGCTATTTGATATTATTATTACATTAACTCATGGACTATTTAGGAAAGAAGATGAGGATAAAGATTTATTTGAGGTAAGAACGAGAAAGATATTATTAATTTCAAATACAATTGCGTCCTCTAGTACAATAATAAATACTGCAATAACAAGGAATGTTAAAAATTTAGATATAGGAAGTCTATTAAATACCATTACACATTTGTTCTCGGATTTGAGATTTATTGCTAGAATTAAACAGGAATTTATTGAAAATGAAATCTCTGATAGGATGATGAAAGAGATAGAAGAGATTGACTCATTATTTGACAATTTTTAGAATGTATTATGGAAGATGGCAGGATAAATTGAACTTCTCCCTGTCAAGTAGATAATTGAAAAAAATATAAATTTTTCTTTTAAGGGACTTTTTTACAGTCCCTTTTATTTATTGTGGGTAGGTGTGGTTTCCTACGTTAATCCAACGGCTGCGTCGGCTGGTCAAGAGAATGTTCCCGATGGTTTAAATACAGATAAAATCCAACATTCAGCACAATTCCGACCATTGTGGAAACCGGTGCGGCGAGACCAATCATGGTCAGGCTGGCGTTTGGCTGGATACTCATTATGTATGCAAACGGCAGACGGACAAGAAGCGTCTGGATGAGACCTTGCGCCATAACCCAGAGTGTCTGGTTGTTGCCGTTGAAGTAGCCGACCATGCTAAAAAGTATGGCGGTAGCGATTGTCTCTAGCGCAAAGCCCTTTAAGTATTCAAAGGCTTTTTGCACGACAGCAGCATCCGGGGAGAAAAATCCGGACAGCATATCGCCCTTAAACCAGATAAGCACGAAAACAATGCAGCCGACGGCAAGTCCTATGCCGATTCCGGTAAACATGGACTGTTTTGCACGTTTTGTCTTTCCGGCACCGACATTCTGCGACACGAAAGCCGCCATCGACTGCATCAGTGCGCTCGGCACAAGCATGGCAAAATTTACAATCTTGCAGGCGACACCGTAGCCGGAGGAGGCTTCAAGTCCGAGACGGTTGACAAATGCACAGAGTGCCAAAAAGGAGAGCTGTGTCAAAAACTCCTGGAGCGCCAGCGGCAGCCCGATTTTGAGGAAAATTTTGCACTGCGGATTCAGTCGGAAATCTTTTTTGGTGATGGTAAACGGCAGTTTTTTCTTTATAAGAAGCATCACGGCAAAAACAACGCTGAGTGCTTGTGCGCAGACGGTTGCAATCGCTGCGCCGGCAGCATCTAAGCGAAGTCCGGCAACCAGCACCAAGTCTCCGATGATATTGACAATGCACGCGACGAGGACGAAGAGCAGAGGTGATTTGCTGTCGCCGAGTCCACGAAAAATCGCGGACAACAGGTTGTAAGCCACGATAAAAAAGATACCGCCGCCGCAAATGCGGACGTAGCTGGCGGTAAGGTCAACCGCTTCTGCCGGTGCCTGCATGAGTACGGAAATCGGATGGGCGAAGCCGACCATCACGATAAACAGCCCGACTGCGATGAGCGTAAACACAACCGCCGCGCCGCCGATGACTGCGCCTATCTTCTCGGCATGTTTTTCACCTAGATAGCGTGCAATCAGCACTGTAATGCCCATCGCAAACTGGATGACAACAAAAGTGACAAGGTTTAATACCTGACTTCCTGTAGATACAGCGGAAAGACCGGAAGTGGAGCCAAAGCGTCCGACCACCAGAAGGTCTACTGCGCCGTATGCTGCCTGCAAAATCAGCGCACCCAGAACCGGAATCATAAAGGCAACCAGTTTTTTTAGGATACTTCCCTGTGTAAAATCAGCATTTTTATCGTTCATAATGTTCACTCCTTTCGCACATAATCCGGTAAAATTTCTCAATAGTTTCAATCATGCAGTCCGCTTCTTCCTCCGAAATGTCATCCAAATAGGAAGAAAGCTCGCTAAAATACTGTGCGTCATATTTCTGTGACAGTTTTCGCCCCGCCTCTGTGATGGATATGTAGGTGACGCGCCCGTCATCCGGGGAGGCATTTTTCACAAGAAGTCCTTTTTGTTCCATCTCCTTTACCGTTCTTGTGACACCCGGACGCGGGAGGTGCATAGCTTCACTTATGTCGGAAACCTTCACAGAAACCTCTTGTTTTTCCAAGGACTGAATGACATCCAGATATTGAATGTACGAGGGCATAATGCCCTGTGGCAGCGGCGGGAGCATTTCCCGGATACGCTTTGCCTGATAGCATGCGTCAAACATGCGCTTTATTTTTTCGTTGGTCATATATAATCTCCTCACATATAGTTATCAAAGATAATTACCGTTGATAATTATAAGAAAAATATGTGAAATGTCAATAATAAAATTAAAAAACGCCCATATTGACAAGACGCGAAACAATTTGTCATAGGCAGTACTTATATCTAATCATAAAATGCAAGTATTTTTCAATCTGCCAAGATGGTGATAATATAAGCACATCAAATGGAAACACCATTAGATATAGAACAAACCTATAAGAAAGGAAACATGACAATTATGAACAATCAGATTTTTGTAAACAACATGTGTATGGATAACGTCTGTCGAATGTTAATCTCCCAGGCTGGCGGTGGGCAGGGTATATGTTTTTGGTTGTCATGTACTCATAAATAGCGAAGAGCTAATGCTGATGCCTGGGAGTAAATCACCAGGTTTTTTTATACAATAAATTAAAAATAAGAAAAATGAAAAGAAAGAGGAAAATAAGATGAGTGAAAAATTCAGCGGATGCGGATGTGGCGCAGTGAATACAGAGAAGGAAGAAGTAAAGCAGGAGGCAGCTATATTAACAGAGGAGCTTGCAGATAAGTTAGCAGCCGAAAGAGGAGTGAGACCTAGACCAAACGAGACACTCAATGAAATTGATGAGAGAGGAGTATTTGTAAGACAGCCAAACTCATTCATTACTCCGTTTGGTGAGAAGGAAGGAGAGCTTAAGGCAGAGGCAAACCGATATAAAATCTTCTGGGCACATGGCTGCCACTGGTCAAACAGACCTGTGATAGTGAGAGATATTTTAGGCTTGGAAGATGTTATCGATGACATCGCAACAGCGGGAATTGGCAAGTATGGCCACGGATTTTCTGATCAGCCGGATTTCAAGGATCCTACAACAGGAGCTTATTTCTTATCAGAGTTCTATGAAAACGCGAAGCCGGGCTTTAACGGAAGAGCAACCACACCAACTCTTGTCGATGTAAAAGAGAAGAAGGCTGTAAACAATGATTATCACAGATTAACAAATTACATAGAAGTACAGTTTAGAAAGTTCCAAAAGACAGACATTGACCTGTATCCAAAGGCATACAGAAAGGAAATTGATGAATTTAACGATTGGTTATTCCCAACCGTAAACAATGCACATTACAGAATGCATTTCTGCTTATCATGGGTTGCATACGATGAGGCATATCAGGACTTTTTTGAAGCTCTTGATAAGTTGGAGGAGAGACTTGAAACCAACAGATTTTTGTTCGGTGATTATATTACAGACTCAGATGTCAGATTATATGTAACCTTGGTCAGATGGGAAACCAGCTATTATCACAATGTAGGGCCGATGAAGAAGAGAATTGCAGAATACAAGAATATCTGGGGATATGTAGAGGATCTTTTTAGTATTCCGCAGTTTAGAAAATACACTTTCTTTGAATTTCCTAAGAATGAATTCAAAGGACACAGAGGTTGGAACGGTTCCTTCAGAGAAAGAATTGCTTCCCAGGTTCCATATGATGAGCTTTGGAAGACAGATGGTTCAAGAAAGCTTCTTTCAGAAGACCCGGAGAATGTATACCTTCACACAGATGTAACACCGGAGGAATACCAGAGCGAGATTTCTTTCTCAAAATGGAATTTACCATCATGGGATGACCGCCAGCCAAGAAATGTATCTATCTCGGTAGACCCGGCCATCAATCCGTTAAAGGGATTGCTTAAAAACTAATAGATAATAAATAACCCAAGGGGGTATGAAAAAAGTGAAGATTAAAAGAGCATTAGTGTTAACTATATTGGCATCATTATTAATAGTGGCATTTACAGGCTGCGGCAAGAAGGAAGCCGCAGGAAAAACAGTAATCACGGTTGGAACAAAAGGAAGTCCGGCACCGTTCATTTACACGGTAGATAACAAGGATGAAGCCTTATATACCACAAAGGACGGGGTATTCCTTTCAGGTTATGATATCGCAGTACTTGTTGAACTTTTTAAGCTTCCTTCATTTGCCGACTATGAACTTGACCTTCAGGTCAGCTCCAATGCATTGGTAGATACACAGCAGGGTGTAATCGATGCAACAATAAACAACTGGAGCTACAATCAGGAGAGAGCTGAGTCATACCTTTTCTCCTACCCATACACCAAGTCACGATACACAATCACATCGGCAGCGGGAACATCGATTGGCTCCTTTGAGGAGCTGGCTGATTCAGGATTGGTCATCTATGGAAGTGCAGGCTCAAACACAACAAACGCAATCGAGAGATGGAATGAGAAGAGAAGCGATGATCAGTCGAAGATTAAGATAGAGTACACATCGGCAGATATTACAATTCAGCTTCAGGAGGCAATTGAAGGTAAGGTAGCATTAATCCATGACCAGCCGGTTATCTTAAAGTATAAAAATGCATATCCGGCACAGTTTGAAAGCCTTAACATTGCGGTTCTATCGGACGAGGAGACAGCAGCAAATATCACGGCAAATAACACTTCACATATACTCTTTGGAAAGACGGGTGCTCACAGCGAGGAATACCGGAAGTTATTTTCAGAGGGCATCAAGACTTTATATGATAACGGTGTGTTAGCTTCACTTGGACAGAAGTGGATTGCAGATGTACTTGGCGATGACAGCGTATCTGTATTACCTCTTGCATCGGATTTTGAGTATCTTAACTAAAAACATCAGTCAATTAATGGAGGGAATATGTCACCATCATTTTCAGATTATTTCAGCCTGGAGCTTATGTGGTCAAGATTTCCAGAATTGATCAAGAAAATTCCAATCACTCTTGAGTTAGCATTCTTCTCATTTCTGGTATCCATTGTGGTAGGCTTGTTAATTGCAGTAGCCAGGTATAAAAAGATAAAGGTTTTAAGCCAGATTGCCACAGCTTTTCTCTCAATCATGAGAGGAACACCAATGCTTATTCAACTGTATGTAGCATATTATGGCATACCGGCTATTCTTAGAGGCTTTAATTCTCTGGGAGCAAATATAGATGTAAATATTATTCCCAAAATGGTTTACGCTTTTGTGGCATTAGGTCTCTATCAGTCGGCTTTTACAAGTGAAACAATAAGAGCAGCCCTTGAGTCAGTTGACAAGGGAGAAATCGAAGCGGGAACTGCCATGGGAATGACATATGGGCAGATTCTAAAAAGAATAATTATTCCGGAGGCGCTTGAAAATGCGCTTCCCGGAATAAATAACTCAATAGTTGGTCTGATCAAGGGAACTTCTCTTGCATCTACCTGTGGAATTATTGAGATTACATATCAAAATCAGATTCTTGCCGGACGTGATTACAGATATCTGGAAGGATATGTAGCGTTAGCTATTATATACTGGGTAATTACCGTTTTGCTTGAAAGAGTATTCAAGATAATCGAGAAGAAAACAAAAATTCCGGAGCAGCCGAAGGGAATTTAGGAGGATTAAGATGGCTATATTAGAGATAAAAGGTCTTAAGAAGAAATTTAATAATAATGTGGTGTTAGATGGAATTGACCTGACGGTAAACAAAGGAGATGTCATAGGAATTGTAGGACCTTCAGGAACAGGAAAGTCCACTCTTTTAAGATCAATTAATCTTCTGGAAAAGCCTGAGGCAGGGGAAATTATTCTAGGTGATATAAGCCTGTCACTTCCTCTTAGTGGATCAAGTAAGAAAACAGTAAATGAACTGAGAAAACACACAGGAATGGTGTTTCAGAGGTTCCACCTCTTTGAACACAAGACAGCTCTTGAGAATGTAATGGAAGGTCTTGTCACTGTTCAGGGAAAATCTAAGAAGGAAGCAGAAAAGATAGCCCTCAAAGAGCTTGAAAATGTAGGTCTTCTTGACTGGAGAAATCATTATCCAAAGCATATGTCAGGTGGACAGCAGCAGAGAGTTGCCATTGCAAGAACACTTGCAATGAAACCGGATATTATCCTGCTTGATGAACCGACCAGCGCTCTGGATCCTGAGCTTGTAACGGAGGTTCTTAACATTATAAAGAAGGTGGCAGATGAGGGTTACACAATGCTTCTGGTATCCCACGAGATGGATTTTATCAGGAAAATCTCTACAAGAGTGCTTTTCCTTGATGGCGGAAAAATAATTGAGGATGGAACGCCTAAGGAAGTATTTGATGAGCCAAAGAGCCAGAGAGCACGCGAGTTTTTTGCGAAAATGAACAAGCTTAAGGAACCTGAATTCTATATTTAGTACATGGTTCACGCAGGAGGGTAAACATGAGTGTTAGTTACGGTGAAGAAATAATTTATAAAGAAGATATTGATATAAATGAAGGCAGGCAGCTGAGTGATCTGTATTCCGGTTCCCGTGATTATTATTCTCTATTTAGCAATAGTTACCTAAAGCTGTATGCTTTTGACCGGGAAAAACTTGTAGGTGCAGTAAGAGTAATAAGCGAGGGTGTTGAGACAGCTCTTCTTGTGGATCTTGCCACATCTTCCGGATATGAAAAAGTGAAGAAGGAACTGCTTCTTCGTATAGAGGAGAAGCTTCTTGACAGGAGAGTTATGGTCTATGCCGGAAGAGAGGATCTTGATTTTTATGAGGAGGAAGGTTATGGAAGATGCAAAAATGCGTGGACTTATTTCAATTCTTCACTTGATGAGGCGGATTTTCTCCCTGCCGGGTATAAATATGAGAATGAGTTCATCTCCTATAGCGTGGGAGCAGAAAAAAAGATAAAAGAAGTCGAGATAACTTATAAGGAGGGAGATATTACGTCTGGTTTTGAGGAGGTAAATGAGCTTCTCACAAAGGCGTTTTTTGGAAAGCCGCACGATATTTCTAAAACTACAAAAGCATTTAGCAACAGCCAGTATTTTGTATCAGCTTATGATAATGAGAAACTGGTAGGAGTTGCAAGAGCAGTGTCAGATAATGACAAGTATGCTACAATTCTTAATGTAGCTGTGGACACGGAATATCAGGGACTGTCTATTGGAAAGAATATTGTTTTAAAACTGTCCGAAATTATCAGGGCAGATATTGTTGTATTGAATACACATCCCGGTGCTGTAGGCTTCTACAACAGGCTGACGCAGTATAGACGAAACAAATATGTATTTGAAAAATTTATCACGATAGGAGACAGAGCAGGCATGCCACCGGAGAGGCGGGCAGCTATGTTTACTCCAAAGGGGTACAAATTTCCTGATGAATATTAGTGTGAAAAATACATCTAAGGCAGTAAAGGACACTGTCTAAGATGTATTACTATTTCACACTAGTTCAGCTAGCTGAACTAGTGGAAAACACGTGAAAAGCACGTTTTTCATTACTATTTGAGTCACTGCAAAAGCAGTGACATGGGGATTAATGTAAAGAATTAGAGGTAGCATATATGGTAGATGAAAAAAGACTGTTAGCCGAGTTTATTACACTGGCAGGGTTTGATAGTGAGTCATTTCATGAAAAAGATATTGCAAAATATCTTCTTGCGAAGCTTACAAAGCTTGGGCTGGAGACATCAATGGATAGGGCTGGGGAAATCCAGACGGGAGATGGGGAGGCAGCAGGAAATATTTATGGATTTTTAAAGGGAAATATCCAGGGAGAACCTATTCTTTTCTCAGCACATATGGATACGGTTTCTCCGGGCATTGGCAAGAAGGTTATTGTCAATGAAGATGGCAGGATAACATCAGATGGAACCACAGTTCTTGGCTCTGATGATATTACAGCGATAGCTACTATTCTTGAGATGCTTACCGTTATTATGGAGAAGAATTTGCCACATCCTGATATTGAGGTGGTTTTCTTCATCGCTGAGGAACTGTACTGCAAGGGTTCAAAGGTATTCGACTATAGCAAGATTAAGTCCAAATACGCCTATACTCTTGATATTGATGGAAAGGTGGGCAGAGTGGCTAACCAGGCACCATCAATTATTCAGTATGAGGTCACAATTGAAGGAAAAAGCGCCCACGCCGGATTTGAGCCCGAGAAGGGGATATCAGCTATAGTGGCGGCTTCAAATATTATTTCCAAGCTAAATCTTGGCAGAATTAATTCAAATACCACAGCTAATGTGGGAACAATCACCGGTGGAACCGGAGTCAACATTGTACCGGAATTAGTGACGATAAAGGGCGAAGTGCGAAGCTTCGATAAGGATGAGGCATTTGCCACTGTGGAGGCGCTTCGCAGACGGTTTGAAGAAGGCGCTATAGAGAATGGTGTTCGTGTGACCTTTGTGAGCGAGGAGATGGTTAGAGCTTATAAGGTGGCTGGGGACTCATTTGTCATAAAGAAGTATGCTAAAGCTCTTGAAAAATTAGGCTACGGAGAGCCTGATATCATTTCATCGTTCGGAGGGTCGGATAATAATAACTTCTGCTTGCATGGTATTGAAGGCGTTGTTCTTTCTAATGCTATGAATAATGTGCATACAGTGGATGAGTATTTTTATTTGGATGAGCTGGTAAAGAGCAGTGAGATTGTATTGGAGCTGGCGGTAGGCGGGCAATAGTATAATTTCCAATGGTGATGCACACAAGCCAACTAATATTATGGATGCCATTTGGGATGCGTATGAAATTGCTATGAAGTTATAATGGGCTGTAAAAAAGCTCCTTAAGGTCATTCTCTTTGTATTTATGGAAAACTGTATATGTTAACTGTGTTGAATAATGATGGGTAATAAAAGCGCGTCCGGATTAGATAAAATTCTATTCCGGGCGTTTTTTCGTTCACAACATGAGAAAAGCCCCAATATAAAGCATTTGCATACAGATTTTTTGAAAAAGTGAGTGAAAAGTTTTGTTTAAAGTTTGCTTTTTTTATAACTTAAGTTTGCTATACAAACGATGGGCAGACAGGTATAATAAATTTAGAAACAACGATAATTGATGTTGGGAATGAGCGATATGACAAAAAAAGAGAAGCAGATATATCCACGTTCAAGAAAAGAAATGCTGCGTATCATAAAAAACGCAGAAAAAGAGGGATATTTGCTGGAAACGGCATTGGAGGAATTTACAATGCACCCGTTCTCCATGCCCGCGCTGTGGGACTGCCGTGATTATATTTGGGGTATAGAGCCAGAAAATTACTTAAAAAAACCGTTGATAATCTCTCTGCTTGCCTTGCTTTCTGCCATGGCAGGACGGCTTGATGATGCAAAGGAATATGTGGATATTTTAGGGGAAACACCGAGGCACTGGAAATCACAGGATTTTAACTCCAATGATTTTTGCCGGGTATGTACGGAACTGGTCATGCCGTATACGGAAGATTTTATGTTCCTTCGGATTGTTTTCTTTCTGATAGATGTCGGCGCGGTGCCAATACTGAGCCTCACGCTGTCTGCGTGTCGTCCGAGCATCATAAACGGATTTCGGGATTTTACCAGGTTCGGTCCATGCTTGGAGCGTTACGGGGATACCATCGCACAGACTGTTCAAAAGCTGTACGGAAGCGGTGGAAAGGGCGTATATGAGATTGTCCTCGCAGAATGGCATTACCAGAATAACAACTGTTTTCAAGCACTTGTGCTCGTGACGGGAACGATACCTCTCATGGAGCAGGAGAAGGATATGCGGTGTCTGTTTGTGGGGTTAGCCTTGCAGATGAAGATACTGCTTGTGAATGGGCAGACAAGAACAGCAAAGCCGCTGGTGGATAAAATTCGTGACCGGATACATAAGACAGGCTGGGAAGAACTTACCAGCAGCTTGAATGCTCTAGAGTGCCTTGCAGCATGCTATGACGGGCGCAAGGATGAGGTTGAGGAGTGGCTTGAGAATGTAGCTCCTGATGAGAATAAGGGCATTTATACGATGGATATGTATGCCTATCTGATAAAGCTTCGCTGTTATATACAGACAGGAAAATACATGGTTGCCCATGTGTTGGTAAAACAGCTTATACTGCTGCTGACACAGGGAAAACGCCACATGGACCTTTGTGAGTGCTATATGCTCTCCGCTATCATCTTTTATAAAGCAGATGATAAAAGGCATCTTTGCGAGGAGCTGGAAAAATCTCTGGAGCTGGCAAGGAAATACAAATATATACGCCTACTTGCGGACGAGGGCAACTGTATGGTAAAGATGTTGTCAATCTACCAGCGGGAAAAGGGGACGGATGATTTCACCAATCAGATTATGGAGCTTGCGGCAGAGGTGGGCATGCGTTTTCCTGACTACCTAAAATCCCCGGCAGAGTACTTTGAAGCGCTGACACCAACGGAGAAAACAGTGCTGCGCCTTATGGCACAGGGAATGAGCAATGATGAGATTGCGGACAAGCTGGGCAAAAAGACGGGAACCGTAAAGTTTCACACCAACAATATTTTTCGCAAGCTTAAAGTGCAGAACCGGCAGCAGGCGGTCAACCGCGGGAGGGATATCAATCTATTGTAAAGAATGGAGGGATAGGGTTTGAAAAAAGTATGGATAGGGCTTTCGATAGCATGTGTTTTGGTGGGAGTTCTCGGAACGGTGGAGGATGTGATGTCAGGCACACCATTTGAGGAGGCGGCAGTCATTCTGTTCTTCTTTGCGCTGCTTGCGGCACTCTTTGCATGGCTTGCGTGGCTATGGCGGCTTCGCTCACCGTTAAAGCGCACGGTAGAGCAGATTGGGGCGATGGCTGATACGGCAAAGCAGAACAATGAGGCTTACAAGGAAATGTCCAAGCCGTTAAAACGCCGTGCATGGAAGTACCGTATCGCAGGTGCGATTATTGCAGTAGGTGGAGTTTGGATGTGTCCTGCCGGAAACTGGCGCACGTCGTGGATTGTGATTGGAACGGTAGTTCTTATCATTGGCATTGCAGTTTTTATGATGGGCTCTCCGGCTGATTATAATTCCATGACAGACGTGGGCAAAATGATTGGTTTTGACAGGAAATATAAAATTGATGAATTTTACCAAGCCTTCAGGGAAATACAGACACCCTTGGGCTCCGCATGGCTTGGACGTTTCTACAGCTCGCCTTACGATACGCTGATATATGGACCTGATGACAGGGGACAGTTTATCTATTTTTATCTGAATGGCAGGGGAGATGTGGGCTTTATCGGCTATTCCTTTTTGGATAACTTTATAAAGAAAAAGCTGACGGAGCCGGTTTATCCGCCGAAGGAAAATCTGGGTGAGGATACGGCGGGGCATCTGTGCTACCACACGGACATATTTTTTTTCACGGATTGGTTAAATGACAGCATCAATCAGTATGCAAAAACAGGTCAGCCGCTTCCGTTTAAGGCTTCAAGTCCTTCGGATGTCTACACCTTTACCGAGAACTTTAAGCTCACGGGGCAGCACTTTGAGGTGCAGGATGCCGAGGAGAATACGGTTTATATAGTGGACGGAACAGTTCCACTCATCAATCTGTATATTTATGACACACAGCAGAATGAGATTTTCAGAATGACAAAGGAAATCGGGCATGCACTTGCTACATATAGCTTCTTCTACAAGGGAGAACCTTACGGAGTGTTGGAGAAGCAGTTCACGTTCGTGCGCGACAAATTTGCGATGGATATAAAGGACGGAAAGCTGGAGCTTATCGAGTATGCTGGCACGATAGGACACAATTTCAGGGTTATGCTGAATGGACAGATGATTGGCGCAATAATGGACAACATGGACATCACCATACAGAATGTTATATGGGACAACGCATTTTTAATTGTCTATGAAAAGAAGTATCTGCCGCTTGTGACTGCGATGGCGGTCATGGTTACGAGGGAGCTTGCTCGCGATGAGGACGGCGGATTGTCAAACCGCACGGGCGGTGCAACAGATATCATATAAGGAGGGGGGTTTTAGAAAATGATAAATAAGAAATTTATGGGATTGTTGATGGCTGTGGTTACAGCGGCAATGCTCTCCGGCTGTGACGGGGATTCTAAGGTCACAATTTCCGATGTGGAAGAGGCAAAGGAAGCATTAAATACAGCTTCGAGTGTATATTTTGGGGGAAATTTAGAAGCCGTAAACCAGGAAACGGATATTTTGGCGGATGGAGCTGTGGCAGGGCATATGGAGGAGTCGGGAATATTTAACACGAGATGGACGGTCACGGTGGGCGGCGAAATATGGTTTTATATGAAGATTGTGACTCATGAGCCCATCAACGAGGATACGGAGGCTTACGTCACCGCCGCGACATACGGCTACTACGATGAAAATGACAACTGCCTCGGCTATGCACAGGAACGGATTGTGCGGGATGAAGGCGATTTCATTTATTTTATGGACGCGGACGAAAACCTGAGGGATTACTGCATGGAGGAAACCGGAAAGTATGTCATTGATATGGACGGCAATGTGATTGCGAGAGCGGACAGCGGCGCTGATGTTATAGGAAATGGATGCCATATACAGATAGACATGGAGGAGGGATGCGATATGCAGATGGACTTCATGGATAAGATGGCAATGTATATTCAGCAGTATGACGAGCTGAAGTTCTGGCATAGCAATTAAATATCAGAGGTTCTCACGATACTTATGCAACATTCTAATCTGCTTATTTGTACATAAATAAAATTGTATAGGAGGTTTTCATATGGGAATTGGTGAAATGCTGGGTGTAAAAACTTTAAAACTGGAACTGAAAGGAAACTATGCTTCTCTGGAAGAACTCTTAGAGGCGATGAAGGATGTCAAATTTGAGGCGGGTGTTCCCACAATCACAAAGCATGGCATTGGCAAGGTAATTGTATTTCCGCCGCTTGACCGCAACAATCAGGTCTGGATTACAGGAGCCAAGGGAAAGTTTAACATCGCTCGTAGTACCGAGGTGGCAGGACTTGGAAATATGGCAAAGAATGCGGCACTTGATGCTTTGACTGATGGCTGGAGCAGTATGAGCGGCGCTTTCGGAAATAAGAAAAAGCGTTGTATGGAATTGGTGGATATCACTGCAAATGAAATCAAGGCAGCGGGGATTTAGGACAAAAAGCAAATAAGCAGATTTGAACGTTACATAAGGGAAGGAAGATGGAACTGGTGTATACTGATATCATAGGGAAAGAGGTGGTAAGTAGTGAGTGGATTGCTGAATAAAAAAAGATTTTTGGCATTGTCGTTAATAATGGCGCTTGTCCTCTCCAGCGTTGGGTGCAGTGAGGATGTTGTGGAGGAGGATTACGGCGGGACGACTACGACAACTACGCAGGAGGTGAGGTCACAGGAGAAGGAGATGGAAAGCAGCAGTGATAGTGATGAGACAACTCCGGCATCAGCCGTCCGTGGGCTTAGTATCAGCGTCGACAATTCGACCGGAGAGCTGAATGTCACCCGAAGTATATCCGGGGTTGTAGGAGAGACGGGAGACCTCGGTGTATGGACAATATTTGTCTATATGTGCGGTACTGACCTGGAATCCGATTACGGCATGGGAACGGGCGATTTGGAGGAGATGTGTGCCGCATTGGAGAGCGAGAATGTGCGCTTCGTCGTGGAGACTGGCGGTACATACGAGTGGAAAAACAGTGCTGTGGAGAGCGAGAGCATACAGAGGTTTGTGGTGCAAAATGGCGTGATAGAGCAGGTTGACGAACAGTCACGCGCTAACATGGGAAGTGCTTCAACACTTTCGGATTTTTTGCTGTGGGGCGTGGGAAATTATGCGTCTGAACACATGGGTCTGGTCTTGTGGGACCATGGCGGTGGCAGTGTCACGGGTGTCTGCTTTGACGAGAGGGAGAATTATGACTCTCTAAGCCTGTCGGAGCTGGACGAAGCACTCTATACCTATTATGAGCAAAGCGGGCGCAGGTTTGACTTTATTGGCTTTGATGCCTGTCTGATGGGAACGGTGGAGACGGCGAACGTCCTAGCAACTTACGCCGATTATATGTACGGTTCGGAGGAGACAGAGCCGGGAAGCGGCTGGGATTACACTGCCATTGGAGATTTTCTCGCTTCAAATCCAGATGCGGACGCATTGATGCTTGGCATGACGGTATGCGACAGCTTTCTTGCGGCATGCAGGGCACAGGACGATGATAATCTGACTACGCTTTCTGTGGTCGATCTCAATAAAATTGACACGCTCATCAAGGATTTCAACAGCTTTGCAATGGGAATGTATGATGTAAGCTCGGACACGGCTGTAAGAGCCGAGCTGATAAGGGCAATCGAGCAGGCGGATAATTTTGGTGGCAACAACAAATCTGAGGGCTATACGAACATGGTCGATATGGGCGGTATAATAGCCGCATGCGCCGCCTATGTGGATGGTGCGTCGGATGTATTGCAGACCTTGGAGGAAACAGTTGCCTATTTTGTCAGTGGTCAGGCACACAGTTCGGCTTCCGGGCTTTCCATCTACTACCCGCTCTGCGTTCAGGGCTCGGAGGAACTGTCTGTATGGAGCAGCGTGTGTGTAAGTCCTTACTATCTTTCTTTTGTGGACAGAAAAAATCAAAGCAGCGTATCAGGAGCAGGCGATACCTACGATGCCTATGACGATGCACAGTGGTTTGACGACGATGGTAACTGGTTCTGGGGATTACTTTCCGATGACGATGATGAGTATTGGGATTATCTTGACGATTACGAGCAGACGGGAGAAAGTCCTTATATTACCTTTGCATCCGAGCCGCAGTTGGACGAGGACGGTACTTTCTGGTTTGAACTTGATGAGGACGGTTATTACAATGCGGCGGATGTATATGCGATGATTTATATGCAGTCCCCGGACGGTGAGGATATAATTGAGCTGGGCGAGACATACGACATCAACGGCGATTGGGAGACAGGTGTTTTCTATGATGATTTTGACGGTTATTGGCTATCACTGCCGGACGGACAGAACCTTGCCACATACATCGTGGAGAATGCCGAGGAATACATAATCTACACTTCACCAATTCTCCTAAACGGCGAGGAAACCAATTTAAGGCTCAGGCTTGATTATAATGAATCCGCGATTGTCATAGAGGGAGCATGGGACGGTATTGACGAATACGGTGCGGCGGCGCGTGAGATAACCAAGTTGAAGGATGGGGATGAGATTATCCCGCTTTACAATGCCTACGCACTGGAGAGCGACGATGAGCTTACCTACTATGGCGAGGAGTATATCGTAAGCGGAGAGCCGGAGATTTTTTACGATTTGCTCTATGACGGAGATTTTTACTATTGTTTTTGCATTGATGATATTTACGGCGACTATTACCTGACGGACATTGCATTGTTCTATGTGGATGGCGAGGAAGTTGGCTTCTATATAGATTAGTTGGAGATATCAGATGAAAAGGCAGCAAATTTAAATTATGAGATAGCCAAAATATTTTCCCTTATTTTGCCTTTGCGAAATCAACAAGGCAAATAAGGGAAATTTTTTATACATCTTTTGTGGCTGCCAGGTTTGAAAGCATGTTAGTGGCGTATGCCGCGACTTATGGAAGTGAAAACGATAGTTATGTGATAACAGTATTACATGAACTTCATCGTTATAATGCATATAACGATATGGTTTTTCTTCTAAAAAACGGGCAAATTGACGAACGATATATAAAAATATGTCTTGAAAATTTTAAAAATCCATAAAATTGCACAAAAATTTTATAGTTGAGATAAAAATTTTCTATGTAATTATCTTTGCCTGAATAATATAATAAAGACACTTAGAGTAAACGTAACAATCTTTGAAGGAGGAAACCCTATGAGAAAAAACAAAGTTTTATCACTACTTTTAGTAGCAGCACTTTCCACGTCGCTTGTAGCGTGTAGTTCAGCATCTAGTAACAGCAGTGTTGAAAACAGCAAGAAGCCATTGGTGTGGTTCAACCGTCAGCCATCTAACAGCTCAACAGGAGAGCTTGATATGGATGCCCTGAAGTTTAACGACAAGACTTACTATGTTGGATTCGATGCCAATCAGGGTGCAGAGCTTCAGGGTCAGATGGTACTTGACTATATCAAGTCCAATGCCTCGTCCATTGACCGTAACGGTGATGGCGTAATCGGCTACATACTTGCAATCGGTGATATCGGACATAACGACTCGATTGCGCGTACCCGTGGTGTACGTTCAGCACTTGGAACCGGAGTTGAGAGTTCCGGAGCGATTGACGCATCGCCGGTAGGAACAAATGCAGATGGCTCATCAACAATCGTTAAGGATGCAACACTCGAGATAGACGGAAAGACTTATACAATCCGTGAGCTTGCATCACAGGAGATGAAGAACTCAGCAGGTGCCACATGGGACGCTGCCACAGCAGGTAATGCCATCGGAACATGGTCAGCATCATTTGGTGACCAGATTGATATTGTTGTATCTAACAACGATGGTATGGGAATGTCAATGTTCAATGCGTGGGCTAAGGATAACAATGTACCTACATTTGGATATGATGCCAACAGTGATGCGGTTGCAGCGATTGCAGAAGGATATGGCGGAACTATTTCACAGCACGCCGATGTTCAGGCTTACCTGACGCTGAGAGTTTTAAGAAATGCTCTTGACGGTGTGGATGTAGACACAGGTATCGGTACAGCCGATGCAGCGGGCAACAAGCTCGATGAGGGCGTTGACTACAGATACAGTGAGCAGGAGAGATCATACTATGCGTTAAATATAGCAGTTACATCTGCCAACTATAAGGATTTCATGGATTCTACACAGGTATACAGCAAGGTTTCACATCAGTTAGACAGTGCTAAGAGCCCTGAGAAGAAGGTATGGTTAAATATCTACAATGCTTCCGATAATTTCCTAAGCTCAACCTACCAGCCGCTTCTTCAGAACTATGATGACCTTATGAACTTAAAGGTTGATTACATTGGCGGTGATGGTCAGACAGAGTCAAATATTACAAATCGTCTTGGCAATCCTGGTGAGTATGATGCGTTTGCAATCAATATGGTTAAAACAGACAATGCAACATCTTATACATCTCTCCTTCAGCAGTAGAATGATTGAGATTTGTTAGCAAAAGATCTGAGGGTGTCAGGACATCCTGACACCCTCTTTTTCTAAAAGGAGTGGGGATATGGCAGAAGATAAGAAGGATATTATTTTGTCGATCCGCGGCATGAGCAAATCATTCGGAAGAAATAAGGTTTTAAAGCATATTGACCTGGACGTGAAGAGAGGCTCAATAATGGGCCTTATGGGTGAGAATGGTGCTGGTAAATCGACAATGATGAAATGTCTTTTTGGTACATATCAAAAAGACGAGGGCACAATAATTCTTGACGGAAAAGAGATAAGCTTTACCGGGCCTAAGGATGCCTTGGAAAACGGTGTTGCAATGGTTCATCAGGAATTAAACCAGTGTCTTGAAAGAAATGTAATAGATAATCTTTTCCTTGGTCGTTACCCAAAGAACTCTTTGGGGGTAATTGATGAAGGAAGAATGAAAAAGGAGGCTGCGGATTTATTCCGTAAGCTTGGAATAACTGTAGACCTTTCACAGCCTATGAAAAAAATGTCCGTCTCAAAGAGACAGATGTGCGAGATTGCCAAGGCAATTTCATACAATTCCAAGGTTATTGTATTGGATGAGCCGACATCTTCTCTCACGGCACCGGAGGTTGAGAAGCTCTTTAAGATGATGCGTCAGCTCCGTGAGCAGGGAATTTCACTTATATATATTTCCCATAAGATGGATGAGGTTTTCGAGATATGTGACCAGATTTCAGTTCTAAGAGACGGTGCACTTGTCATGACAAAGAACAGCACCGACACTAACATGAATGAATTGATTTCTGCTATGGTAGGAAGGTCTTTGGATAACCGTTTCCCTCCGGTGGATAATAAGCCGGGCGATGTGGTTCTAAAGGTAGAGCACTTGTCCACGAAATATGCACCTAAGCTTCAGGATATAACATTTGATGTAAAAAAGGGAGAAATATTTGGTCTGTATGGTCTTGTCGGAGCAGGACGTACAGAGCTTTTAGAGACAATATTTGGTATTCGTACAAGAGCGGCCGGACGTGTTTACTATAATGATAGACTCATGAACTTCCGTTCATCCAAGGACGCAATGGACCACGGATTTGCTCTGATCACGGAGGAACGTAAGGCGGATGGACTGTTCTTAAAAGCGGATATTACTTTTAATACGACAATCGCCAATATGAACCAGTATAAATCGGGAATTGCGCTGTCAAAGGATGATATGGTCAGGGCGACGGCGGAGGAAATCCGTGTCATGCACACAAAGTGCATGGGCCCGGATGACATGATTTCAAACCTTTCCGGAGGAAACCAGCAGAAAGTGATATTTGGAAGGTGGTTAGAGCGTTCACCTAATATCTTTATGATGGATGACCCGACAAGAGGAATCGATGTTGGAGCAAAGTATGAGATTTATGAACTGATTATTGAGATGGCAAAGCAGGGAAAGACAATTATTGTTGTCTCATCTGAGATGCCTGAAATTCTTGGAATTACCAACCGAATAGGTGTAATGTCCAACGGACATCTTGCAGGAATAGTCAATACCAAGGAGACAAATCAGGAAGAGCTGCTTAGACTTAGTGCAAAGTATTTGTAACAGAGAGGAGTACGAGAGCTATGGCAAATGATATGAGATATCTTTCTGTGGAAGATGAAGCTAAGCTTTTAAAGCCGATTGACGAACATATCGGAAAAATACAGGCGCAGATTGATGCGCTGCGTGTAGATGGTTCCGACAAGGTGCGTGAATTAAAGACACATATAGCTTTGACAAAGGAAGACAAAAATTATACAAAAGAGGAGCAAAATGAGATAATCCGAAAGGATAATGAGCTGTTGGCAAAGGCAAAAGAGGTTGAAGCCGCCAACAAGGAAAAGGTTTCCAAGCTGATTTCAGAGGCTGAGACATATCTTGGTGCTCATTATAAAAATGATTACTACAAAAAGGTGGTTGAAAGCTGTGAAGCACTGAAGGAGGCGGAAAATGCAGCGTACAGTAAGACCCGCGAAAAATTGAAGGCGGAGCATGAGCGCACACTTTCCGAGCTTAAAGACAAACAGGAAATCAAGGATGAAAAGTATGTGTACAAAAATCGTCTGTACGATGCACAGATGGTACATGAGTCTAAGCTTCAGGAAATCAAGGACAGAAAGCATGAGGCATTTGTACACGAATATCATCTGATTGATTTGCTCAGAATGTCAAAGTATACTTATGCACAGAAGAGGGCGCAGAAGTTTGAGAATTATAAGTATACATTTAATACTTCACAGTTCCTTTACAAGAACGGTCTTTACATTGTAATTATACTTATATTTATTGCGCTTTGCTTTATAACCCCGATTGTAAAGAACACACAGCTTCTCACAATGGCAAATATTCTGAACATACTTCAGCAGGCTTCGCCTCGTATATTCTTAGCCCTTGGTGTTGCAGGTTTGATTTTGTTAACCGGTACAGACCTTTCTGTAGGGCGAATGGTTGGTATGGGCATGGTAACGGCGACAATTATCATGCACAAGGGTGTCAACACAGGTGGAGTATTCGGACACATCTTTGATTTTACAGGAATTCCGATACCGTTGAGAGCAATTATCGCGCTGGTTGTGTGTGTGCTTCTCACAACAACATTTGCATCCATTGCAGGTTTCTTTATGGCAAAGTTTAAGATGCACCCGTTTATTTCTACCATGGCGAACATGCTTATTATTTTCGGACTTGTAACTTATGCGACAAAGGGTGTTTCCTTCGGAGCTATTGAGTCGTCCATTCCGGCAATGTTTATTCCGAGAATAGGAAAGTTCCCGACAATCATCCTCTGGGCGGTTGTGGCAGTCGTGGTTGTATGGTTTATCTGGAACAAGACGACATTCGGAAAGAATTTGTATGCAGTCGGAGGCAATCCGGAGGCGGCAGCAGTATCAGGTATTTCAGTATTTAAAGTGACCATGGGAGCCTTTGTACTTGCTGGTATTCTTTACGGCTTTGGTTCATGGTTAGAGTGTAACCGTATGATTGGTTCAGGTAGTGCAGCTTATGGACAGGGCTGGGACATGGATGCCATCGCCGCATGTGTTGTAGGTGGTGTGTCCTTTACAGGTGGTATTGGTAAGATTTCCGGCGTTGTCACAGGTGTGCTTATTTTCACGGCGCTTACATATTCGCTCACCATTTTAGGTATTGATACCAACCTTCAGTTTATATTTGAGGGTATTATCATCCTTGTAGCAGTTACACTTGACTGTCTCAAGTATGTAAAGAAGAAATAATAATATTAGTAGTGGGAATTTTGTAAAAAAAGAGTATAATTAAAGAAAAAATGGCACGAATCTATTGTTTGGTAATTCGTGCCATTTTTGTAAACATAGAAGGTTTTTAGTGGACATGGAGGGCATAGATGATTACATATAAAGTACTTCTTGTGGATGATGAGGAGGAAGTCACGGATACCATTGAGGAGAGGATTAATTGGAGGGAGTTGGGGTTTGAGGTAATCGGAAAGGCTCAAAATGGTGTAAAGGCACTTGAGATATCGGAAAGAATGCAGCCGGATGTGGTTATTACGGATATCAAAATGCCATATATGAACGGGTTGGAGCTGGCGCGCCATCTAAAACAGGAAAATCAAGGTGTGCGAGTTATGATTTTGACCGGTTTTGATGAATTTGAGTATGCCAAGGAAGCGGTGCATCTTGAGATTGATGAATATATTTTAAAGCCCGTCAATGCCAATGAGCTTTCGGACTGCCTTAAAAGATTAAAAAATGTCCTTGATAAGGAGAGAGAAGAAAAACTGAATATCATCAAGCTTGAGCAGTATTATACAGATTCTCTTCCGGCGCTGCGGATTAATTTTTTCTGCTCGCTCATCGAAGGGCGACTTTCGGAAAATGAAATAAATAAGTTTCTTGGAGATTATAAGATTTCAATGCCGGGGCCATATTTTTGCTGTGCGGTTGTGCACACATCACAAAATCACGTCCCTGACGGCATGACACCGCTCCTTCTTTCCATGTCGGTGCAGAGGGAAGTGCAGGAAAGTCTTGGCGTGAAATGGGATTACAGATATTTTACCTATCTTGGGAATATTGTTTTGATTGTAAATCTTGCGGGTGAGGACAAGATTAAAAAACTTACGGATGATGGTGACCGCTTCTGTAAATGGGCAGAGCGCTTTTTGGGAGCTGTAGTGACGATAGGCATTGGAAAAGTGTGCGATGATTTGCCGTCTGTGCATCTTTCATATGAGGGGGCGAAGGAGGCGCTTTCTTACCGTGTAATTTACGGGGCAGGGCGCTCGATTAATATTGCGGATATAGCACCTAAGGGGCAGGAGTTTTCAATGCAGCCGGAAGATATCGATATGAGTGATGTGTTTAAGGCAATCCGCATTGGTGTGCGCGAGGATATCGAGCATGCGGTGTTCTCGCTTGTAAAGGTGCTTAAAGACAATGCAAGGACAATTATACAGTATAATTTTACGGTGATGGAGATTGTAGGGCATTTGTACCGCTTCTGCGGAAACAATCATATGAAATTTGAAGACCACACCGGAAAAATAAAAAATGCCTATGAAGAAATTACAAAAATGGATGAGAGTGCGCTGTCGGCGTGGCTTGTGAGTGTGTCGTTGTCCATTGCGGATGAACTGAAAAATGTCAGAAATTCTTCAATGTGCTATCTGCTTTCGGAGGCAAAAAATATTGTCCATGATTGTTATTCGGATGCCGGTCTATCTCTGGATACGGTATGTTCTAAGCTAGGTGTGTCAAATTCCTATTTTTCATCAATGTTTAAAAAAGAATCCGGCATATCATTTATAACATATCTGACGGACTACAGGATGCAGCAGGCTGTGCGTCTGTTACTTGAGACCAATGAAAAAAGCTATGAGATTGCAGAGCATGTCGGCTATGAAGATGCCAACTATTTCAGCTATGTGTTTAAGCGCAAGTATGGAATGTCGCCATCGAAATACCGCACGGAGCATATGGGAAAATAGGTATGATAAAGAAGAAAAGAAGAGTGTCGGATATACAGTCTGTGATTATGGCGGTGCTTTCCTTGATGACGGTGGTTACGTCAATATTTATCGGGCTATTGCTCTATAACCGGTATGAAATAGCCATGCGTCAGAATGATGTCCGCTATATGCAGAACATGATGGAGAGCACCGTCAATTCCATGGAACAGTATCTAAAAAGTATGAGACAGATTTCAGACACGGTAAACTATAATATTATACAGGTGTTTGATGTGTCCGAGCCGGAGTTTAATCAGCAGCTTAGTCTTCTCTATGAATCCAACAAGGATAAAATACAGAGTATTGCGCTCTATGATATGGAAGGGAAGTTGCTTGCGGCGGAGCCGGTTACTTTGCAGAAAGATGGCATTGATATTAAAAAACAGTCGTGGTTTGAGCAGGCGGCACAGAAGATTGAAAATATGCACTTTTCCACGCCGCATATACAAAATCTGTTTCAGGATGATGCAAAGAGGTATCACTGGGTTATTTCATTGAGCCGTGCGGTGGATATAATTGATGGTGACTTTCCGGGAAATGGTGTGCTTCTTGTTGATATGAAGTATTCTTTTATTGAGAAGATGCTTGATGGGATTAATGACAGGAGTATAGGACATTATTATTACCTATGTGATGGGGACGGCAATCTGATTTACCATCCTTATGCAAATGAAATAAGCAACGGCTTGTTTAGCGAGGATTTTAGCATGGTATGTGACAGTGAGGATGGGGTGTACAAGAACATGCGAAGTCCTTCCGGGGAGAAACAGACTGTTATTGTCAGTACCATATCCTATACCGGATGGAAGATGGTGGGCGTAGTCTTGCAGAATGTCAGGACGGACAGCATAGAACAATTCCGTATATATATGGTAATTATTGTGATTATGCTCATCATGATGCTGCTTGTGGTGAACCGTATTGTATCAAGAAGGATATCAAGCCCGATTATCAAGCTTGATGCCTCTGTGACGGCATACGAAGCGGGAGAAAAGCCGGACATTTATATAGGAGGCTCATACGAAATCAGGCATTTGGGAAAATCTGTCCAGAAGTCTTATGAGGAGATTGAGCACTTGATGAAGGAGATTGTGGAGCAGCAGAATAAGCGCAGAATGAGCGAACTTGCGGCGCTGCAAAGCCAGATTAACCCGCATTTTCTATATAATACTTTGGAGTCGATTACATGGATGATTGAGGGCAACAGAAATCAGGATGCGGTTTTTATGATTTCTGAGCTCGCAAAGATTTTCCGTATCAGTCTGTCAAGAGGGAAGACGATTATCCGCATCGAGGATGAGCTTAACCATTGCAAAAACTACATGAATATCCAGAAATACCGCTATAAAGACCGATTTGTGACACAGTACGATGTCTCGGAAGAAATTTATCCGTTCTGTACGGTAAAGCTCATTTTACAGCCTATTTTGGAAAATGCCATATATTATGGTGTGGGAAATATGGATGAGGATGACAATCCTAAGATTTTAGTGAGGGGCTGGAAGGATGACAATGATATATATCTTGTAGTATCGGACAACGGAATGGGAATGAGACAGGAGGATGTGGAAAATATCCTGACGGACAATAAAAAGGTTCCAAAGCACGGCTCAGGCGTGGGGCTCATCAATGTACACACCCGTATCCAGCTTATGTTTGGCGCAAAATATGGTCTTATGGTGGAGAGCGAACCGGATGAGGGAACAACAGTCACCATTCATCTGCCCGCGGTGCCGTATACCGAAGAAAACTGCGAGGATTTGGAGAATGTGGGGAAAAAATCCGGAAATGAGGGGAAACAATGAAAAAACCAAAAATCACTTTCTGGCTGTCTGAAATATGTCTTGCCGTGTTGCTTTTGCTGTGTGTGCACCAGATATTTGCAGATGAAAAGCCACAAAAGAGAGTAGCTGTTATTGTCGAAAAGTCAGGCGATGAGAAATGGGATTCATTTATCAACGGTCTTAAACAGGCGGCTAAAATAAAAAATATACATCTTATTATATGCAATACGGATGAGATTGAGGATGCGAAAGAAGAAAAGAGCCTCATTTATGAACAGCTTGACAATCAGGTTGATGCATTTATTGTTCAGGCGGCACCGGGTAGTGAGACCGGGGAGATGCTTAGGGATATTCGCACACAGAAGCCGGTTTTGCTGGTGGCAAATGATATTCTGTGCGAAGACGGGGAAGAAAATCAGGCAAAGCGCTCCGAACTTCCGGTTATCATGCCTGACAATTATGCCATGGGATATGCGCTTGGGGAAGATATGGCAAACCGCAGCGATATCAGGGGAAAAAGAGTAGGTATTGTCGGCGGACTTGCCGGGACAAAGTGTTCATCGGATTGCAGACAGGGGGTATTGGATGCCCTCTCGAATACAGGCTGTGAAATTACATTTGATATAAATGCGGCGTATGATATGACAATCGCTGAAAAGCTCGGGCAGCAGGAGGAAGTGGATTATCTGGTTGTGCTTGATACAAGTGCTCTAGAACAGATAGCAGGAATGTACTCAGGAAAAAAAGAGACCAAGCCACAAATATACGGGATAGGAAACAGCATAAAATGTGTATATTATCTCGACGAGTCGTTGATTGACGGGCTCATTGCGGTAAATGGATATGGCATGGGATATAAAAGCGTTCTGGAGATTTCCAATGCGCTAAGTGAGCGTCTGTATATAATGCAAAATCATGTGATTGATTATCGCCTGATGCACAAGGAGGATATTTTTTCGGAGGAGGTACAGCAGTTTCTTCATACTTATGATTAGGATTATGACGGATGTGAAGTGGTGATTAGTGTGAAAAATAAGCGGATAATAAAGGTGCTGATATGCTGTCTTGTGTTGTGCCTGACAGCATGTAACAACAGCAATGAGGCAAAGAGAAATGTCTTTCGGGTCGGTGTTGTGCTTTACACACAGGATGACCCTTTTATCAATGCTCTGACGGATTGTCTGAGGGAAAATCTCGAAAAATATGAGTCGGATTTTCTTAAAATAATAATGACGGTGCGCGACGGCAAAAATGACCAGAATGTTCAGGATGAAGTTGTAAAAGAAATGCTTGATGCGGGCTGTGATATACTTGTCGTCGACCTGGTTGACAGGACAGAGCCGTCAAATATAATTAAGATGGCAAAGAAAGAAAATATACCGGTTATTTTTTTCAACCGCGAGCCGGTTTTTGAGGATTTGATGCAATGGGACAAGCTGTACTATGTCGGCGGGGATGCGGGACAGTCCGGCAGGATGCAGGGCGAAATCGCCACAGAGGTTATATGCAGTGACTGTATGGTGGACAAAAACAGAGACGGAAAAATTCAGTATGTTTTACTTGAAGGTGAGACGGGGCATCAGGATGCCATAATCAGGACGGACAGCGTGATTAAGACCATTCAGGAGGAGGGCATAACTTTAGAAAAGCTAAGTTACCAGTTTGCCAACTGGAACCGTGGACAGGCTGAAAATAAAATGACGCAGCTTATTCACCAGTATGGGGACGAGATTGAACTTGTGCTTTCAAATAATGATGAGATGGCGCTCGGCGCGGTTGCGGCATATGAAGCTCTTGGTTATTCACAGGATGACCGCCCTGTTATCTTGGGAATAGACGGACTTGATAGTGCCCTTGAAGCTGTTAAAAACGGCTCTATTCAGGGCACGGTGTATAATGACAGGGAGGGACAGGCGGGGCAGATTGCACGTCTGGCTATGGACTTGTTTCAGGGAAAAACGCTGTCGGGTTATGATTTTGAAAATGAAAGATATATTTTTTTGCCGTATCACAAGGTCACGGCGGAAAATGTGGACGAATTTTTAAAATAAGAGCTATTGGCAAATTGGGGAAAGGAAAACATATATGGAAGACTGGGTAAAGAGCTATTACGAGGAGATGAACCCTGTAAAGAGGCAGCAGCTTCTGACGCAAAACAGCAAAGGGACACAAAGTGAGGAGGATAAGCTTCGCCGGCAGCTATGGGAAGCCAGATATGGCAAGGGCAAGCCAAGAAGTGATGCGTTTGTCGGATACTTGATGAATTTAAAGTATATTGTGGAGAGTGGAAGCATGGATTTGGGAGGCAGGAAGAAAAAGCTTGCCTTAGAAGCTCTTCTTGGCATGAAGCTGTACGAATTTGAGAAAAAAAGTGATATGGAGCGGGAGATAATTGAGCTGGAGCTTAAAAATACATGCAGAAAGTATATGGACATCAGCACCAACGGGCGCAATTTTACTTCCGTAATTTTTGGAATGGGGCAGTTATCGGATGAAAGCATTGTTAGAAAGATTGCGGAACAGATAAGCAAATGTGCATTTGAAGCTCCGCATGCTTTGCAGATGGATAAGGAATTTGAGCCGCTTAAAAAAGCTGCCGTGGAAGTGTTTAGCGAGACATATCCAAATCGCGAGCATTTTCTTAGAAAAATATAAGGGCTTAGATGTGCGGATTAGAGTTATATTTAGGGCAGCAGTTTTTTGTGAAAGGTTTAACAATGTGATTATGATTTTAGAGGGGAATAGTCCAAGTCGGCAAGAAGGACTATTTCCTTTTTTGTGTTTATATGACATAATTAGCAGAAGAGTTAAAATGTCGGAGATGATGCAGTGAAAAACAGGGACAAAAAATTAAAATTAATCTTGTTGATATGTGATATCGTGCTGATTACGGTGACAATAGCTGCGGTGGTTATATATTCGGGGCACATTAGAAAATCCCAGATGGAGATAAAGACAGAGGATTTTATAAGGACGATTGAGACTATGAAACAGGTATCGCAAAATTACCTGAACAGCGAGAGGGGATATGTAAAGGACTGGGCGGCATATATTTCCGGGCATGATATGAGCATGGATGAGGCGCTTGAGTTTGTGCGGGCTGTCAACACCAACAGGGAGCGCTTTGTGCATATTGTGGATATGGAGTCGTATGAGGCATACTCGTCGTACTATCCAAAGGGGCAGGAGTGTATCGACACATACGTCAAATATAAGGACAGCAGTGTGGAGGCGGAGCTTCCGTTTTCCGATATAATGCAGAGTATGTTTGAGGGGACGAATGAGGAGTTTGCGGTTCTCGGAAAATATCGCATTAAGGAGACGCAGGCGACGGGTGTCGGAATTGGCACAAGGGTAACTTTGCGCACTGAGGATGGCACGAAGGATTATCTTATGCTCAGAATTATTCCTACAGATGAGCTGAAAAGGTCATGGGTTTTTCCGGTGGAGTATTCCTCCGCGGAGGTGGGAATTATAACCACCTCGGGGGATTATGTTATCCAGTCCGCGTCGATGAAATCGCTAAATTTTCCAGAATATATCCGAGGATACAATTTTCAGGATGATTACAATGCCGGGGAGGCGCTAAGACAGCAGCTTCAGACTACACAGAGTGGAATACTTGAGTACAAGAATTTCAGGGGGACAGACTGCCTGTGGTACTATTCGTCTTTTAGTGAGGAGTCATCGCTCGATATTTTGGGAGTGCTGAATATTGATGAGCTTGGTGCTTCAATGGACGCATGGTATATCGTTGTGATAGTATGCGGTGCGCTTATAGTACTGGTGGCGGTGAATGGAGTGTATCTTCTGACAATCAACCGCCGTCTGAGGGAGGCGGCGCGAGCTTCGGAGCAGGCGTGCAGGGCAAAGACGCAGTTTCTCTCGGCAATGTCGCATGACATAAGGACACCGTTAAATGCCGTTATGGGTATGATGGAGATAGCAAAGAAAAAGTCGGATAATTCAAGTTATGTCACAGAGTGCATGGACAAGGGAATTAATTCGGGAAAACAGCTTTTGACGCTTATCAACGATGTACTCGACATATCGAGGATAGAGAGCGGCAAGTTTACGCTCAACATGGAAAAGGTATCTATTGTAGATATGGTACATGATTTGACACAGATGCTTGAGCCTGACATTGAGCGCAAAAAACTTCGGTTTGAGTGTGACATTGACTCTCTGACTTACAAATATGTCATGGCTGACAGGATGAGGCTTAACCAGATTTATGTAAATCTTTTGTCAAATGCGGTGAAGTACACGGATGCGGGCGGAAAGATTATTCTTCGCATGTATGAGGAGGAAATTCCGGACAATACCCGTGACACAAGACTTGTGTTCTATGTGGAGGATACGGGTATTGGCATGACGGAGGAATTTCAGAAAAATATGTACAACACCTTTTCAAGAGAGGTCAAAACTCAGGTAAATGCCACACAGGGAACGGGACTTGGTCTGTCAATCGTTAAGCAGGTGGTGGATTTGATGAACGGAACAATCGAGTGCCAAAGCGCGCCGGGTAAGGGAACAGCGTTTACGGTTCGCATAGACCTGCCTATAATTGAGGGCGGCGAGGAGAGTGTTTTGGACAGCGTACAGACACAAAGCGTTGAAGGCATGCACCTGTTGATTGCCGAGGACAATGAGCTGAACTGGGAGATTGCAAATGAGCTTCTTTTGGAGCGGCAAATCAAATGTGACCACGCCGAAAACGGTCAGGAGTGCATAGATATGCTGACAAAATCACCTGCCGGAACATACGATGCCGTACTCATGGACGTGCACATGCCTGTGATGGACGGGCTTGAGGCGACCAAGACAATTAGGCTGCTGTCGGACGATGCGCTTTGCAAAATTCCTATCGTTGCGATGACGGCGGATGCCTTTGCGGAGGATGTGCAGTCTTGCATTGAGTGTGGGATGAATGGGCATATTGCAAAGCCTATTGATATCGACAAACTTATAGAGTATCTTGTAAAAATTAAAAATAAAAATTTTAATATAAATAGGCAGATACTTAAAATGTAAAAGAGGATTTGCTTA
>JBNMKO010000029.1:0-31842 GCA_050874385.1 Eubacteriales bacterium
GAATATAAGGAAGTGAGCGGTATAGTGTATGCCGGCAAAAGAAAAGCCGCGTAGCAGCGATTTTGCGAATGGAGTTGTGAAAAGCTGCGAAGAACAATTTTGTAAATGGAGCTTTAAATAGTTAAGAAAATTGTAAGTTTGTCTATTATTTATCTTTCATTGACTTTAATGTGCTAAATCGTATAAGATATACACAAGTACGAAATTTTGTGAAGAATGGAGAAGAATTATGAGCAGACTAAAGATTGCCACAGCGAATGTGGCTGGACAGACGGTAGAGAGTCTGTACAAAGACCTTGAGCGCATGATTATTGCCAGCCCTCCGGGAATATGTCCGGTTGACCTTGCGCTCAACTTTCTTCGTCTGTGCCATGCACAGACTTGTGGAAAGTGTGTACCTTGCCGCGTAGGACTTGGACAGCTTGCAAATCTTATATCGGATGTTTTGGACGGAAGGGCGGATATGGGCACGCTCGACACGATTGAGAAGCTTGCAAAGGACATCAATCATTCGGCAGACTGTGCGATAGGTTACGAGGCGGCGGGAATGGTTATGCGAGGTCTTGCAGGTTTCAAGGACGACTATATCGCACATATCAAGACCGGAAAATGTACATACCATATCACACAGCCTGTGCCTTGCGTGGCGCTGTGTCCGGCGGGAGTTGACATACCGGGATATGTTGCACTTGTCGGCGAGGGAAGATATGCCGATGCGGTAAAACTTATCAGAAAAGATAATCCGTTTCCTACAGCCTGTGCTCTGATATGTGAGCATCCATGTGAGGCGCGTTGCAGGCGCAACATGATTGACAGCTCCATAAATATCCGCGGTCTCAAGAGATTTGCGGTTGACCACGCGGGAAAAGTTCCTGTTCCGGAGTGCGGCGAACCGACGGGCAAGAAAGTTGCAATCGTTGGAGGAGGTCCGGGGGGACTTTCGGCGGCATACTTTTTGTCGCTTATGGGGCATAAATGTGTCGTATACGAGATGAAGCCTAAGCTTGGCGGCATGTTAAGGTATGGTATTCCTAATTATCGTTTTCCGAGAGAGAGACTTCAGGAGGATTTGGATGCCATTTTGTCAACTGGAGTTGAAGTCAGGTATAACACAAAGATTGGCGAGGATATCACTATAAAGGAGCTGCGCGAGGAGTACGATGCGGTATATATCGCCATCGGAGCGCATCAGGATAAGAAGGTCGGAATTGAGGGCGAGGACAGCAAGGGAGTTATATCCGCTGTCGAGCTTTTAAATGATATCGGACACGAGAACATGCCTGATTTTACGGGAAAGACTGTTGTTGTAATCGGCGGCGGAAATGTAGCCATGGACTGTGTGCGCTCATCAGTGAGACTTGGGGCAAAGAAGTCCATCATTGCATACAGAAGGCGAAAGCTCGACATGACGGCACTGCCGGAGGAGGTTGACGGCGCGCTTGAGGAGGGCTGTGAGCTGTATGAGCTTCACGCTCCTGTGAGGATAGAAGCTGATGAGGATGGCAATGTCAAGGCTCTGTGGGCAAAGCCTCAGATTATAGGAAAAATTGATGCGTGGGGCAGGGCGAGACCTGTCGACTCCGTGAAAGATGAAGTGAGAATACCTTGCGATATCGTTATCGTGGCTATCGGTCAGGGTATCGAGACGAGACATTTTGAGGAGGCAGGTATACCTGTAAAGCGAGGAAATATCAAGGCGATGGCAGACAGCGAGATTTCAGACCTTCCGGGCGTTTTTGCCGGAGGAGACTGTGTTACGGGACCGGCAACGGTTATCAGGGCAATCGCGGCGGGAAAAGTTGCGGCGGCTAACATTGACGAGTATCTTGGCTATCACCACCTTATCAGTGTCGACGTGGATATCCCTTCGGCGAGCCTTGACGACAAGCCGGCATGTGGACGTGTAAATCTGTCCGAGAATGAGGCAGGCGAGCGCAAGTGCACTTTTGAGCCGTTTGAATGTGGAATGAGTGAGGAGGAGGCATGTCAGGAGGCATCAAGATGTCTTAGATGTGACCACTTCGGCTACGGAAAGTTCAAGGGAGGCAGAGCTGCGATATGGTAAATCTTACAATAAACAACAGAAAGTTAAGTGTTCCGGAAGGAACTACAATTATGGCTGCCGCGGCTAGCATAGGAATAAATATCCCGCATCTTTGTTATCTGAAAGAGATTAACGAGATTGCGGCGTGCCGCGTGTGTGTTGTCGAGCTAAAAGGCAAGGATAAGCTTATAACAGCCTGCAACAACAAGGTTGAGGAGGGCATGGAGATATACACCAACTCTCCAAAGGTCAGAGAGATAAGAAAGATGAACGTACAGCTCATTCTCTCACAGCACGACGGGCACTGTGCCACATGTGTGAGAAGCGGCAACTGTTCGTTACAGTCAATCTCTAACAACCTTGGAATTATAGATGTGCCTTTTAGGGAGGAACTTGAAAAGACCTCTTGGAATATGGATTTTCCTCTTATAAGGGACAACACAAAATGCATCAAGTGTATGCGCTGTATACAGATATGCGACAAGGTTCAGAGCCTCAGCGTATGGGATGTGGTTAACACAGGAAGCAGAACCACGGTCAATGTGTCCAAAAACCGTCCTATTGAGAACGCGGACTGCGCTATATGCGGTCAGTGTATAACGCACTGTCCTGTCGGGGCTTTGCGCGAGCGCGATGACACGGATAAGGTGTTTGCGGCGCTGAATGACCCGGATGTAATCACAGTTGTTCAGGTAGCTCCGTCAGTGCGCGCGGCGTGGGGCGAGCAGCTTGGCATGACTAAGGAGCAGGCTACGGAAAAGAGGCTTGCGGCGACACTTAAACACATGGGATTTGACTATGTTTTCGACACGAATTTCTCAGCCGACCTCACGATTATGGAGGAGGGAACGGAGTTTGTCGAGAAGTTAAAGAGAAGAAACCTAAACAAGTTCCCGATGTTCACATCCTGCTGTCCGGGCTGGGTGCGCTTTGTAAAATCACAGTACCCTGAGTTTATAGACCACCTCTCAACGGCGAAATCGCCACAGCAGATGTTCGGCGCGGTGACAAAGAGCTACTTCACAAAGAAGGCTGACATTGACCCGGCTAGAATTTGCTCGATATCAATAATGCCTTGCGTTTCTAAAAAAGATGAGGCGGCACTTCCTCAGATGGCGGATGCGGGCTTCGGTCAGGACGTGGACATCGTCATCACCACGAGGGAGCTTGTCAGAATGATAAGAGCCGAGAGCGTGTACCCTATGGCGCTTGACGAGGTGGAGTTCGACTCACCTCTTGGCGAGTACTCAGGTGCAGGCGTTATCTTCGGCGCGACAGGCGGTGTTATGGAGGCGGCACTCCGCACAGCATATAACCTTGTGACCGGGAAAAATCCCGACCCGGATGCGTTTGAGGTTGTGAGAGGTCTTGGCGACGGACCTTGGAAGGAAGCGACATTTGACGTTGGCGGTGTCGAGGTAAAGACAGCCACTGTGCACGGACTTGGAAACACAAGAAAGCTTCTCGAGGCGATAAAGCGCGGCGAAGTGGCTTATGATTTTGTCGAGGTCATGGCATGTCCGGGCGGATGCGTCGGCGGAGGCGGACAGCCAATCCACGACGGCGTTGAGATGGCGGCAGACAGAGCGAAGGAGCTGTACAAGCTTGACAAGAACAAGCAGATACGTTTCAGCCATTGCAACCCACAGATACACACCATATACAAGGAGTATCTCGGAAAGCCGCTCTCACCTGAGTCACACCATCTTCTGCACACCGACCACAAGTACAGGGCGGTTGACCAGCTTGAGTTCTAACATAATAAGATGGGCAGAAAAGTTAAAAGCCAAATTTTGATATGCTTTGCCAGTAGCAGATAGAGCTATTAGCAAGCAGTAAAGCTTATTGCGAATATCTGTTTGGTTAGACATTATATATGGTTTTATATAAAAAGATTTCATACATGGTGTGCAGTAATGCCATGTATGAAATCTTTTGTTTTGCTTTTGCCGCCGTTGCTCTATTGCTAAATAAAAGAAAATAGGGTATAATTTCCTACAAAGTGGGTGCACATGCCTTGGGGGTGGACTGCAAATATCGCACTTTACGGATGTGCATGTAGGAAAGGAAATATATAGATGGTTTTTTCTTCAACAGTTTTTTTATTTTTGTTTTTGCCGGTGGTTGTGGCGGTTTACTATAATCCTTTCATAAAAAAGAGGGGTTTTCGCAATATAGTCTTACTTCTGGCAAGTCTTTTTTTCTACGGCTGGGGTGAGCCGGTGTTCGTTTTCCTTATGATTTTGTCAATTATTGTGAACTGGGCGTTTGGGCTTATGGTTGACGGCATGAGAAGAAAGGGAAGTACGCGGGGAATGAAGCTTGGAATGGTGCTCTCCGTGGTGTATAACCTTGGACTTATGTTTATTTTTAAGTATCTCACGTTTGTGACCAGGAATATAAGCTACCTTATTCACAATGACAGTATAGTTGTAAATATTGCACTTCCGATTGGAATATCGTTCTTTACATTCCAGCTCATGTCGTATGTGTTCGATGTGTATTACGGCACGGCTAAGGTGCAGAGAAACATTCTCTATGTCGGATTGTATGTCTCGATGTTTCCACAGCTTATCGCCGGGCCTATTGTGAGATATGAGACGGTTGCCGACGAGATAGAGAACAGGGTCGAGAACAGGGAGGAGTTTGCCGAAGGGTTCGGCAGGTTCGTCGTTGGTCTTGGAAAAAAAATACTCATATCCAACTATGTCGGAAAGATTGCGGATATCGCGTTTGGGACGGACGGCGGCATGTCCGTTGCGATGGCATGGCTTGGTGCGATAGCTTACACATTGCAGATTTATTTTGACTTTTCGGGTTACTCGGACATGGCAATCGGACTTGGAAGAATGTTCGGATTTCATTTCCTTGAGAACTTTAATTTTCCGTATGTATCAAAGTCGATAACTGAGTTCTGGAGAAGATGGCATATAACACTGAGCACATGGTTCAGGGACTATGTGTATATACCTCTTGGCGGCAACAGGGTGAGCAAGGGCAGGCATATATGGAACATATTCGTCGTATGGTTTCTGACGGGTGTGTGGCACGGTGCCAACTGGACGTTTATCTGCTGGGGACTGCTGTACTTTGTACTTTTAATGTTCGAGAAGCTCACAGGTTTTCACAAGAAAAACGGATGGTACATGCACGTTTACACCATGTTTTTCGTCATTATTGGCTGGGTGCTTTTCAGGGCGGACAGCATAACGGCGGCGGGAAGCTATATGGCAAACATGTTCGGAATAGGTGCGACTGGCTTTGTTGACGGCACATTTATCGACTGCATCAAAAATTCGGCGGTTGTGCTTGTGGCAGCGGTTCTATTCTCGTTCCCTGTCGTAAAGAAGGTTGGTGAGATGCTTGAGAAAAGACCGATGCTCAAAAATGTGCTCGCCTCGGTGTGCATGGTGGCTGTGTTTATCGCGTCACTTTTAATATGTATAAAGGCGACATACAATCCGTTTATCTATCTGAATTTCTAATTGGAGGTTTAGTAAGTGGGAAGAAATGTAGAACAGGATATCAAAAAAAATAAGGCGGAAAATATACCGCAGAGTGATAAAAAAAATGAAAATAAACCAGAAAACGGCAGTGTGATATACAGAATTACCGCACTGTGCTGCATGGGAGTACTTTTTGTTATGTTCATATTCATTCTGGCAAGGCTTGTCGTGAAGAATGTGGTCTATGAAAAGTTTGGGATATACAATCCGCTTGTCGCGTTTTTCCTCGACGGTGACAATGATGTCAAGGTGGACGACGATGGAAGCGGCTCAATAAAGATAGACTGGGCGAGCATTTACCCTTATGCAAAAGAGGATTTGTATGTGAACATAAGCAAGAATATGAGCCCTCTTGAAAAATATACATCCCTTGTGGGAAAGGTCAAGACTCAGGCGGAGTGGTACGCGACTGACGGGCTTCCGATGCAGACAAAGCTCACCGAGATGGCAGCAGGGTACGAGGGGCTTATAGGCTGGAAGGTTCAGGAGGAGGACTACGACGCGGTTATAACACTTAGAAACGGCTATCTTACCTGTATCAGCCCTGTGAGGGATGACAGTGTTATAGGGGAGATTACCGACAGCATAATGGGATTTAAGGATTTTCTCGATGAGAGAAATATAAATCTCATGTATGTGATGGTGCCATTTCTTGTAGACACAGTGGACAGCGAGCTTCCGCTTGGAATAACGGACGCGAGCAACGACAACGCCGACAGACTTATGGAAAGTCTTGAAAAAAATAATGTGGACGCTATTGATTTGAGGGTGTGTGAGAAGGAGGACGGCATAAGCCACTATGACATGTTTTACCGCACCGACCACCACTGGAACGCGAGAGCGGCAGTGTGGGGCAGCGGGCGCGTGGCAAGAAAATTGTCAGAGCTTTATGGCTATGAGTACACTCCTGAACTTTTTGATATCAATAATTACACGAGCAAAATATACGAGAAGGTATTTTTGGGAAGCTATGGCAGAAGGGTTACACTCAGCAAGGCTTCGCCGGAGGATTTTGAGATACTTTACCCAAACAATGGCATGACATATCATCTTGTGATGCCGGAGCGACAGATTGACGCGACGGGAACTTTTGACGAGGTGTTTATCGACTATGACAAGCTCAAAATCACGGACTACTATGAGATGGATGCTTACAGCGCATACGTCACGCTCAGAAGCTATGTGGCAGTGATTGAGAACGAGAACGCGGCAAATCCTGACAAGAAGATACTTATTTTAAGGGACTCTTTTGGAAACAATTTTGCGCCTTATTTTGCACAGCAGTACGGAACGGTTGAGCTTGTGGATGTGGCAGACTTTACGGGCAGCATAAAGAGCTATATTGAGGAGTCAAAGCCTGACACGGTGCTTCTTTTGTACAATCCGACAATGATTGAGCCGATTGACTGGAGCTCTTATACGAGCAGCAAGTTTGATTTCAGGTGAAATGATACAATATGTAAAATAAAAATCTGCGCAAGGAAGATTTCTTATCAGCAAAATTATATAATGTAAGATTTTAGATATAAAGTTTTGTAATTATCTAAGATAAATATAGTAGAAGTGAGGAATAAATATGAAGGTATTATGGCTTATAAATGCGCCAATTCCGGCTCTGTGCGAGCGCGCCGGGCTTCCGGTGCAGGTCAAGGAGGGCTGGATAGACGGGCTTTACAATTCGCTCATGGCGCTTGTGAAGGAAAAAAGCCCGGATTTTAAGCTTGCCATAGCCTTTCCACAGTTTGTTAAAAAACAGACAATAGAGGGGGAGCTTGACGGCAATGACTTCTATGGATTTTACAAGGAAGAGGACAAGCCGTACAAGTATAACATAAGCGTCGAGGAAAGACTTCGTGACATACTAAAAAAGGCGGCTCCCGACGTGGTGCATATAGCCGGGACGGAGTACGACCATGCGGCTGCGATGGTGAGGGCGTTTGGCAGACCGGACAGAACGGTAGTCTCAATTCAGGGGCTTACGAGTGTGTACGCAAGACATTATATGGCAGATTTGCCTGTGAGCGTAAGGTACGGTTTTACACTAAGGGACGTGTTAAAGAGGGATAATCTGTTTTTTGACAGGAAAAAATATTATAAGAGAGGTGCTCTTGAGAAGGAGACCATAAGAGGGGCGGGGCATATCATCGGAAGGACTGACTGGGACAATATATGTACGCGCCTTATAAATCCGACTGAGGAATATTATTATTGCAGTGAGATATTGAGGAAGGACTTCTACGACGGAAGCCGTTGGAGCGCGGACAGTTGCGATAAGCATACAATATTTGTCTCACAGGGCTACTATCCGATTAAGGGGCTTCACTATATGCTAGAGGCGTTAAAGGATATAAGAAAATTCTATCCCGATGTGAAGTTAAGGGTGGCAGGCGGTGTCAGCCTCAACGACGCGGGTTTTAAAAACAGGCTTAGACAGAAAAATTATCAGCGTTATCTGTCAAAGCTAATAGTAAAATACAATCTTTCGGATTGTGTGGAATTTCTTCCGCCGCTAAAGTCGGACGAGATGAAAAAAATGTATCTTAAAAGCAATGTGTTTGTGTCGCCGTCATCAATCGAAAATTCGCCTAACTCGCTAGGGGAGGCGATGATGCTCGGTGTGCCTTGTGTCTCCTCGCTTGTCGGCGGTGTCGGAAATATGCTTATAGACGGGGTTGAGGGCTTTTTATATCAGCACGACGCTCCGTATATGCTCTCCTTCTATGTCATGAAAATATTTGATACTCAGGAAAAGCAGATGGAGCAGTTGGTGTACATGACTGATGCGGCGCACACCCACGCACAGAGACTTTTTGACAGAAGAAAAAATGCACAGCAGATGCTTGAGATATACGGAAAGGTTGAGTCAGAAGGTAAAACTTGCGGCATGCAGGGGTATAAAAATGAAAACTAATATGAATAAAAAGCGTTGGCTGTGGATTGCAGGTGCAGAGCTGGCTGTCCTTATTATGCTGGTGGCTGTGCTTGCGTTTCCGGGAGTAAATGAGAGATTTCACGCCGCGGATTTTGTGTACCAGCAGGGAGAGAATGTGGACGGCTCGGCGGTAATTGACAGTGGGAGCGCACAGAGCGGCTGGTTTGTCCAGACACCACATATAAAGCTCGGCTATGGTGTATACAGGGTGGAGGTCGAGTACGAAAGCATGTCACAGGAGAGCTTTTTGTACTTTGTGTCCGTTTCCGAGCAGACATCACAGATAAAAAATATCGGACAATATAACTCGACAATACAATATCTTAAAACTGACAGAGACAAAATTTCGACGTATGTGTATGTAAACAAAGGTGATATATACTATGCCGGCTGTCTGTATGGAGGCGATGGAAATCTTGCGGTTAAGAGTATATCAATACATAAAACCGTGGGAGGAACATTGAAGTGGTGCCTTATTTATATAATGGCGGCATCCGTGGTGGATTTGTTGATTTTATTCGCTGATAGAAGAAAAAAGGGTCTTGTGAGCGACGAGAATATAAGGGTTTTCTTTGCACTTGGGCTTGCTGTGGTATTCGCCTCGTTCCCTCTTTGCGCGGGATTTCTGGTAAGTGGACATGACATGGATTTTCACCTTGCGAGAATAGACAGCATTATGAATGGAATATTGTCAGGTGATTTCCCGATAAAGCTGTATTCTGACTGGCTGTGCGGAAACGGTTACGCGTCCGGGGTTTTCTATGGAGATGCGCTTTTATATATTCCGGCACTTCTCAGGATAGCAGGCTTTAATTTGATGCACAGCTACAAGATATTTGTGTTTTTGTGCAATCTTGCCACCTGTGTGATTTCGTATTACTGTTTTAAAGGGATGTCGGGAAGCAAAAGGACGGCTGTTATAGGTGCCGCGCTGTACACGACATCCATCTACAGGCTGATTGACATATATGTGCGCGCCTCAGTCGGAGAGTACACGGCGATGATATTTCTTCCGGTCATAGCTTACGGCATGTACAGAGTATATGCCGACGATGTGGACTCGGACAGCTTTAAAAAGGACTGGATAATTCCTGTTATCGGTTTTTCCGGAATAATCAACTCGCATATACTGACATGTGAGATGACGGGACTGTTCACAGTGCTGTTGTGCCTTGTCATGTTTAAAAAGACATTCGCAAAAAAGAGATTTATTTTGCTTATAAAGATAGTTGTATATACGGTTATCGTCAATATCGGATTTATTCTGCCGTTTGTACAGTATTTTGTGCGCGGCGGAATTGTTGCGACAGAGACAGACCGCTTTTTGGCTGGAATACAGCAGTACGGTGCGTCCATAGCACAGATATTTGAGCCTGTCACGACATACTCAGGATTGTCGCCGTATATTGACTGGGCGATATCCGAGTCGATGCCCGTAAATATCGGAACGGGTCTTGCATTTGGTGGGGTGGTGGTATTGTATGTGCTTGTCATGGGATATGTCAAGGAGAAAGGACAGAGGATTGCATCGTGGGCTGCGCTTTTGTCTGCGTCGCTTGCAATATGGATGTCAACATATGCTTTTCCGTGGAACGCATTGAAAAAATCCTGTAAAGTTATGAGCAGTCTTGTGTCAAGTATACAGTATCCTTGGAGATTTTTGAGCATAGCCTCGATAATGCTTGTAATAGGTTTTGTACTTGCGCTTAAAGCCTCGGAGGATAAGAAAAGACTGTATATGTGTGCAGCCGCGGTGGTTCTGGCTCTCAATATATGGCAGGGGGCGGTGCTTATGAGCAATGTATTGAACAATGCACAGCCGTACCGGGTATATCAGGGAAATGAAATTGACACAACGCAGGCCATCACGGGTGCAGAGTACCTTCCGGCGGACACGCTTGTGCAGGTATATTCAGCGCAGTATGCACTGGCGGACGACGGTGTGAGCTGTGATGTGAGTTATAGGGAAAATAATTATGTTGAGTGCCATATCGCAAACAATGGAAATTCTGATGGCGCAATTATCTTCTCAATGGTGTATTATGACGGTTATACCGCTGTCGACAATGCCACGGGTGAGAAGCTTGATGTGTATATGGACGGCGGCAGGGTAGCTGTGAATGTAAAGAGCGGCTATGAAGGCGATGTCATAGTAAAATTCTCGGGATTTATATCGTGGAAGATAGCAGGTGTGGTGTCGATTATGGGCTTTTTGATGCTCATGGCAGAATTTTTGAAGTACAAAACGAGAGTTTATGAACAATGGAGGCAGGCATGGACAAAAAGACGTGGATAAAAATTATTGCCGTGGAGGCAGCCATAACGATAGCACTTATGGTCGCTGCGATATTTCCGTGGGTCGATACCAACTACAGCGCGCAGGAGCTTGAAAACCTTACGGCTGAGTGCGTGAAGTCGCCGAATGTATTTTTGGGATACGGCACTTACAAATATACTATAGAATATGATACTAACGCTGACACATCCTTTGCGTTTTTGGAGATGCAGTCGGTAAATGAGCGGGGAAAGCAGCTTATCGGGCATATGGACATGGATGCGGTTTTCCTTTTGAAGGACAGAAACAGCATTTCGGGCGAGGCATTTATAAGGCTTCCGGCAAAGGACTATGCAGTATACGCATACCGCCTTGCCGACGCTTCACTGACAGTTAAGAGTGTAACGGTTGAGAAGACTTTTGGCGGAATTTTTAAGCTTGGAATAATTGCAGTGTTCATATCTGCCATAATAGACCTTATTGTTCTCTACAACGGCAGAAGAAAGCGTGGGATGATAAAGGAGGGGAGCACAGAGATATTTTTTGTGCTTTTTGCGACGGTTATGTTTACCTCAATTCCACTGCTTTTCGGATATCTGATAAACGGACATGACCTTCAATATCACCTTCTCAGAATAGAGGGCATAAAGGACGGACTGCTGGCGGGTGATTTCCCGATAAAGATACAGTCTAACTGGTTAAGCGGAAATGGCTACGCTACAGCGGTATTTTATGGGGATTTATTCCTCTATATACCTGCCGTTTTGAGACTGTGCGGCTTCTCTGTCGTGCAAAGCTACAATATATATGTGTTTCTTTGCAACGCTGCCACATGCGCAATAGCTTACTTTTGTTTTAAGGGCATGGCTGGCAGAAGAAGGACGGCGGTTGTCGGTGCGGTGCTGTACACGACATCCATCTACAGGCTCCTCGATTTATATGTGAGGTCGTCGGTTGGAGAGTACTCGGCGATGACGTTTCTGCCTATGATAGCATACGGATTGTGGAAGATATACAATGACGAGTGTGACGCTGAGAATTTTAAGAGAAACTGGATAATACCTGTGCTTGGCTTTACAGGTGTAATCAACACACATATACTTACATGCGAGATGGTTGCCATATTCACCGTTCTGTTGTGTCTTATCTTTATTAAAAAGACATTTAAGAAGGAGAGGTTCATCGTGCTTGTGAAGATTGTCGTGTACACGACAGTGCTCAACCTTGCATTTTTTGTGCCGTTCTTCCACTATATGTCACTCGGAAATTTTGTGATAACATCAAACGCACCAAATTATATACAGCAGTACGGCGCATATCTTGGTCAGTTATTTGCGCCTACCATGACTTATTCGGGACTTACCGAAGGTTACAAGGAGGGAATAGCGTCGGAACTGCCGATAACGACGGGCTTGGGGCTTGTCATGGGTGCTGTGGCATTGCTTTATTCATTTGTGATGGGATATGTGAAGGACAAGAAGGAGAAAGCGGCAGGAGTTGTGTTTGTGGTGTTTTCTGCGCTTTCGATGTGGTTTTCCACCTATCTGTTCCCATGGGATTTCATACAGAATATACACAAACTGTTTATGAAGGTTGTATCGACGATGCAGTTCCCGTGGCGTTTTTTGAGCATAGCGAGTATCACCCTTGCACTGTGTGCTATGTGGGCACTCAAGCATGTTGATGTAAAAAAGAAGGCTTATAAGTATATTGCGGTGGGTATGCTGGCCGTGGCATTTATCCAGTCCGGATATCTTATCGGAAACATAATAAACAGCTACGAGCCGTTCTTTGTGTACGGTGAGAGCAAGTTAGACACGACTATGGTTGTCGGTGCCGAGTATCTTCCGGCGGGGGTTTTAGTTGAGACCTACACAAGTCAGTATGCCATTGCCGACGAGAACATCGATTACACGCAGAATTACAGGAACAATAATTATATTGACTGTACGCTCAAAAATGACAGTGACGATTACGGAACAGTAGCTTTTTCCATAGTGTATTATGATGGCTACTCGGCTGTTGACAAGGCGACGGGAGAGAAACTTCAAGTGTTTCCAAGTGAGGGCAGACTTTGCGTGTATGTGCCGCCGCACTATTCGGGTGATGTCGTGGTGAGCTTCACCGGTTTTACATCTTGGAGAATTGCCGCGGTTATATCAATCATTGCGGCTGTGGCGCTTGTAGTGTATATCGCGGACAGAAAAAAGGTTATATACCGAAGAATTAAGAAGGTTATCGGAAAGAACAGGCAATAGTGTGAAAAAAACAGCGGTTTTAATTGCGATTTGTGCTGTTGATTGACAGAGGAATGGAGATTAGTATGCAAAATTTTGAAATGGTTGAAAGTATCAGAAAAAATATATCGTCGGTGATAGTTGGAAAGGATGAGATAATAGGGCTTGTTCTCACGTCGGTTCTTGCAGGAGGTCATATTCTCCTTGAGGATGTTCCGGGCACGGGAAAGACAGTGCTTGCAAAGAGCCTTGCGGGAAGTATTGAGGGAGAGTTCTCAAGAGTGCAGTTTACTCCAGACCTTCTTCCGTCTGACGTGACGGGAATTAACTTCTACAACCAGAAGGCGGGTGAGTTTACACTCAGGAAGGGTCCGGTGTTTGGAAACATAATTCTCGCTGACGAGATTAACCGTGCCACGCCGAGAACACAGTCAAGTCTTCTTGAGTGTATGGAGGAGCATCAGGTCACTATCGACGGTGTGACCTACAGACTTACGGAGCCTTTTGTGGTCATAGCGACGCAGAACCCGATTGAGACGGCTGGAACATTTCCGCTTCCGGAGGCGCAGCTTGACAGATTTCTTATGAAGCTTTCGATGGGACTTCCCGACAAGAATGAGGAAATCAAGATAATGGAGCGATTTATGGGCGATGTTCCGGGAGGCAGCAGCAAAAAGCAGGTGAGCGCAGTGTGCACAGCGAAGGATATTGTGGACATGCAGCAGGAGGCGGCAAAGGTTTATGTGCATAAGGCTGTGCTTGATTACATAGCGTCGATAGTTCAGGCTACCAGAAAGCATCCGGAAATTAAGATGGGGATAAGCCCTAGAGGGACACTTGCTCTTTTGCGCGCTGTCAAGGCTTATGCGTACATAAATGGCAGAGAGTATGCAGTTCCCGAGGACGTAAAAGCCCTCGCGGTGCCTGTGCTCGCACACAGACTTGTGCTCATGTCATCGTTTTCGGGTGATGAGGGAAAGAAGAAGCTTGTGAATGACATTTTGTCATCCACACAGATACTTACAGAGGACTGGAGCAGATAGATGAGTCTTATTTTGATGGGCATTGCGGTGCTGCTGGTGATGTATGTTATCAGAAAGATATATGTAAATAACTGGAGCAAGGGCATAGAGGCTGACATAGAGGTGTCAAAAAACACAACTTTTCCCGGCGATGAGCTTATTCTCACCGAGACTGTTGTGAACCGCAAGTGGCTTCCTCTTCCGATGGTGACAGTCAAATTCGAGGTTGACAGAAGCTTTGTGTTCGGGAACGAGGTTGTGAACACAAATGTATCCGATTACAGCTATAAGAGCGATGTGTTTTCCTTGCTGTTCTACCAGAAAATAATCAGAAATATACCGCTTGTGTGCACTAAGAGAGGATATTTCACAATAGACAGGCTCAATATCGTGTCCACGGATGTGATGATGGATAAGACACTGACAACTTTTTTTGATGTGGGCAAAAAGGTGACGGTCTATCCGGCGGAAGTGCTGTCCGATGACATTGAAATTCCATACCGCAGAATTATGGGAACCGTGCTCACAAGGCAGTATACATACGAAGACCCGTTTGAGTTTCTGGGGATAAGGCAGTACCAGACTTATGACAGCTTAAAGGATGTCAACTGGACGGCATCGGCTAAGACCGGGGAACTAAAAGTCAATGTCCATGCACACACGGCGGCACAGCAGGTGTGCATACTTCTCAATCTTGAAAATGATGGCGTGTGGAATTATGAGGATTTGAAGGAGAAAGCCATATCGATGGCTTGCAGTCTCGCATGCCGCCTTACAAGGCAGGCTGTGGCGGTTAGTCTTATGTCAAACGGCAGGGATATCCTCACGGGAAATGAGATGCTTATCGAGGCAGGATGCGACGAGAGCCACAGGATGAACATTATGACGACGCTCGCAATGCTTGACTTAAAGAAGCCGTGCAGGGATTTTGAGCTTGTGATACAGGAACATAAAAAGGAGCTCGGCGATGACATGATATACTGCATGATTTCCACGAGCAGAAGAGAGCCTATACAGAAGTATTTTGTCGAGCTCTCCGGTAAAAATGGGGACGCTGTGTGGATATATCCATGCCATAAAGGCTTTGAGAGAAATTTTGATTACCTTGGCAAAACGGATGTAATCTGCTGGGAGGTGGAACATGAATAACATGGTTTCGCAGAAAAATACAGTGATTGTGTACATGATAAGGGCGATTGAGCTTGTGATGCAGGTCATGGTGTTCTCGCTCACATATATGTTTATTGTAATAGGCTTTATGGGCAGGACTGATTTTAACCCGCTTATTTGTATTGCCGTTGTCGGTATTCCGGTGGCGGCTTTATATATCGTGAGAGGGTGGTGCACCAACAGGGTGGTCACGATAGCGGTACATGCCGCGGCTGTGCTGCCCGTCTTTGTCATGTCAAAGGATATGATAGCGGTGGTGGCTTACATTGTGGTATATGCCGCCATGATAATATATTCCATAGGGCTTATCCTCCACAAAAAAAGTCATAACGATGAACATATGTCCGTAGCCATGATAATATTTTTTGTGGTGGTAATGCTTGCTGGCAGCTTTACGAAAAGGGATATAATAGAGCAGTGGGCGCTGTATTTTGGCATTGTTTTTATTGTTCTTCAGGTCGTATACCACAATATCAACAATATGAATGACATTATGCTTATGAACTATGAGGTGAAAAATTTTCCGGCGGGTCAGATGATGAGGGTCAACACATTTATCATGTCGGTTGTGGCTGTTATATGTCTGGGCGCGATGCTTATAATAGATAACCCATACGTCTACAGGATGCTTGATGCGCTAAAGAATGTCATTTTTATGTTGCTTAGATTTGTGTTTGGCTTTATAAATGGTGGTGGCGATGAGGAGATACCTATAGAGGAGCCGACCACGGCGGAGGCGGCAGGCGAGGGAATGCAGCTTCCGATGGAGAGCGGCGTTATTCAGGACATACTGAACGGAATTGCGATGATACTCGGAATTGCCATGATTATAGTTATAATCGTATGTATTGCGGCAGCTCTTTTGAGACTTATGAAAAAGATGCGCGGCAGCGATGGTGTTCAGGGCGATATAAGGGAATTTGTTGCACCCGATGAGAAGAAGATAAGGCTTACAAGGAGAGAAAAGAAGGCGGAATATGCCTCCGATGATGCCGTGGGCGTGAAGGTGCGAAAGCTGTATAAAGGCATGGTCATGCACGATGCAAAAAAGAAGAAGATGTCCGTTGCTGCCAGTCTGACACCCGATGAGATATCGGAAAAATATATAGCTGTGTCCGCAGATGAAGCCACAAGGATATACGAGAAGGCGAGATATGGCGGGCAGGAGCTCTCGGCGGCGGAACTTGAGAGCATGAAGGAAATAAAGAAAAGACAGAGACAATGACTAGAAAAATACATCTAAGACAGTAAAAGACACTGTCTAAGATGTATTAAGATTTCATAATAGTTCAGCATGGCTGAACTATTACTATTCGAGTCACGGCGAAAGCAGTGACATGGGAGACTTTTATGAATAAAGCATCAAAAAAACGCAAGTCGTCCGACAGGAAGGAATTTGAGAGAAAGCTTGCAATGCTTAACTGCAAAAGAGGAATTGGGCTTGCAATATCGGCGGATTTGCTGCTTGTGATTTACTATTTTTTTTGTAGAGGTGAGCAAGAGCTTCCGTACTGGTATAATGCGATGCTGATAGTCGTATTTACCATGGAACTTGTCATGGCGGTATTGTTAGTCTATATTGTGAGAAATGCGCAAGGGATGATGTCGGTGGCATATAGGGCATATTATATAGTGACGCTCGCGATATTTTCGCCCGTGTGCATTGCGGATTATAAAATCAGCTCAAGCATTGTGCTTTATGTGCTTGTCATGGGATTTGCAATATTTGTGCCTGTCCTTTTGAGAGGTGAGCTTAATGTGTACACACTGCTTATGGCGGCAGTGATTGTCGTGTACTGTGTATTTGCCTCTTCGGGTGGCACAAGAACCATAGCGGAGACTGTGACAATAGGTGTATTGAGCATGGTCGCCGGAAGATATGCACAGGAGCGTTTCAGAAGCTATGAGCGGATAAACACCGGCAGCAGAATGAAAAATATTTTGTCCACGCAGGACTCACTGACGGGGCTCACAAATAAGAGCGGACTTATAAGCACCGCGGGGGTTATGTGGCAGTTCTGTGTGAGAAACAGTTCGATTGTCGGAGCGATATTTTTGGATATCGACTATTTTAAAAATTATAATGATACCTTCGGGCATGATGAGGGTGACGAATGCCTCAAAAAGATAGCGGATGCCATAGCTGACTGTACCAATATGGAGACAGATACGGTTGCCCGCGTGGGCGGCGAGGCGTTTTTTGTTCTTGTGCAGGGGGTTGAGAAGGATGACCTTATCGCGCTTGCATTGCAGATAAGAAGTGCTATAGCGCGGCTGAAGCTTGAGCAGGAGTACATGGGCACATCAAAGTATGTGACCGCGAGCATAGGTGTGGCATACGCGTATCCCGAGAATGGCACAAGCTTTAAGAGTCTTTATGAGAACTCAGTCGATGCGATGTACAAGGCAAAAGAAAACGGGCGCAACTGTATAGTGTGTGACGGGTGTGTTTACGGGAGAATGAGGAACGGAATAGGAACAGCCATAGGAAATTGAGGTAGTGTGATAAATGGAGAATGAATATTTACAAAGTCTTAGCTTTGCTTCAATACTGTTAAGACTTATGCTTGCGCTTGTATGCGGCGGGCTTTTAGGGCTTGAGCGGGGAAAAAAGAAACGTCCGGCAGGCTTTAGAACTCATATGCTTGTGTGTGTCGGCTCCGCGTTGGCAATGATAACAAACCAGTATATGGCGGAGCACTATGCCGGGATAGATGCCTCGAGAATGGGGGCACAGGTTATAAGCGGCATAGGTTTTCTGGGTGCGGGGACTATAATGGTGACCGGACTTCAAAAGATAAGAGGACTTACAACTGCGGCAGGACTTTGGGTTGTGGCTTGTATTGGGCTTGCCTTTGGAACGGGCTTCTACTCGGGCGGCATTATCGCCACAGTGTTGTGCTATGTCATAAACACTGTTCTGCACCGCGTGGAGACGAGAATGGAGACAAATGCGCGTGTGATTGGAATATATGTGGAACTTATGGATGTCTCGTATGTAGGCAAGCTTCTCGAAAAGCTCCGACAGCTTGACATAAACGTGACGGAGTTCGAGACCGGCAAGGCGCGCGTGTCCGACAGCTATGTGGGAGTGTTGCTTGTGGTTAAGCTGACACATTTTGTCCAACATTCGGAGGTGCTAGAGCAGCTTGAGATGGTTGAGGGAGTGAGCTTTGTGGAGGAAGTGAACTGAGTTTAACCAAATCAAGCAAGTAGCGAAGCGGATTGCGAATATCTGCTTGACTTGAATTTTGACCAACTTTAGTTTAAGGACAGGTGATTTATGCCCTTTTCATAGTTTTAGCAAATTTAAAATAGTACAACAGGTTAAATTATGACATCGCCATGGTTTACTGTGGTGGTGTCATATCACTAATTACAGAAATTTCGCAGGAGTATAACAAAATGAGAGTAGGAATAGATATTGGCGGTATGTCCATTAAAGTGGGGCTTGTAAATGAACAGGGCGGTATTTTGGAAAAAGGTGTCATTAGACCGGATTATAAGGCGGAAGCACCAAAAGTTATCGCCGGACAGATAGTGACAGAAATATTCAGACTTTTAAATAAATACAAAACAGTTATTGAAGGTGGACTAAAAGTCGGTGTGGCATGTCCTGGTATGCTTGATGTAAAAAAAGGAATTGTTCTTTACTCTAACAATATTGAATGGGAAAATATACCACTTCTTGATTACCTCAAACAGTATACGAACGAGCAGCTATCGGTAAATTCAGGTTTATTTGGCACGGCGGAAATGGTAAATGTCGAGTTTGCCATTGCAAATGATGCTGATGCAGCAGCACTTGGTGAAGTACATGGGGGTGCAGCAGTCGGAAAAGACAGTGCCGTGCTTCTCACACTTGGCACCGGGATAGGTGGAGGTGTGGTGATAGACCGCAAGATATTCAATGGTAAGCTTACGGGTGGGTGTGAATTGGGGCATATGGCAATCGTGTATAACGGAAGAAAGTGCACATGCGGCAGAAAGGGCTGTCTTGAGACATATGCGTCGGCAAGTGCGCTGATGAAAAGCGCAAGAGAAGTTGCTGAGGCGGATAGAGAGTCGCTGATGAATGAACTTTCAGAGCATGATTTAGATAAAATAAATGGAAAAACAATATTTGATGCGCAGAAGGCAGGTGATAAATCTGCCATAAAAGTCGTTGATGAGTATGAAGAATATCTTGCTGCGGGCATTGCAAATCTGGTGAATATTTTCAGACCGGAAATATTTATCATTGGAGGAGGGGTGTCTGCTCAGGGAAACTATTTTACGGATGTACTTTATGAAAAGGTAAAACCTTTGTGTTTTGGTGGGAATATAGGAGAAGTACCGCCGATTGTGACATCAAGTCTTGGAAATGATGCCGGAATAATAGGGGCAGCATTTCTCGTAAATTAATAAGGATTGCTTCATTGTGATATATGGCTGCCGGGATTTATTTGTACTGGACAGATTTTAAATGATGTTGATTAACAACATGAATTTTGTACAGACCTTCGGTATATATTTTAGTAGAAATATATACCGGGGGTCTTTTTATGTTTGTGAGAAAGGGCAGAAGCTTGAAAACATTAAAACCGCAGGTTGGAAATGTGTTTAAAAAGGTACATATATTTGTAAAGAAAAATAAGAAAAATGTTGCGGCGGCGTGTATGCTGCTTTTGCTGGCAGGTATAGCGTATGCAGCGCCGAGAGCTATTGTGGCAGCATCGCAGAATGTTGCATCGGCATCTAAGGAGCTTCCGATATACTGCGTTGACAGGCAGGATAAAGTGGTGGCTCTTACTTTTGATGCCGCCTGGGGCAATGAGGATACACAGAAAATTCTAGATATTCTTGAGAAACATAATGTGAAGGTGACATTTTTTGCCACAGGCGGATGGGTTGAGACTTACCCTGATGATGTGAAGAGAATTATAGAAGCAGGTCATGCGTTTGGCAATCACAGTGAAAACCATAAATTTATGACCAAGTTGTCAGATGAACAGAAAGAACAGGAACTTATGAAGGTTCACAACAAGGTAAAGGCGTTGACAGGTTATGAGATGTGCCTGTTTCGACCACCATATGGAGATTACAATGATTCTGTTGTCAAGGTTGCAGGAAGCCTTGGATATTATACGATACAGTGGAGCGTCGACAGTCTTGATTGGAAAGACTACGGTGTAGACTCAATAGTGAAGACTGTAACACAGCACAAAAATCTTGATAATGGTGCAATCATTCTGATGCACAATGGTGCAAAATATACTGCTGACGCACTCGACAGCATAATAACAAGCTTAAAGGAGCAGGGCTACAGCTTTGTAACCGTTGCACAGCTTATACATACAGGTAAGTATCACATGGACCATACCGGAAAGCAGATTGCTGACGAGTGAAAAAACTATTTGTTGTTATCGGTTTCATTGCTGTCATAATTTTCTGACAGGCAGTTAATCATCTCGCGAACAATGTCTTTTTGTCTATCATTAAGGCGTGAAAACTTTTGAATGGTAGATGTATCGGCAGGTGATAGTGGAAGTTCAACCACAATATGTTCTATTTCGGATGATTGTGAGTGACCGATAAGATAATCAACAGATGTTTCGAAGTAGTCGGCAAGGCTTATCAACGTGTCTATATCAGGTTCAGCGAGACCATTTTCATATTTATATATGGATTGTTGGCTTATGTTAAATAACTCTGCTAGTTTAAGTTGACTTAATCCCTTGCTTAATCGCAGTGATTTTAAATTTTTCATTTTTACCTCCTAAAGAGTAGAAATTAAACAATGACTCTTTGTAAATTACATGATACTAAATAAAACATATACCAGTAAATGAATAATACATGGTAACAGAATACAACTAATAGTTGTAGAAAATAACATCATAAAATTTATAAAATTAGAATAAAAAGAATTAAAAATATAGAAAGTTGTAATTGACTACAACCATCGGTTGTGGTATTATTCTAAAATAAAAGAAGATACATCAGCTGGGAGGTGTACAGATGAGAATAAAAGTTGGTTTGTTAGACAGTGATGCCAATTATCTTAAAAGAATGACAATAGCGTTTACTTCAAGATTTGCCGATAAAGTGCAGGTTTATTCATTTACTAAGCCTGAAATTGCCATTGAGGAGGCGAATGACAGAAAACTTGATGTGTTTTTGTTCAGTACCAATTATCAGATAGACACCTCAAAGCTGCCTGAAAAATGCGGGTACGCCTACCTTGTCGATGCGCAGAATGTTGAGATGATGGATGGAATAATGACCGTGTCAAAGTTTCAGAAGGCTGAATTGATATATAAGAAAATTCTAAACATATACTTAGAGCGGGCAAACAGTATATCTAAGAGTTTTCTAAATGAAAATGTGCATACAAAGATAATCTATTTCACATCCGTATCGGGAGGCTGCGGGACATCGACAGTCGCCGCGGCTGCCGCTAAGAGGCTGGCAAAATATGGGAGACGTGTATTGTATCTTAACCTTGAGTATATCTCTTCAACCGAGGTGTATTTTCAGGGGGAGGGAGAAGGCACAATGAGCGATATCATATATGCTCTCAAATCAAAGAAGTCAAATCTTGGGCTCAAGATGGAGAGCTGTATGCGCCATGATGAGTTCGGGGTGAGCTTTTTTGCGCCTAGTGATGTCGCCCTTGACACATGTGAGCTGAATGTGGAGAATATCAATTCGCTTATAAAAGAGATACAGTTGAGCGACAATTTTGACAATGTGATTATAGACGGCGGTTTTTCATTCAGCAAGGATATGTACAGCATGATGGACGGATTTAATGAGTGCATTTTTGTGTCGGACGGTTCGCCGTCGTCAAATATAAAATTTCAAAAGGCATACAAGTGCATTGAAATATTAGACGGTCAGTACGGCGGAAATCTTATGAAAAAAATCAGGGTTATATACAACCGTTTCAGCAGCCGAAGTTCGGAGAAAATCGAGGATGATGATTTAACCGTTCTCGGAGGAATAAACAGGATAGAGGGTGCAAAGCCAAAAGAGCTGGTGGAGCAGATTATGGAGAACACCTTTTTAGATGAGATTGTCCAGTAAAAAATACGTTGTTTTGGAGGAGATTTCATGGCATTGATTGACAGCGAAGCAGTCATTTTTGAGGCAAAAAAGTACATTATGGAGAATAGTTCGCTCAGTAACATGAGCGATGAGGAGTTAAACGATGAGATTGAGAATGTGGTCTCCGACAAGCTGCGTGGACAGTACTGCCCTATTGAGGAAAAGCTCAATATTGTGCAGCAGATTTTCAGCTCAATAAGAGGCTTTGGTCTTCTCGACACCATAATGAAGGACGAGACCATAACGGAGGTTATGATAAACGGGGCAGACAATATTTTTATAGAGCAGAAGGGAAGACTTACCAAGCTTGAGAAGGGATTTGAGAGTGAGAGAAGGCTCGAGGATATCATACAGAGAATTGTTGGACTTGCAGGTCGAGAGGTCAATCAGGCAAACCCGATATGTGACACAAGACTGCCGGACGGCTCCCGTGTGAATGTCGTTCTGCCGCCGATTGCGCTGTGCGGTCCCACAGTCACCATACGAAAATTCTCGAAAGACCCAATGACAATTGAGAAGCTTATAAACTATGGTTCGATAACAGCGGAGATAGCGAGAGTGTTAGAGATGCTTGTAAGAGCAAAATATAACATATTTATATGTGGTGGTACAGGCTCGGGAAAGACGACGTTTTTGAATGCCATGTCCAATTACATTCCAAAGGATGAGCGAGTTATCACAATCGAGGACTCCGCGGAGCTGCAAATCAAGGGTGTAGAAAATCTTGTGAGTCTCGAGACAAGAAATGCCAACGCATCCGGAGCAGGTCAGATAACAATAAGGGATTTGATAAAATCTTCTCTGAGAATGAGACCGGAGCGCATAGTTGTCGGCGAGGTAAGAGGCGGCGAGGCACTCGACATGTTACAGGCGATGAATACAGGACATGATGGGTCACTCTCAACCGGACATGCCAACTCGACACAGGATATGTTAAGCCGATTAGAGACCATGGTACTTCAAGGAGCGGCAGGACTTCCGCTTGAAGCCATAAGACAGCAGATTGGTTCGGCGATTGACATTATCATTCATCTGTCAAGACTGCGTGATAAATCAAGAAAAACTATGGAAATTACGGAGGTTCTCGGAGTCAGGGATGACGGGCATATCGAACTCAATCCGCTGTATGTGTTTGAGGAGGACGTGGAAAAGAGCACATTGGACAAGGTGGTTGGAAGCCTTAGAAGAACTTCCAATCCGATGAAGAACGATTTTAAGCTCAGGCTTGCCGGAATAAGAGATAAAATATAGAGCGTTAAAGGTGAAAAAATGGCAAAAAAAAAGATACAGGAACCACAATTTATAATGTCAGATTTGAACAGCCCTATGCTTAATTACAGGGTATACATAATGAATTTAAAAGAAAAAGTGCTTAACATTTTTTTGGCTTTTGCTATTGGAGGGGCTGTTGGACTGACCTTCTACGGTGGGTTATTTAAAAATGAAGATGGCAGCAGTACTGACATGACACTTATAAGCAATGTGATAGTTTTTATAATCGTTGGAGCGATAGCGGCAAAAATATTCTTGCCGATGCAGCGAAAAAATTTATTGGAAAAAAGAAAAAGGCAGTTAACTTTGCAGTTTAGCAGCTTTTTGGACTCTTTGGCTGTGTCCTTGTCAAGCGGTATGAATATGACGGAGTCCTTGTCAAGCGCTAGCAATGACCTGAAGATGGAATACTCTGAAAATGCGTACATGGTCAAAGAAGTAGACGAGATGATAAAAGGAATGAATAACAGTGTTCCGATTGAAAAAATGATGATGTCACTAGGAGATAGAAGCCAGATTGATGACATAAAGAACTTTGCAGCAGTGTTTGATATCTGTTTCAGGGCAGGAGGAAATATTAAAGATATTGTCAGAAAAACCAATGGCATAATATGCGAAAAGATAGAAATTGAGGAGGAGATTGAGACAAAGATTTCATCAAATAAAACTCAGTTTAATGCCATGATGGTAATTCCTGTTGTGCTTATGCTTTTGCTGAGATTTATGAGCAGCTCGTTTGCAGCCGGTTTTTCAACCATAGTTGGCGTGGCAGCGATAAGTGTTGCAATTTGTATTTTTGTTGCGGCTTATAAATTGGGAAAAAAGATTATGGATATCAAATAACGAGGTGTACAGATGAGATACTTTTTATTGTTTGTCGGTTCGGCTTTGTCGATTGCTTTTATTGTACTTTTACATATTGGAGAAAAATACGCGTATGTATTTGAAAATCTGAATGAGTCTGAATATCCGTTACATGAATTGTATGTTGCGGGGTGGGCTTTGAGCAATACAAAACTATTGGCATTGCAGGGAAAAACTATGGTTCGTTTGAAAACTCAGGCATCGCTGCTGTATGAAGCCCAGTATGCAGAATATTATGCGTCGGTGGCATGGGCTCAGGCGCTTACTTTGGCACATTTGGTTATTGCGGTGACATTTATGATTGCAGGTACGCTGTATGATTCTGCTGCGATTATGCTTGTAGGTGGAATATTTATATGTGTTGTCTGCGTTGTCTACTGCATGGATAATATGAAAAATGTTTTGAGCAAGAGAACAGAGGAGTGTGAGAAACAGTTTCCGGAAGTTGTATCCACAATGGCAATCTTGGTTAACTCGGGTATGGTTCTCAGGAATGTATGGAATATGGTGGCTGAGAACGGAAAAGGTGCATTGTATGATATGATGCGAAAGACGGCGGATAACATGAAAAATGGTTACTCCGACGCGGATGCGATATATTTGTTTGGCAAAATGTCCAATTCTGTAGAAATCAAAAAGTTTACAAGTGCTTTGTTACAGAGCATGGAGAAGGGCGGTGCCGAACTTTCGGATTTTCTCACGCACCAGTCTTCGGAAATGTGGAATATGAAAAGGCAGAGAATGTTGCAGATGGGAGAAAAAGCGGCAACCAAATTGTTGATGCCCATCGTTTTAATATTTGTTGGAATTATTATCATTGTCATGACTGCGGCCTTTGCCGGCTCGCTGTTTTGAAATATACATATCAGAAAGGAGAAAATGCTATGAGTAGAATTAACGATTTCTTTACCACATTACAGGCAAAAGCATATTGCAAAATGTGCAAGTTTCTTGAGGATGAGCAGGGAGATACCAACTTTGTATCTATGCTGCTTATAATTGGTATTGTAGTAGTACTTGCCGGGTTGTTCCTTACATTAGGGAAAGGTGTCATGAAATCTATAAGTGATAAGGTAAACGACTTCATAGGCTCACTATAAGATTAGATTAAAACAGGAAAGGGCTTTCAATATGGTAATTCTTTCGAGTTTAATATGGGGATGCTTGACGTTGGCGTGTATGTTTTTTACTTTTAAATTCTACCTGCCAAGGCTTGAAACAACAGTGAAGGATAACAGGTTGGAGGCCCGTGCTGTTTCAAAAAGAACAAAAGTAATATCTATTGTGATAGGCAGTATATTCGCCGCGTGCTGTGGGTATATTGCATGGCGTAATTGTACGTCTTTAATAAGCTATTTTAAGCTTATGAGCGGCATGATGGTGCTGTGTATTGTATCAATAACTGACAGCACACTTATGCTTATACCAAATATATGCTCTGTGGTGCTGCTTGTATGCAGGGGCATAAGTATAATCTTAGAATTTATTTTTTTCAGGGACACGGCGGTGAGCAGTCTCGTTGACAGTGCAATAACATTGGTGATAGTACTGGTATTGCTTTTGGTGATGAGCCGGGTTACACATGGAGGCTTGGGAATGGGTGACGTGAAAATTCTAAGCAGTATTGGATTTTTGTGTGGTTTAAGGTCAGTAATGGTTTCCATGATGATGGCGTTTATTTTGTGTGCTCTTTTTTCTACATATCTGTTATTGAGTAAGAAAAAGCACTTTAAAGATGCTATACCATTAGCGCCTTTTATCTGGGCTGGATATGGCATTGGAATTATATTGTCTATAATGTAGGAAAGGAACAGATGATATTGTGAAACAGTCAAAGCTTGCTATAGTTTTATTGGCTGTCCTTATGGTTATGGGATGGTCATATTCTTTGTTGTCCGGAGATGATAAAGATATTCAATACAATAATTATATAAATAATGCCGTTGAATACGATAAACTCGGATTGTATCAGAAATCTATAATGGAATATGATAATGCACTGAGCATTTACAATACAGAGCAAATTTTGAAAAAAGAGATAAAGGTTTATAGGGAACGATATGCAGAAGATACAGAGATAATGCAGGAATATATAAATACGTTGAATGAGGCGATAAATGTTTACCCGGAAAACGCAGATTTTGTTTTGGAGCTTGCACAGTTATACATGGATGTTGGAGAGGAAAAGGGAGCTTACGATATATTAAACAAAAGCGTTAAGAGGGGTGTTACAAGTTCAGGTATTGAAAAATTGATGTTTGAGATAGAGTATTCTTATACATTTGGATGGAGTACCTATGAGGATGTGACAGATTTTTATAATGGATATTATGAAGTGTACGATGGCAATGATTGGATATATATTGATTTGGATGGAGAGGATATTAAAAACGGACAGTTTGAATATGCCGGAAAGGTTGGAAATACCGGAGTATATTTGGTAAAAAAGAATGGTATATACCAGAGCATAGACAAAGACAAAATAGTTCAGGGAAAGTATGGAAGTAAAGTTGAAGAGTCAGGGATATATTCAGATAATCTTATACCTTTAAAGATTAATGGAGTGTACGCCTATTATGATATATTGGGAAACAAACAGTTTGGCGACTATGAAATGGCAGGGTCATTTAACAATGGACAAGCGGCTGTCATGCAGGATGGTAAATGGTTCATCATTGATAACAGCGGCAATAGGGTGTCGGAGGACACGTTTGAGGATATAATTTTACAGGCTGATAATACGCATTTATGGAATGGAATAATGACAGTCAAAAAGAATGGTGTGTATTCTCTTTTTGACGGCGAAAAAATGACAGGAAGTTATGAAGATGTCGACATTGTAACAGATGATGGTTTGATTGCAGTGTGCGTAGGAGGAATGTGGGGATATGTAAATTTACAGGGTGATGTGATAATTGAACCACAATTTGCGATGGCAAAAAGCTTTAGCAATGGTCTTGCTGCTGTATATGACGGTGATGGCTGGGGATTTATTGATGAAACAGCAGATATCGTAATTGCATGTGAGTATGTGGATACGGGATATTTTAATTCCCATAATAACTGCATGGTAAAATTAGCGGAAGATAATTGGAGATTATTGATAAATAAAATAGGCAGCCAATAGGGATTATTTTGTGAAGCAATACAATGCAAAAAATATGTGGAGAATGTACATGAGGGAAAAAAATGAGAGCGGTATGGTGATGATCGAGGCGACATACTGTATATTGATTTCAATTATCGTAGCCATAATGTTGATAAGTTTTTCTTTTTTAGCTTATCAAAAGACAATGTTTTCAATAGCTGTAAATGATGTGGCTGAAAATGTTGCACAGACCTATAAATATAGGAATATTAAGAATAATCAGAATATACAGAAACAGGATATAAAAGGCGTTGGTGTGTATAGATATTGGTTTAATGCCCAGAAATTTGCGTATGCCAGCAACACAAAAGCGGCTACCTTGACTGAGAATATGTTAAGAAATGGCTCTTTGGCGTATAAGAAAAGCAGCAATGGAGTAAAGGTGCGAAGAGTGGTCGATGACATAGGCAGAAGTCATCTTGAAGTTACCGTGAGATATACATACTCTTTTTTTCTTGGAAATGTTTTAAATTTGATAGGTCAGAATGGTACACAGACATTTGAAAAGACTGTTTATGTTGAATCCGTAGATGTGGCAAGCTATATAAATACTGTAAAAATTACTAAATATGCGATTGACAAGGCAGGGCATGCCATCGACCAGATTATTAAAATTACACCGATAATAAAAAATTCTATTCAGATAATAAGAAACTTGCAAGATTTAATCGATTAGATGAGGTTAAAAGATGAAGGAAAACAAAAAATACTTTAGAAGAATTAAGAAATTTTTTAGGCGTTTTGTCAATGGCAAAAAGGGAGCAATTTCTCTCTTCATGGCTTTTTTGATGACTCCTATAATGTCAATATCCCTGTTGCTTGTCGAGACGGCGAGGTATCAGAATGTTGTACAGCTTATGAATGAGGTTATAGATGTGTCGGCGTTTTCAGAGCTTGCAAATTTTGACCCGTACATACAAAAGCGTTTTGGATTGTTTTCCATTTCACAAAAAATGAATTTGACGACACAGTTTAACGACTATTTAAATGAAAATGCAAAGGCAGTTGGAAGCAGTGTCAAAATAAACAACTCATCGGCAACCGGAACGTATGCTTTGTCAGATAAGGATATTTTGAAGCAGCAGCTTATTGATTCAAGTGATATAACCGTATTGACTGAGGTTTTATATAATGGGATAAATGCGGATGATTTATTGAAAAAATTAAGTGACCAGCTCAAACTAAAAGGTTTGAATGATACAATGAAAGAGATGGAAGATTTCTCTGAGATTTTATCAGACGCGACGGGATTGCTGAATATCTTAAAAGATATTGGCGGTAAGTACAATAAATATATAGATGCCGTAGATAATTATGGAAAAAAGTATTCAGATTTTCTTGCATCGATAGTTGGGGACTCTTCCACAACAGGACTTGTCAAAGCGATAAAAAATGCAGAAAGTAAGCTGGAAAAAGGCGATAAACATGACTCTATATATAATACAAGTGGTGTAAAAAATGCCATTGAGACATTTAACACGGCAAAGAATGATTATAAAGAAGCGGCGAAAACGCTTAAAACAGATTATAAAGATTTTGTTGATAAAGTTAAAGATGCCAAATCAAAGGTTGAGAACTTATATAAAAAGATAAAGAATTATGTTAGCGGTGATAATTCAAAAAAGTTAACTGTGTCTGTAAGAGATATTGTAAATACATTGTATTATAAGCTTAACTCAATCTGCACCAATAGCTTTGAAGATGAGATGAATAAAAAATGTGAAGAAATTCAGCAAAGAATTAATGCACTTGATAAATTAAATGCAAAAGACATAGATGCCACATGGAATGAAAGTAAAGTAAGCAGTAATTATGATACAATTTCAGTAAGCACATTTTCTGAATTGAATGATGCAATACAGAATGCTATAAATTTATTTGAGGGCAAGGTAGGAGACAATGATGAAAGCCTTGATGCAAAGGACACGGTTGGTCTTTTCTTAAATATATTTGGAACATTTTTTAATCTAAAGGGCTTATATGATGACAATTTGGATGCGATTGTAAATGACAGCTATTTATTTGGAAACACACAAATGGCACGTTCATCCGAGGTTGTAATAGAAAGCCTTAGTAATTTTTCCGAAGCATGTGATGATTTATATAATTCGTGGAACAGCAAAAATGCAGTTATAAAGTTAATTGATATGATATCAGGCGTAGCAAAATTGTTGACTTCACTTGTGGAATTTCTGGGTGCAGCCATCAAATGGGCGGAAGAGACGATTGTCAATCTGGTGACATTTTTATCACAGCCATCCGAATATTATAATGCATTGCTTTTATATGGATATGGTGTGTATAACATGCCTAACAGAATTAATTATTCTGACGGAAAGACATTGACCGGATATTCGTATAGCGATGTATATAAAAATGCGGGTGGCAAAAAGCTCTCAAAAACGTTAAAAGATTCATTAAAAAGTTTTAGCGATATTGGTGACCAGACCGGGGACAATAAAATGTTTAAAGGTGCTGAGGCAGAGTATCTGCTTGTGGGGTCAAAATCCGAGCGGTTAAACCAGAGTGTTTCATTTGTCGATATTTATTTGTTTAGATTGTTATTGGATATTGTACCTATACTTAAAAATGACCAGGTGACTACGATTTCAAGTATGGCGGGTCCGTTGGCGTGGTTGGTTAAGGCAGCGGTTATACTCACCGAGCCGGTGCTTGATACAGTTTTTCTTGTCAATGGGGAGTCGGATTATTTGATAAAAAATACAGTATACCTTTCATTTTCAGGAATGATTGAGATGCAAAAAAGGATAGTAAGAATTGCAGATATACCAAAAAGCTTAAAAGACAAAATTCAAAAGTATATTGATAACCATAATGTTGCATCTGGATATGAAGGAAATTTTAAAATGGACTATAAAGAACATTTGCTGATGTTGATGGTCTGTGCTGTCAATCAGAATGAATTTCTCACGAGATTGCAGAATTTGGTGCAGATGGAGGCTTATGTTGCGGGTGAAAAAGATAGCCCGGGAACTAATTTCAGGCTCGAAAAAGCATATACATTTTTGCAGACAAATGTAAGATATACATTGAAGCCTATTTTTGCGATTGATAGTCTCACAAAGAATGGTTATTTTACCAAAAGCAAAAAGCAGTATTTTGGTTATTAAGATAATGAAGGAAGGTGTGCATAATGGAGGATAATAAAGGTTCAATAACAATTGAGATGAGTATCGTATTGCCTTTTTTCATTTTGGTTTTTCTTTTTATAAATGGCTTTTTCTCGATTATAGCAGCACATAACACGATGACACATGCTCTTATCCAGACATCAAAGAGCCTTGCAATGGATTCATATTTGACGGAAAATGTTGCATCTGCCGCTGAAGCGGGAGAGAAATTCTGGGGCGGCTTGTCAGATATAGTTACTGACGTTGTGAGACTGAATAATGATCCGTATTTTTCTTCACCGTTTGATTGGTACAAAATATCTGATGATGATGTAAAGGATGATACACAGAATAAAATTGCAGAGAAAATCCTTTTAGGAAATACCATTGCTATGAATAGGTTTGTAGGTTTTCTTGCAGGTGGAAACTTCGGGGAAGCGGATAAAATATTGAAAAATTTGAAGATTAAGGACGGTTTGTCGGGACTGAACATCAATGTCAGCGTTACGGGAAAAGATTTAAGTGTCAATATTAAATACAAAATTCAATACTGGTTTGATTTTCGCGGCATGGGAGTTTTTAATATGAACCAGACTATAAAAACAACTTTATGGGAATAAGTTTACTTATTTGGTGTTGAAATTTATGCGACTATATGATATAGTAATGTCTACAAGTCTGTATTTGTAAAAATACTTTATGTAAGAGGGAGATAGGAAAAAATTATGAAAAAACTAATGCTAACAAAAAAGACTTTGGCTATTGGAGTTATGGGTACGATGGTTTTATTGTCAGCCTGCAGCAGCAAAAACAACAATGTATCGGACACCGTGGGCGCGGGTAAAGAACAGAGCACTAAGCAGACAGAGAAAAGCAGCAGTACCAGTTCAGCCTATGAAGATGATTTTATATGGGTAGAATGGAAAGATGGTGTCATTTCTGGTTTTAGTGAAACAGGTCTGAATAAAAAAGACATAGTTATTCCAAAGAGTTGTAAGGAAATTGAAAGAGAGTTACATTCTGAAAATATGGTGACACTTTCCTTTGAGAATGATGATTTTGAAATAGGAACAGTATTTGATGGGAATAAGAATTTAAAGGAGGTCAATTTTCCTAAAAATATGACAGAGGTGCCAATGTATGCATTCTGGC
>JBNMKO010000030.1:0-31788 GCA_050874385.1 Eubacteriales bacterium
GTAACCCATTCCTGAGCGGAGACCGCCCATAAGCTGGAATACCGTATCCTCAACAAGTCCCTTGTATGCCACACGTCCTTCAACGCCCTCCGGTACAAGCTTCTTAGCGTCCGTCTGGAAATAACGGTCTTTGCTTCCGTTCTCCATGGCTGCTATTGAACCCATGCCGCGGTATACCTTGTACTTACGTCCCTGGAATAACTCGAAATCTCCAGGGCTCTCGTCACAGCCTGCGAACATGCTTCCCATCATACATACATCAGCTCCGGCTGCTATAGCCTTGGTGATGTCTCCTGAGAACTTGATACCGCCGTCTGCGATAACAGGAATACCATACTCCTTGGCAACCTCATAGACATCCATAACCGCTGTTATCTGCGGAACACCGATACCTGCGACAACTCTCGTTGTACAGATAGAACCCGGTCCGATACCAACCTTGACCGCATCAACACCAGCCTCGATAAGAGCCTTGGCTGCTGCTCCTGTGGCAATATTTCCTGCGATAACCTGAAGGTCAGGATACTTAGCCTTAACATTTCTCACTGTGTCAAGAATATTCTTGGAATGACCATGAGCTGAGTCGATAACTATACAGTCGACCTTGGCATCAACAAGCGCGTCAACTCTCTCCATAATATTCTTGGTGATACCAACTGCCGCGCCGCAAAGAAGTCTGCCCTGCTCGTCCTTAGCCGACAAAGGATACTTAATCTGCTTCTCAATATCCTTGATTGTGATGAGTCCCTTGAGATTGAAATCGTCATCTACAATAGGAAGCTTCTCCTTGCGCGCCTTGGCAAGTATCTTCTTAGCTTCCTCAAGGGTAGTTCCTTCCTTAGCCGTTACAAGACCTTCGCTGGTCATGCACTCACGGATTTTCTTGTCAAAATCCTCCTCGAACTTGAGGTCACGGTTGGTGATGATACCAACTAACTTTCTTCCCTCAGTGATAGGAACACCTGAGATACGGAACTTGCCCATAAGCTCGTCCGCATCGCGGAGTGTATGTTCAGGTGATAAATAAAATGGGTCAGTGATGACTCCATGTTCGGAGCGCTTAACCTTATCAACTTCTTCAGCCTGCGCCTCTATGGACATATTCTTGTGAATAATACCGATTCCGCCCTGTCTTGCCATCGCAATCGCCATTCTGTGTTCGGTAACAGTATCCATACCGGCACTCATAATAGGAACATTCAGTTTAATCTTCTTTGTAAGATTTGTTGATAAATCTACCATATTCGGTGTAACTTCCGAATACTGCGGTACTAGCAGCACATCATCAAAGGTAATGCCATCGCCAATAATCTTACCCATCTCAATTATCCTCGCTTTCTTAATATTTTAATTTTATCAATAGTAGCAAATCCAATTTCAAATGTCAACCATGCTTTTAAAAAAATGTAAACACCATACAAAAAAAGTATGTAAATAGTCAGACATTTGTCTCTCAGTCCATATGGAGCTGTCTCGGAATAATGTCCCTGAGCTCCTTCAACATTCTCTCATTTGGCTCAAGCACAAGCTTCACAAGCTCGTTGTTGTTAAGAATAACCATAACGTACTTCTTATTCTCCGGAATAAGCGAAGAATAATCGGAAGTCTTGAGATTTTTGTTGTCGTACTCCTTGATATAAGAAGAACCTTCCGGTGCCATAACCTCTGTCTTTGTGAGGTCAAACTCACCCATTCTCTTTCTCTTAGACTTCTTCATAATCTTGTCAATATACATAGTCTTCTCAACAAGAGCATACTCCCACTCTACATCATTATTCTTAAAATAAAGATAGGTGAGGAAAATGATAACTGCAACTGCCAACACACCGACGTACGGTATAATCAGCAGAGCACACGAAAGAACACATACAACAACGAGAAGTACCTGTATCACCTTAACATTCTGCGGTGTCTTTCTCTTTACAATCCATTCTGAAAAAAAATCGCCCATTGCAACCTCCTAATAGCCGTGCTTGTCCGCACAGCGTTATTAGAATGATTATACAACAGACGACTTAAAAATACAAGGATCGCAATGGTTATAATTCTGTGAACAAAAATATGCAATATATTTTATAAGCTACATGCAAATTATTGTTGCAACGTAAAAGACCTTGAGAAAACTCTCAAGGTCTCAACTCAGTGCAGTCGGCGGGACTTGAACCCGCACCCAAGCAATATGGACTAGATCCTTAGTCTAGCGCGTATGCCAATTCCGCCACGACTGCTTATTCAGTTCTTTTTGTCTCTGTGTTCCGTCGACATGATGTATAATAGCACACCTTTTTGAATAATGCAAGTACTTTTTTGAAATTTTTTTAATTTTTTTTGAAAAACATATTTTTTCTACAAAAAACACAATTTCACACACATAACGCATCAAAAATCGTCTGTACATCTATTATTGTAGGTTTGCAATCGCAATTCTATATAAGTCACAATATTTATGACTTAAAACAACTTATGATTTAAAACATTTTCAATATATAACTTGACAAATTCTTGCAATTAGTGATATTATATATAAGCGTCATGGAACAAGAGTTGTCTGTTTCGTGATAAAATATATTATATATGCAGTCGTGGCGAAATTGGCACACGCGCATGATTCAGGTTCATGTGGACTTACGTCCATGAGGGTTCAACTCCCTTCGACTGCATTAGATTATACCACACGTCAAGTAGATGTGTGGTATTTTTTTGAAAAAAACATGATTTTTTTCTTGTTTGTGCTATAATCCTCTTGACCGCTATTTGCTCCGGGGCGAAAACAAATAGTCAAGCATGTTGTGTCGACATCCGGCATACGCTTTATAAATCGCTCAGACATGGAGGATTAATTATGGCAAATATTATCTATGACGCAAGAAAAATCAAACTTATGGAGGCAGTCAAGGAACTTTCCGACCTTGTGGGAAACAGCGACGAATGGTTTAACTCATTTTGGTCACTTGTTATGGAAAATGAGAATATTTACGATGAACTTCTCTACTATATTGACCACCACGACCTGCTGTGCAGGTACACCATTGAAAACTACTCGATAGTCGACCTGTTCGTATGGCAGATGGCTAACTACAATCTTTTGCATGACACGGGAAAGAATGACGCTTCATGCTGCAAGGAGGCAATGGTTTTATTTGCATTTGAGGCTATGGCGAAGATGGCAAAAGAACCTGAGGCATACAAAAAGCGCATACAGTCCGATATGCGCCTTGACAAATAAATGCCAAGTCGGATTGGTTACATAATTCAGCCTGTCAATCAGATAACTAAGAGGTGAAATAAGTTTCAGCATATTCTTACCACTCTGCACAGTCCCGGCAGATATGGCTTGGACTTACATGCTTAGGTTAAATGCAAAAAACATTCAGGGATTGTCAGTCAAAAAATCATCCTGCAATCCCTGAATGTTTTCAATTATTTCGTGCTGTTATTATTGTTATACAATTCCTTACCATCTAGCAATGTAATTTTTAATACTTTTCTGACATAATATTCCATATTGTCATCCAGATATTATTATTTTTATGCTTATATCACTTGCTTTTACAGTTTCACCATCTGCAATCGACGCTTTAGCGCGGTGTAGGCATATGTGTCATAAAATACAATGCCAGTGCAGCTATAATTATCGCCACAATAACCACAGCCACAACAATGTATGTCTTTTTACTGCTGCTCTTTTTTACTACAGGCTTTTCAAGCTCCACATCGACGCTTATTGACATTCTGTCTATATAGTTTCTGTCCCACAGCTCAATGCCTGCCGCCTCGCCCGTCTTTTTTGCGGCAGACGAAAAGGAACTGTTAGTCATAAACACAGGCACATCTATGCCCGGCTTGTTGACAGCATCTATAAACTCCTCCATAGCTGCACCACTTATCGCGTCTATATCATAACGACATGCAAAAGCGTATGTCTTTCCATTTTTCTGCGCGGTCAGGTTAACTACGCTGCCATCAGCGTTCTTTTTTAACTCCTCATAGCCCAGCGCCTCTAAAATCTTGTACATCATATCCACATAATTGTTCTTATCGCGTATTATCATAATGTGTTCCTTTCTCTTTGCCACAACCATTATTTTCTATTAATTATTATACACAATTCTCGCTCCATAACAACCCAAATTTTATTGACATTGAAGCCGGAATATACTACACTATTTAGTATAGGTCAGTTGATTTTTCTGACAGCTGACAATGATAGAAAGAAGGTATTTTATTATGGCAGATCAAGCATTAACCAACAAGTATTTATCTTTACTCAAGAAGAAAAAATCAGAGACAATCCGTAAGAAGTATCTCTGGTCAACAATCGAAGACCAGCTCGCAATCTGCGAGGCATGCAAGCAGTTCGCTAACGACGATTCAAGAAACCTTGTAATCATGCTTCTAGAGTCTCTCGACGAGGAGGTTGTGTTCGCGGCTGTTGACACACTTGGCGAGATTGGTACAGACCACATCAAGGCAAGACTTCAGATTATGTATAACACAACAACCAACGAGAAGCTCAAGGCTGAGGTTCACAAGACACTTTCTAAGATAAGCAGCCGCGCATAGAGTTTTAAGAATGGGGATTTAATATGGATAACAATATATCAGGCAGTGTTATAACATACACTGCAGGCGAACGCCTGACTACCCGCGGCGATGATGTCAATGCAGTTTACATCATCCTCAAGGGAAGCATTAAGTGCATGACAACCTATGGTACATATTATCTTGGTCCCGGTTCCGCAGCAGGTTTAACTGACTGTTATTATGGAATGTACATATATAACTATTTTGTAGAGGAAGAGACCGTGGTTAAGAGATACACCGTCTCTTCCTCTTCGGATATTGCCAGGGTACTTAGTGACCAGGCGGACAATGTCAGCATTTTTGTAATCATGCAGGCACGCCATATCGCCGACATAATCAAGACTTATCTTGACCTTACTTTAAAATGCAGGGAAATTGACGAGAATTACCGTCCCGACTCCCGTATTCCGAGATGGGAACTGGACAAGTTCAATGCTCTTTCCTCTATTTCTAACAAAGTTGCAATAGATTATTACAAATCAAGCCTTTCTATTGCAATAGGAACAATCTATGACGGGACACGTTTTTTGTCCGCTATAAATGATGCATGTACACAGATGGCGGACAGGCTTGAAATCAATCTCGACTATATCGAGCCTGAGCAGGAAGAATTTATTATGGCTATCGAGGACACTCCTGTAGCTTTCCTCGCAGACGATGAAGATTTTGATGAGGAAGCTGCATGGTCACAGCTTGAAAAATCTCTTCCGCGCATACTCGCATATGCAGAGCTCGAGCCGGAGGAGACAGACTATTTTACGCAGCTAATGGAGAGCTATAGAATGCCGGCACAGCAGACCTCCACTTCCGATGATGCAAGGCAGCTGCGCCGTGATATAGCAAAAGAATTTTATAAAATTTACTATCTCGTATTTACTAAGGCGGTCAACAGTCTCACCACCCCGCCTATAATTTCAATGTTTTTAAATTTTGGCTACATGGATGAGAACCTTTTATCAAAGGAGAATGCTCTCGACCTATACAGACTTTCCCTCATCGTGGAAAAAGAGTGCAGCGGAAAAGGTGTCTACACGATATATTCATGGCTTAGGGAAATTCTGTGGGGAGATAAGGACCCATCCAAAAATAATATGGACGCGGATTATACTGAGACAATCAATTCCAACAAGCGCAATGGCAAGATTTCAGCCGAGGAGGCAGAAGCAGCACTTCAGGACAATGAGGCAAAGGTGCGTTTTGAGATTGAGAACATGTTTACATCTGCGAACAGAGTTGTCCACGGCAGAAGCAGTCATTTCTGCCCTGTACTCACCGACAATGAAATTACCAAAAATTTCAGCACACTCATCGCAACCACAGAAAAGATTATATCCTGCATAGACAGCATACGTCAAAAGGACTTCTCGGCGTTCTATCGTGAAATCATATACCGCAATAAGGATTGTGAAATTGAGCGCGAATTTATAATGTCGGAGATACTTCCCAACATTATACTTATGCCCGGAACCGGAAACGACGGTATTATGTGGCAGGAAATTGAGGGCAGAAAAAAAGACTCGCCTGCGCGCTTCATAATACCTATTTTCCCGACAGTCAATATCTCAAGCATTCTCACCTGCATCACAGCACGTTTCCGCTGGGAAATGTGTAAGAGAATACAGGGCGTGTACTGGAACGATATATCCGAGCCTTCACTCACCGCTGAATACAGCGATTACATTCAGTTCTACAAAAGAAACCGCGAACTCCCTGAGGCTGCAAAGGATAAAATAAAATCCACCCTCAAATCATGCCGCGGCAACTACCGCGAGGTTTTTGTGCGCGACTATGAGACATGGATTATATATGAGTCTGTCGGCTCATTCCGACTCAACAAGGTTGCGAGACGCATACTCGCTCTCTATTGCCCTTTTGCGAAAGAGTTTCGAGAAAAACTGGCGGTAAACCCTATGGTAAAAGATTTATTTTCCGGCACAAGCAAAGCTTTTTCTCCTAAGCAAAAGCATCTTGAACTTGTAATTTCGCAGCTTGAGCGCAAGGGGATGGATGTTCCGCAGGAGCTTTTGGATTTCAAGGAATTTTTGAGTATGTAAAATATCGCCTTGCTGTATTAGTGATGTTTTGTTAAAATTTATATATACATAAATGTACTTTTCTGTTAAAAGCCCGCCTTTAAGCGGGCTTTTACAATTTGTATCTGCTACATACAAATATTCACAATTCTCCAAAACATAAAAAAAGAACAGAACGCATACACATTCTGTTCTTCATGCAAGCTCCCCGAGTAGGGCTCGAACCTACAACCCCACGGTTAACAGCCGTGTGCTCTACCATTGAGCTATCGAGGAATATCGATTCCGTTACTTCCGGAACCGAATATTATTATATATCAATCTTCCAAAAATTGCAATAGCAAATTTGAAAAAATTTGAATTTTTTACAAAAAATTACTTAAGGTTAGCCTTAGCAACTTCTGCTAACTGTGTGAATGCTGCTGCATCGTTAACAGCTAACTCAGCTAACATCTTTCTGTTCATTGTAACACCAGCATTCTTAAGACCGAACATGAACTTGCTGTATGAAAGTCCGTTCATTCTTGCTGCAGCGTTAATTCTGGCAATCCATAACTGTCTGAACTGTCTCTTCTTCTGCTTTCTACCAGCGTAAGCTGTTGTAAGAGCTCTCATAACAGACTGCTTAGCAACTCTGTACTGCTTAGATCTGGCTCCTCTGTAACCCTTAGCTAACTTTAATACTCTATTGTGCTTCTTCTTTGCGTTTAAACCGCCCTTAACTCTTGCCATTTTGTCTAATTCCTCCTAAATTTCTATTCTAAGCACATGCCGACCATCTCGGCAATGCATCATCATATCTTATAAAGCTCTACCGAGTGCGACTCTATCTTAGAGGTATGGTAAAATCTTCTTCATTGCCTTAAGATTTGTCTGGTCAACCAAAGTAGCCTTTCTGAGATTTCTCTTTCTCTTTGTGCTCTTCTTAGTAAGGATATGGCTCTTGTAAGCCTTCATTCTCTTTAACTGTCCTGAACCTGTCTTCTTAAAACGCTTTGCTGCTGCCCTACTTGTCTTTATTTTTGGCATGATTAAATCCTCCTTAAATATTGTATTCTAGCGCTTCTGTGCTAAAACCAGTGTCATGCTTCTGCCTTCTACCTTGGCGGGTTTCTCAACAACTGCTACTTCCTCAAGCATCTTAGCGAAGTCATCAAGAATATGCTTGCTGCTTGCCATATGAGCCATCTCACGACCTCTGAACCTTAAAGTTACCTTAACCTTATTGCCCTTCTCTAAGAACTTCTTGGCTGCACTAACCTTGGTGTTAAGGTCATTGTCCTCGATATTCGGAGATAAACGAACCTCCTTAATCTCGATAACCTTCTGCTTCTTCTTGGCTTCCTTCTCTTTTCTTGCAAGCTCATACTTGTACTTGCCGTAATCGATAATCTTACATACCGGTGGCTTCGCTGTAGGAGCTATCTTCACAAGGTCAAGCTCTGCCTCCTGAGCCAGCTTATATGCTTCTTTGGCAGACATGATGCCAATAAGTTCGCCATTTTCACCAATCAGACGTACTTCTCTGTCTCTGATCTGTTCGTTAATCATTAAGTCGCTAATTGTAGTGCACCTCCATCATATTTTCGCAAAAAAAATGCAGATAGAAAACCATCCGCATACTCAACGCTTAAGGGCATGCCAATCAAGCAGCCCGTCAAAGCTTGGATATTAACCCGAGTCACATATATGTGCTAAGGTGAGAGCGGACACTCTTCTTTATTTTCACAACATTTATATAATAGCATTTATCTTTTGTGCTGTCAATACATTTTCTAATTTTTTTAATTAATAGCATAATTTTATATTAAATGCACTCAAAAAGAAAAGTCTCAGGAAACTAAGCTACTCTCTTTTGTCTAAGATTAATCCAAAATTATTCTATAACTTTAAATCCATTGTTATATCTAAAAAGCGCTTTTGCAATTATCTGCTTTTTCGTGACGTATGTATTATTCCAATATCTGGAGTCTTTTGAGTTGTCCCTGTTATCACCCAATACAAAATAACAGTCCGCCGGAATGATATAAGGTCCAAAATCCTGCTTGCTCACACCATGCGCGTAAGGCTCATCAAGCGGAACTTCGCTGCCATTTATATACACGCGACCTTCTTTTATTATAACCATCTCGTTTGGAAGCCCTATAACTCTCTTGATAAGAAGCTTATCGCCATCGTCGGGATATTCAAATATAATCACATCCCCGCGCTTTGGCTCTGAAAATATATACGAAAGCCTAAGTCCGATAAGTTTATCGCCTTTCTCAAGGGTTGCGCTCATAGACTCAGACGTAATATCCGCATTTATAATAACAAACTTGTTGAGCAATATCGCGATGATAACACCCGCAATAATTATCTTGAGATATCCAAATATCTCCTTCTTAACACTTTTCTTCATACCAATCTCCATGTCACTAATTTGCAGTGACCAAAAACTTCACTATCCTCTGCCAAAGTTCTAACTCAAAACATAAAACATACATTGTCAAAACAGGCTTTCAAACTACATATGTATAATGGATTATATTTATACATATTGCGACTTTTGGTAGAAGCTTAGATGTTCTTAGAACCCTGTCCCGCTCTAGCCAAAGCTGACATGGAATTGCAAAAAATTGTATAAGAGTTCTTAGAACATCTTGCTTCATACAATGGAGTCAATATGTACAAATATAATTATCATACATATTAACTCCAATGTCCATTTATTTAATTTTAGAGGAAATACTTCACTCCCGACTCAAATATCTTCATATCCTGCTCGCCGTAGATGTTGATAGCCACAGCATCTCCGCGGCGCTCCGAATGAGCCATCTTGCCGAGTATTCTTCCATCAGGGCTTGTGATACCCTCGATTGCCATATACGAACCGTTAGGGTTCCACTCCTCGTCCATCGTAGGAACTCCGGTGTTCACATCGACATACTGTGTTGCAACCTGACCGTTCTCAAAGAGCTTTTTAAGCCACTCATCGTTGGCGACAAAACGACCCTCACCGTGTGATGCCGGGTTGCAGTACACTCCGCCAAGCTGTGCTCCCGCAAGCCATGGGGACTTGTTGGTGACAACCTTTGTGTAAACCATCTTGGACACATGACGACCTATCGTGTTCATGGTAAGTGTCGGTGAGTCAGGTGTCTGCATTCTAATTTCACCGTAAGGCACAAGACCCAGCTTTATGAGAGCCTGGAAACCGTTGCAGATACCGAGTGCAAGACCATCCCTCTCATTTAAGAGCTTGTTGACCTCCTCTGTGATGGCTGCGTTTCTGAAAGCCGTCGCAAAGAACTTAGCTGAACCGTCCGGCTCATCACCTGCGCTGAAGCCGCCCGGGAACATGATAATCTGTGCTTTCTTAATCTCATCGGCGAACTCATGCGCTGACTCACGGATATCCTCAGCGGATAGGTTTTTGAACACTTTGGTCACAACATTTGCACCTGCGCGCTCAAATGCCTTGGTGCTGTCATACTCACAGTTAGTTCCCGGGAATACAGGAATGAATACTGTAGGCTTTGCGACCTTATTCTTGCATACATATATCTTGTCAGTGCTGTACACAGGTGTGTCAAGCTCCTTGCCGCCCTTTACCGCAACTGTAGGGAACACCTTCTCAAGTGTGGACTTCCATGAAGCGAGAGCCTCGTCAACCCCAATCTTCACATCGCCGTACTCAAATGCTGCATTGTCGGTAACCTCACCGATTACTTTTCCTTCTGCAACGCCGTTCTTGTCCGCTGCTGCCTCCGCAACGATACAGCCGTACATCGGAGCAAAGATTTCGTCTGCACTGACTGCCTTATCGTCAAGCTTAACGCCGAGCTTGTTTCCGAATGCCATCTTGCTGACTGCGGCTGCAATTCCCTTTGCGTCAAGTGTATATGCCGAAACGATAACACCGTCGGCGATATCCTTGCTTATATCCGAATATAACTTCTTAACCGCCTCGTAATCAGGAAGGTCATACTCGTCCTTCTTGATTGTGTAGAGAACAATCTTATTTCCTGCCTTCTTAAACTCAGGTGTTATGATATCCTGTGACTTTGCCACATCGACAGCGAAAGATACAAGTGTGTTAGGAACATCCATATCGTTGAAGGTTCCGGACATGCTGTCCTTTCCTCCGATTGATGGAAGACCAAAGCCGAGCTGTGCATCGTAAGCTCCGAGAAGTGCCTTGAACGGCTCGCCCCAACGCGATGTGTCCTCAGTCATTCTTCTAAAGTACTCCTGAAATGTAAATCTCACCTTGGAGAAATCACCGCCGGCACAGACAATCTTTGCAACCGACTCAAGCACTGCATATACAGCTCCGTGGTATGCACTCCATGAGGAGAGATATGGGTCAAAGCCGTAACTCATCATGGTAACTGTGTCAGTCTTTCCCTTTAATACAGGAAGCTTTGCAACCATCGTCTGTACTTCTGTGAGCTGATACTTACCGCCGTAAGGCATGAATACCGAGCCTGCACCGATTGAACCGTCGAACATCTCGACAAGTCCCTTCTGTGAGCATACATTCAAGTCTGCAAGTGTCTCAAGCCATTTTGCGCGGACATCCTCGACAACCGGTGCATTAAAACAGCTTCCGTCCTTGGATGGGATATTTACATGCACATCTGTCTCCTGATGAGCGCCGTTGGTGTCAAGAAATGCTCTGCTGATATCGACAATCTTCTTGCCTCTCCAGTACATAACAAGTCTCTTCTCAGGCGTAACCTCGGCTACAGGAACCGCCTCGAGGTTCTCCTCTGCGGCGTATGCGAGCATCTTGTCAACATCCTTCTTGTCGACAACGACTGCCATTCTCTCCTGCGACTCGGAGATTGCTATCTCTGTTCCGTCAAGACCTGCGTACTTTTTAGGCACTTTGTCAAGGTTGATGTTGAGACCGTCAGCGAGCTCACCGATTGCAACCGACACACCGCCCGCACCGAAATCGTTACATTTCTTAATAAGAAGGCTTACCTCGCTTCTTCTGAACAATCTCTGAATTTTGCGCTCTGTAGGTGCATTACCTTTCTGAACCTCTGCACCACATGTCTCAATGGAAGCTTCGGTGTGAACCTTGGATGAGCCTGTAGCACCGCCACAGCCGTCACGACCTGTTCTTCCGCCGAGAAGAATGATTATATCGCCCGGGTCGGAAGTCTCACGGATAACATTTTTTCTTGGAGCAGCACCCATAACGGCACCGATTTCCATTCTCTTTGCAACGTAGTTAGGGTGATAAATCTCCTTTACATAACCCGTCGCAAGACCAATCTGGTTGCCATAAGAACTGTAGCCGTTGGCAGCACCGCGCACAAGCTTCTTCTGTGGGAGCTTGCCCTTTAAGGTCTGGCTTACAGGAACTGTAGGGTCGCCTGCGCCGGTAACTCTCATAGCCTGATATACATAAGTTCTTCCTGAGAGCGGGTCACGGATTGCACCACCAAGACATGTCGCCGCACCACCGAATGGCTCTATCTCTGTAGGATGATTGTGTGTCTCGTTCTTGAAGTTTACAAGCCACTCCTCCGTAACTCCGTCTATAGTTACAGGAACGACAATACTGCACGCGTTAATCTCGTCGGACACCTCCATGTCCTCAAGCCTGCCCTCCTTCTTCAACTTGCGCATTGCAAGAAGCGCAATGTCCATAAGGCATACGAACTTGTCATCTCTGCCCTTGAAGATAACCTCTCTGTCGGCAAGGTAACGATTGTAGGTATCAACAATAGGCTTCTTGTAGTCTCCCTCGCCGAAGCTAACATTCTTTAACTCTGTAGAGAATGTGGTGTGACGGCAGTGGTCAGACCAGTATGTATCGAGAACACGGATTTCCGTCATCGACGGGTCACGCTTCTCCTCATTTTTGAAATAATTCTGGATATGTTTGAAATCCTTGAATGTCATGGCAAGACCGAGCGACTTGTAAAGCTCTGACAGCTTGTCGTCATCCATGTCCTTAAATCCGTCGAAAATCTTCACATCGGCAGGCTCGGCAAACACTGTTACAAGTGTATCAGGCTTAGCCATGTCAGCTTCCCTCGAATCGACAGGGTTGATACAGAAGCTCTTTATATGAGCAAGTTCCTCGTCTGTGACATCACCTTCAATAGAATACACGGTGGCTGTCCTTATAACGGGCTCCTCGTCCTCTTTCAGAAGCTTCACACACTGTACGGCAGAATCGGCTCTCTGGTCGAACTGTCCCGGAAGATACTCAACGCCAAAAACTTTTTCATCAGGTTTTCTCTCAAAGTCCTCCTCGTAAACATAGTCTACAGGCGGCTCAGAAAAAACAGTAACCAACGCATCCTTGTACACATCGTCAGAGATATTCTCGATATCATAACGAATAAGTACTCTTACATTCTTAACCGTGTTGATGTTAAGATAATTAGAAATCTCGTCACTTAGCTCTTTTGCCTTGACAGCGAATGCAGGCATCTTCTCAGAATAAACTCGTCTAACCTTGCTCATTTTGTCCTCCATGTTCATGTCCCATGACATATTTTTGTGCGTTATTTATTACTCATGAAGTCTGCGGATAATTCTGTAGACAACATTGTTCTCCATAACCGTAGGTGCCGTATGTGCAAAAAATATAATCCCCTCCGTCGGAGAAATGACCTGATTAATCACTTCACCCTCATAAGGGTCAATAACCTCACCTATGATATCGCCTCTGTATACAGGGTCGCTAGGACTCTTTAACCTGCGGTAAAGTCCCGCGGTGTTGGTCTTAACAGCCATAAGCTCATCCTCGTTAAGTACATGTGCAATAAATCCGCTATGGTTATAATACTTTATAATACCCATTCTCGTCAAGAACCGAAGTACACTTGCCACAGCCTGTCTTGCCGAAGCGTCATCTATGTAATCGCTGCACTCCGTATATATTGAAAATGCACATGTTCCGCTCATCTGCCAGTTATAATTGAGTGTTGTCGTGTCGAGCGGCTTTGGCTTTCTTATTACAACATACGGAAGTCCGAAAAGATTTGCAAGGCTCGGGCTCTGGTGTCCCGTCTCCATCATACGCACATGCGGTATGAAATCGCCCTGCATGTAAAAACTTGTAAACTGTATTCCGTAGCTGTAGCCCTTTACATTGTCAAAAAACTCCGCCGCAATATTCTGTGTGGTGTCACCGCCGTGTATTCCCGGAAATCTCCTGTTGATATCCGAATTGTCCATCGCCCAGAAACGCTTCTGCACATTCACGGAATAGTGATTTAGACACGGAACCACGAGTATCTCATTGTTAGATGTTATCTGCCCTCTCTCCTCGAGCTCGCGCAAAATTTTTATAAGCTGGGAACAGATATACATCTGCTGGTACTCATTTCCCCTTATCGCGCCGACTATGCAGGCAGCTTTATCTCCGCTGCCAAAGCTGTAGCCGGTTATGTTAAAATCCTCTCTGTGATAACCCTTTAGCGTATATAATTCCTTTTTAACCATTCTGCTTACCTCCCGTAAAAATTCTGCACAGGATGGCACCTTCATAGACAACCGGGTACTCGCGGAAGGTGAATATTCTTCCCTCGCAAGGGGACTCGACGCGGTGAAGCAGCTTTCCGGTGAGTGGTTCAACGATATCCCCTATATGCTCCCCGAACTGCACATACTTCATCATCGCGCCCTCCGCCGGCACAAAAAGTCCCGTAACCTTGGCATGAATGACGTTAATCTCGCCCTCCGTCGAAATCATAGGCTTCTTGACAGGTGTTTTCTCGCCCTTCCACATTCCAAGTTCACACATAAGGTTAAAAATACCCTCGATAATCTGGTCGCCGTAAGCCTTCTCTATTCTGTTTCCCACACCCATCTCTATCACGAGCGTAGGCACGCCAAGATGATTGAGGCTGTTGGCAAGTGTCGCCTCGAGCACCGTGTTTATCTTGTACTCCCAAATAAAATCCGCATTGAGCAAAAAAGCATACGGCATCAGATTTTCCTTAAACTGGTCAAACACGCGCACCTGCGGTGTCTCCTTTATGAATATGTTCGACGAGTGCAAATCCACACACATGTCGCTTCCTATAATGTCATTTACAATCCTGGACGCAAGATACTCCGCCGTCGCCCCGTTCTCTATTCCCGGAAAGACACGGTTCATATCGAGGTCAAACATAGGCATCCCCCTCGTACAGCTCTCAATTCCGAGAGGATTTACAGCCGGATATATATCCACAATACCATCAAGCCGCTCTATGTGTTCATTAATTCTGCGGTTAAGCTCATAGCATATGTACTGACCATCGAGCTCATCGCCGTGTATTCCGGTGACAATCGACAGCCTCTTTGCCTTGTCGGTAAGGTTTTGTGACATTATCCTGTTCTTGCGGATAACAATCTTCTCGCTAACCGGCATCGCCACAGTTACTACTTCTTCAATCATACAACTCCTCATTCCACTTTTTTACATTATCCGTTTTATTATAAAACAAACATATAAAAATATAAAGACCTTTTTATTTTCCGTTCCAAAATTCCCCAACCATCTGCGGCATGTTCCCGAGATTGCACAGCCTGTAATCCGCCCACTCCTCCGGGAACAGCCTCACATACTCGCTCTTTGCAAATCTCTCATCTAGAAGAACTATCACGCCCACATCGTCCATAGTCCTTATCACTCGCCCTGCTGCCTGCAACACCTTGTTCATGCCCGGATATGTGTACGCATAGTTGTAACCGTTCCCGTCCTTCTCGTCGTAGTAATCCCTCAAAAGCTTTCTCTCCGTACAAATCTGCGGTATTCCCGTCCCGACAATGATGCACCCGATAAGGCTCTCATTTTTCAGGTCAATTCCCTCGGAAAACACTCCGCCGGTCACACAGAAACCTATGCATCCGTCGCTGTCATTCTGCCCCGCATCCCTGAAACAGTCCAAAAACTGTTCTCTCTCAGCCTCAGTCATTCCACGGTTTTGCACAATTATTCCCATTCCCCCGCGCTCATCTTCGCCATAGAGCCTGTAAACGCTGTCCATGTAGCCGTATGACGGAAAGAAAACCATATAATTTCCTTTTTTCTGCGCAGTTATTTTATTAATATAGTCTTTTATTTTTAAAAACTCCGTCTCATTGCGTCTGGTGTATCTGCTGGTCACATCATATCCCACCGCAAGCAGCCTGTTTTTCGTGTCAAACGGCGACCTGATATATATCGCGTAGTCGTCCCTGTCACTCAAAAGCTCCTTGTAGTAAGTCACTGGCAGCAGCGTGGCAGAAAAAAATATTGCCGAATTTCCTTTCTCAAGGCACTGCGCCAGACATGGCGACGGATTTACACAAAAGAGCTTTAACATAAAGCCGTTCTCCGTCTGCTCCCCATATATTACATAGTTGTCCTGTATCAAATCGTACATATTGAGAAAATGCCTGACCTCAAAGAACAGCTCCGATGCCTCCTCGCTGTACTCAAACTCAGGTTTTTCCTCAAAAAATCTCGTAAACTCCTCAAACAGCCTTTCAAGTGACACCGTGACAGCCCCAATGCCGTCGAGCACAACCACGTCGTCACAATTTCTCTTTAAATCCAGAAAATTCTTGTTGCACTTTGCAAGCGCCGAGGCAAGTCTTTTATCCACCCTCTCGACAAGCTTTCTCACCTTCAAAAAATCTTCCTTGTAAAGCCATGCACTGTACATATCCCTAGCCCTGTCTACTAGGTTGTGTGCCTCGTCTATAAGAAAAATATAGTCACCCGATACCCCGTCAGAAAAATACCTCTTCAAATACACATCCGGGTCAAACACATAGTTGTAGTCGCATATTATCCCGTCCACCCAGTAAGTCGCATCTAACGAGAACTCAAACGGGCAAACGGTATATTTGTTCGCGTACTCCTCGATGACCTCGCGGCTTATCACGTCCTCATGCGTCACCATGTCATAGACCGCATCGTTCACCCTGTCAAAATGCCCCTTCGCGTATGGACACGCAAGCGGATTGCACTCAGGCTTTCCGCACATACAGATTTTTTCCTTCGCCGTTATGGTCGCCGTCCTAAAATATGCTCCTTTGTCGCGCAGTATCGAAAATGCCTCCTCCGCGACAGTCCTCGTTATGGTCTTTGCCGTGAGGTAAAAAAGCTTGTCGCCAAGATTTTCGCCTATCGCCTTGACAGCCGGAAAAACTGTTGACATGGTTTTGCCGACACCCGTAGGTGCCTGTATAAACAGATTTTTCTGCATGCGTATTGTCTTATATACGCTTACAGCGATATCCCTCTGCCCCGCGCGGTACGCAAACGGGAACTCCATGCCGTGAAGCGACTCCTGCCTGCGCTTTTTGCTCTCGTACAAAAAATCAGTCCATTTTCTAAAACTCTCAAGCACTTCCGTAAACCATTTTTCAATCTGCCCAAAAGTGTAACTCTCCACAAAATATTTAACTTCATCCGTGTCAAGATTTACATAGGTCATCATAACCCGGATGCTGTCAAGCGAATCTTTAACGCTCTTCATGTACGCGTACACCATCGCCTGCGCCTTGTGAACCCCGATGGGCTCATCAATATATTTGAGATTGCGATAGGTTCCCTTAATCTCATCTATTGTTATGCCCTCGTCCTCGGTTATAACACCGTCCGCCCTTCCTTCTATCACGATGGTATAATTAAGAGACGGAAATTCCATTCTCATAGGAACCTCCGCCTCATACTGTGAACCCATCTGCTTTTGTATTCGGCGGTGAGCCTTGCTGCCCGCCTCCATCGCAGCCTTGTCACCGCCTCGTCCGCGCCTCTGGTCGATATCTCCCTCGCGGCAGATAAACTCCACAAGACTGCGGACTGATATTTTTAATATGTCATCCTTAAATGTGTACATGCTCTTCCATTCCCGCCTCCACAAGGCACTTATAGTAATACGCAATAGGATAAAAACTCTGTGCAAAACCCTTTGTAGAGTCACCCGGATTGATAAGTGCATCGCCTATTACACGCTTTTCGCCCCCGGCGGAGTGGTGCTGCTCACACAGCGTCTTTCTAAGAGTACCAAGACCTGCTTCAAGATATTTTTTATCCCCGGTAAGCTCGTAACCCGTTGCCATAGCCTCAAGAAGAAGTGTGTTATTTCCAAGTCTGGCAAGGCTCGGAAGCTCCTTGTAGTAAAACAATCCGCACTCCAGCATACAGTTGTCAAGAATGTCATCTACAGCCAGCATTATAAGTTCTTTAAGCTTATCCGTTTTGTTAACTCTATAGTACCTCATAAGACTTCCCACGGCAACAGAAATCATAAATCCCACATGGATAAGTGTGTTGTCCGTGTACGGTGCGGCAAAACAGCCGTAATCCCCGTACCATTTTTCAAAATATCCGACTATTTTATCACATTTATTCTTGTACTTCTCAGCGCCCGTCTCAATGTAGAGTGCCGTAAGCGCGCGGAGTGCCCAGCCCGTCTCCCTCGCATTGCTCTCACCTGCAACCGCATAGGTCGGCGTGTCGAGAAGTCTAATAATATTGTCGCCTATTCCAATCGCCGTCTCAAGTCCACGCTCATCACCCGTCAAATGGTAATAATCCAAAAATCCCTCAACCCACTCATGGCTTGGAACAAGCACACCGTTCATGACATGGCCCTTAGTGTGCTCTATAAGACCACCGATTTTCAGAGGGTCGCTGCTGTAATGGCAAACATCAACGTCCATCCAATGGCTTGCGTGTACCATACAAAAGTCGAGATATCTTCTTATCCCCATTCTCATGTACATGAGCGCACACGCATGTGGGAAATCATACTCATTATTGAGCCACACAGGAGCACCGCCCCCGCGTCCCTGTCTTGTGTAATTCCAATCCACAGTGTCTCCCCAGTTTAACATACCAAAGCATCTCGCCCTCGAATCCGCCTTGTTTATGAGAAGCATATCAATATCCGCCGAACATTTGTCAGCAAAGACATCCGTCACAGCACCGGAATTTTTGTACACATAAGGTGCAATAATCGGTCTGTCAGGCATCTGGTAAATAAGACTTCTGTTGTCAATCTCCTGTATGCTCTCACCTGCGGCGTGAAAATGAAGCATAAATTTCTGCTCCCTCGCCATTCCCGGCTGCATTATAACCTCATTGAAACCCTCCGGCACAAGCATCACATAAAGACCATCCCTGTCCGCCTTGACTGCCTTTGGATAGTTCTGCTGTGCCTGAAAAATTGTGGCACACACTCCGCCGTGCTCGTCCGTTCTGTCCGCAAAGAAAGTCCCGTAAAGCACCTCCGCCATGTGCTCATTGCCCTCCATTAAAAGCACCTTGTCATATGCGGCTTTGTTGACCTCCGCCCCGTCCTTTCCTATAACAAAATCCGTCTTATAATTTGAAATTCCCGCGACTGTCCTGATACTCTCAACAGGTGTAAGACCCTCTATATCCTCCAAATCCTTTACACCTTTTGTCCTGAAAAGTTTTCCGCCGTCGTTTTTTAATTCTGCCCCGGCATCTCCACAGCCCGTCGAGTCAATCATAGTCGACGCATCCAATGCCGCAAGCGATATATCCTGCTCTTTCCCGGCATCGTCCATAATGGAAAATACAAGCGATTTTATGTTTAATGCCTGCTCAGACGTGTTAAAAAGTCTGTAGCCTACCTCAAGCCAAGGCTTGCCCGCATAAGCTGTAATCCTTATCTCAACTCTGTAATGCTTCGACTCCTCGCATCCGCCAAACTCCGTCTCATTGTAACCGTCCACGGCAAGAATTGTACAGACAGGTCCCTCCTCCACAATGCGCCAGCGGTTCAGGTTCATCTCGTAGCACGTCCCTTCCCCATCGCGCAGATACGGTCCATTAAACTGTCCTTTTTCATACAATTTTCCGCCGTGGCTCAGGCTTTCAAACAGACTTCCTGAATAATTTTTCACGGTAAAACTAAGTGCACCTGTGTCAACCGTAAAGCCGTCCCTGTCGTGCATTGTATTTATTGGCTCAAAATCCATATACTGCTTGTACCCACCGCCCGGCTGACTCTCACTGTCCACCGACACGCCTCGCTCTGCCTGATACTCCCTTAAATCGTCATCATCTAAAAAAAGTGCAAACTCCTTCTTGCTGTTCCCCGGAAGATTTCCCTCAAAGCGCGTAAAAAGAAAGCGCACCGAACCGTCGTCATACCTCGCCGTGACCTTTGTCTGACTAGGAAATATTTCCGTTCCGTCACATACTCTAACCTTGTCCACATCTTTAAGTCTCCCCTTTTTTACAGGAACCGCAACCCACATCGGCTCCATGTATCTAGGATATCTGTACAGTTTTTCTAAATATAAATTGACCATTATTTCCCTCGCTATCTTCAAGTAATTGCGAAACCTAGCGTATCAGTTCCAAATGTTGTGTAGTTGAAAAACTAAGTTTCACAATTACCTATTTAATTTTTTATTACATAATATCTTTATTACTTTTATCATATATGTCTACAAAGACCAAGTACTGAAAAATATTCTTTTTCATTTCATTTAAAATACATTCAAAGCAATTACAAAAACAGATTTTTAAAAACACGAAATATTGTGCGATATTTTAAAGTTACTCGTTTATAGATATATATATGATATCATACTATATATTAGATGTATTATCTACATTATAATTTATGCTTTCACCATATAATACAGATTTTTTTACCTTTTTATTGACAAAAGTAATTTTAAAATCTACTATTAACCATTAAGGAGTCAATATTTACTCCCATCCCATGATTTAGATGATTGAAAGGAACAATATGATTTTAAGCGATAAAAAGAAAGAATTTGATATAACACAGGTCAAGGGAAAGGCATATTCCGAGATGAAGGACGCGCATTACCACCCTTACTATGAATTTTACTATCTTCTCTCCGGCACAAGGAGAATTTTCATAAATGACACTATATATTCCGTCAAAAAAGGCGACTTGATTATCATCCCAAAGGGCGAGCTGCACCGAACAACCTACATAGGCGGGGATACGCACGAGAGAATTGTAATGGTTTTCAGTGACGCTTTCATAGAGCCTTTAATCAACGATTTAGGCACGGATGTGTTCAAAAAAGGCTTTGACACAAGGCAAATATCCATTCCTCCCAACAGACGGGAATACATAGAAGAGTTATTCGGAAAAATAATCCGCGAACACAACGGTATCGACATGTATTCGGAAAGTATGCTCACGGTATATGTATATGAATTGATACTTTTTGTGCTCCGATGCCACAAAAATGCCGACGTTGCCTACCCGGCTGACGACATCGGTGATGATATCATCTCCGAAGCCGCCAAATTTATCTCAGGTAACTTCACACAGAATTTCTCCCTCGCACAGCTATCCGCAAGATACAACATGAGCCCGTCGTATTTCTCCCGCAAGTTCAAGCTTTGCACCGGATTTGGCTACAAGGAATATCTTATAACGGTGCGGATTATAGAAGCCTGCCGCCTGCTCTTAAACACCAGCCTCTCAATCACCGAGATTGCCGAAAAATGCGGTTTTGAGGACAGCAACTACTTCGGGGACTGCTTTAAAAAAATTAAGGGAATGTCGCCGAGGGAGTACAGGAAGGCAAATGGGGTAATGTAAAAACCGTCTATCTTCTCAACGTATCACTGTTATTCAGCACAAGCGTGCTATACAAGAACAGCACATCCTGTCCATCAAAGTCAATAAATCTTCCTAGATATGATGGCGAGAGATAACGGATATCAACAAGTGTTATCTTCGAGTAGGCTTCTATGAACAGCGGCGTTATGCTGCTTCCAAAGGAGTCCCTGAAAACGATAAGTTCTCTATCCGTCGTGGCGGACGGGTTGTCTATGACAAGGAGTGAGCGCGAACCTGAGAGAAATGTCTCATAAAGGTCATTCCCCGCCGCCTTCTCCATGTCGTAGACTGCACCCGTCTTTCCTGACTCGTAGTCGTAGACTGTGCTGTTTTTTATCGCGTCATTCTCAAGATAATACAATGTCTCGGGCTCAAGCGGAAGTGCCGCCTGCCCATAGTATACTCCATGAAATGGGGTATCAAGCTGCTTTTTCTCATACTCTCCTGTGAGCGCAACGCCCATCTGTGACGCTATTTCTTGCGCAACATCCACAATCTTCTCCTGTCGCCAATGCGTGTCCGTGTTGTAGTAGTCGTCGATGCTCAACAGGTCGCGTACATCTATAAAATCAATAAATTCAAGCTTATCCTCAAGGAGCTCATAAAATCTGTCATAGTCAAGCGACGGATAGCCGTTTTTTGCCGCGAGAAAATAGTTCTTGTCCGGCACAATAACACCGTACACGGCATTTACCTTTCCCTCAAGGTATTTTTTGTTGAGCTCGCCAAAGCACTGTGCCGCATATTCAAGAGAGGCTTCATTTAATGGGTATTCAAGCTTTGAAAGGTATCCATCCGCCAGATAAAGCCCGTTGTTGTCCTTTCTTCCAAACAGATAGTAATTGCCGACAGCCTTTATGGTGCGCATGGTGTCCCTCATAGGAAACTGGTCAAGTGTGTACTTTTCAAATTCCTCCATAAAACGCCCCGACTGCAATGTCTGCACCGACAGCTTAGGAAATTCTTTAAGCCCCCTCCTCTCGCTGTAGGAATATGTTCCATCCGGCTTTATAATTCCCCAAAGCGACAGACCATATATACATACAGCAGCCGCAAAAATGACCACAGTATTTTTATTAATATATTTTCTCAAGCCGACCTCCTAAAACCTAAAATCTAAAATATAGAAATGGATTGAACGACCCATCCACGAGATACCCTGTGACCAGAATCAGAAGTGCCGCAAGCACAAGCGGCTCACCAACCGTAAATATAATATTTACCACTTTATTTTGTGGCATTTTACTTTCCAATCCCACAAATATATTTCTCACGACAGGAAGTGAGCCGACAACCGCAATCAAAATGGTGACTGCATAACTTCTAAGATAGTAAAGCGACTCGCCGGACACAGCCGAAAGACCGCCTGCGCCGAACATTTTTGCTATGACATTTCCGGCGTCAGACATATTTCCCGCGCTGAATATCACAAAGCTTATGAGAACAAGAAACATTGTGTAGATATGCCCAAACACCCTGCTCTTTTTTAAAAGCGGCAACAAAAACAGCTTTTCCAATATGAGGAAAAATGCCATATAAAGTCCCCACACGACGAAATTCCACGCCGCCCCATGCCACAGTCCCGTGAGCGCCCAGACGATTAAAATATTCAAAAACCATCTCCACTTTTTTACGCGGTTGCCGCCAAGCGGAATGTACACATAATCGCGAAACCAAGTTCCAAGCGACATGTGCCATCTCCTCCAAAACTCGGTTATGCTCTTAGAAATGTACGGATAATTGAAATTCTCAGGAAAATCAAATCCGAATATTTTTCCAAGTCCTATAGCCATATCGCTGTAGCCCGAAAAGTCGAAATATATCTGGAGTGTACATGCGATGACATACAGCCACACAAAGAGAACTGACGGCTCGGATGCACTGCCGTAGGCATCTATAAGCTCACCAAGCTGGTTTGCAATGAGAACCTTTTTTGAAAGTCCTATTATAAATCTTCTAATTCCATGTGCAATCTTTTCCGTGCTGTGCGCTCTTGTGTGAAGCTGCCCTTCGATATCCGAGTACCTCACAATAGGCCCGGCAATAAGCTGTGGAAACATTGATATATACATTGCCATATCAATATAATTTTTCTGCGCCGCAACAGTTCCCCTGTAGACATCAATGACATAGCTTATCACCTGAAAAGTATAAAAACTGATACCTATAGGAAGAGTGACTTTTAAAACCGGAACCGCAATTCCCGTCACCGCACCAAATGAGTCGAGAAAGAAGCCTGCATACTTAAAGTAACCTAGCACGCCGAGACTTATTACAACAGAGGTGGTCAAAAAAACCTTTGACCACCTTCTCTTATAGTCTATAAGTCTGCCAAAAATATAGCCCTGTGTTATCATAACGAACATGAGGAGAGTATATCTCAACTCTCCCCATGCGTAAAATACAAGGCTTGCCAACAAAAGTACCACATTTTTTCCTCTGCCCGGCACCACAAAATACAGCAGTACCACCAACGGCAGAAAATAATATAAAAACGGAATACTTGAAAAAATCATGCCAATCCTCATTCCGCCGCCATACGGCGACACAATTAATACGCAAGTGCAAATATCTTGCCCCTGTCATCATAATAATTATTCTATAGCAATTCTACAAATTAACGCAAATTATCATTTAGATAAATATCCAAAGATACAACAGTTACTATATGCAATAATTTATTGAATTGCTATAATTATTCAATATTTTCCTTATATAACTCAACAGCCTCAGGATATGTGAGTGTAATCTTCTCGGCAAAAGGCTCGATGAAATCTGTGAGACCGTATGCTGAGATAATATAGTCGTCAACCTGATATACAATTAAAAGCTCAGGGAAACCGCACATCCACTGCTTTGCAAGGATACCGTCCTTGATATGCTCAGCGATTGTGGCAACGTCCTCCTTGTTGATTACATGGAACGCACCTGCTGTAAAGCTGTTCAAATTCATCATGTGCATAAGTGATGCGGCATCATCAATCAAAGTAACGTCATCCTCTGGCATTCCGAATGTATTGTTAATCATGCCTGCATCTTCAATGCCGTACCTTCCCGGTGCACCGTCTCTCATATTCTCCTCGTTGTAATCTCCGCCTGCTGCCGGGAACTTGTCATCCTCAGCATAGCCTGCCCAGATATCATCAAGAATCTTGACTGCTCCTTCAACATCGTACTCCGCAGCATCCTTGGATGTCTCCTCGTCTGATGATGTCTCCTCTGTAGTTGTCTCCTCAGTTGTCGTCTCTGTCTGTGTAGTAGTCTCAACCTGTGTTGTCGTCTCCACAGTTGTAGTCTCTTTTGTCGTGGAATTATTATCCTTCTTTCCACATGCGCTTAACGCAACAACTGATACTGTCATAACTGTCAATAATGCTAATCTTCTCATAAATTCCTCCAAAAAATAAATACTATTTTTCCCCTTTTACCGTCCTGAGCGTCCACAAGCCCGCTTCCTCATCAAGATGCAGCTCAACTCTCACGCTTTGTGTCCCCGCACTCACTGTAAAATAAGCTCCCTCGTAAGGCTCAACCGCCCATATTATATCCGCCTCATCGCTAGCCGATATCACATTTTCATCGTCCGGCACGAACACACCGCTTGATGCTTCTATTATAAAGCTTCCCCTCGCCTTGATATGAAGTGTGAACTCATATTCACCATGAGAAATGCTTCTCTCAAGAGAATATGAAGCGACATCCGGCTCATCTTGTGCCTGAACACCCGCCGCTGTTCCGCTTCCATCAAGCAGTGCCCCGTCGTAATACACCTTTGGTATTCCCTGTTTTGCCGATAAAAATGCAATACCTGCCACAATAAAAATACACGCTGCCGCCACCGTCGACATGGCATATAGCATTTTTCTTTTCACAGCCTGTCTCTTCCGCTCATAAAACTTTTGTGCTTGTGAAATCTCCTCCTCGCTCTTTTCAAAAAGCTCCCTCGCTTCATCCAAGAGTTCATCACTCACACCCGACACAGCCTGCGAAAGTATCTCTCCTTTCCTCACCATACTCCCTCCTTCTTCAGATAAGATTTGAGACGTTTTCTCATTCTCGACAGCGTTGACTTTATCGTTCCCTCGCCGATACCCATCCTTTTTGAAATGTCAGAAACCGTACAGTTGTAATAATACCTTAAAAGGAAAATATTTCTGTTGTCCGCTTTCTGCTCCCGCAAAAAATTGTCAATCGCCTGTTCAAGCTGCGCCGCATCCACATGGCTCTCAACATCCCTCATATCGGGTACGCATTCATCAAGCTCATGTATCGACACTGCATATTCTCCCGCCGCCCTCTTATCTGCATGTCTGGCATTGTACTTATTGATTGCCGCATTTCTTGTAAGTTTTCCAAGAAACGTCGCCAGATTTTTCGGATGATGCGGAGGTATCGCTCTCCATGCCCCAAGAAGTGCATCGTTTACACACTCCTCGCTATCCTCAATATTGTCAAGAATATTCATCGAGATATGCATACAATAATGATTATATTTTTCCGAAGCCTCCCTTATCGCCCGCTCGTCGCGCTCAAGGAACAACTCCACTATAGCCTTATCCTGCATTTTCTCCTCCGTTTTTGCCATCCTGCCTATATACACAGCTTATTTTTAAAAAGGTTGCACTTTATTTTAATTTTTTTCAAAAAAATTTTTTATTGGCATATAAACCCCGTGAACATATATGCACACGGGGTTTTTCCGTTCCCAATCATACCACACTAAGCGATAATTTTGAACAACAATTGTAAAGATACTGAATAATATCCTTCCTTGTCACAATTCCTATAAATACATTGTCGTCATCGACAACCGGGACAAAGTTCTGTTTTACTGCGAGGTCAATAAGATTTTCCATGCGAGCCTCCGCATTTACCGGATGATTGTTTACACGCCTATTGATATCAACTATCGGAATTTCCTCCGCCTGCTCAAATGTCGATATATTCTCATCCGCCATCTTCCACAGCAAATCTCCCTCCGTTATGGTTCCCACATACTTTCCGTCCCTGCTTATAATCGGCATCGCTGTATACTTATGGTATCGTATCTTCTCCAAAACCTGCCTAATATTCGCATCCTCATAAACATAAATCACGTCACACTTAGGTGTAAGAAAAAATAAAATATTGTTATTCTGCATAACCTCATTCATCTCCTATAGTATTAACTTTATTGTAAATTATATCATACCAAACAATAACCGGGAACAACAATAACTTGCAAAATCGAGCTAAATACCATGCAAATCACCGCCCACGCCTTTTTATATAAAAATAACACATAAATGTGAACAGAATAAGTACAAAACGTAAAATCATTTTTTAACAAATTAATTATCTCTTAGGTGGGGAAAATATTAGAATTATTGTGATTTATTAAATGCAAAAAGAAACGCAAAGCCTTGAACCAAAGAGCCTTGCGTTTCTTAATAAAAATCAACTAAAGCAGGATACGGGAATCGAACCCGCCTCCTCAGCTTGGGAAGCTGATATACTACCGATGTACTAATCCTGCGCATTACAAAGAACTATATTGTAACGACTTTGTATATAATAACACATACTTAAAAAAAAATCCAGTGTTTTTTTACAATATTTGTACATCGAAAGCAAATTTTTAATTTTTATGTGTCCGCAAACATTTCTTTTATGGTGTCAAATGCGAGCTTAGGTCTGCGGTACTCGTCTACAACGCCTTTGTTGTTGTGGCACCTAGCCCTCGTCGCAAACCACTCCTCCTCCGTGACACGGCAATCCGCAAACTGCCACACAAACACGCCGCATATATTTTCATCGTTCATGTAAACCTTTAGATTATCTCTTATGATATCCGCCTGTCTCTCCTCGCTCCACTTGCAATGCGCCCTGTCGCGATAGCCATAGATAGCCGCCGCGCCGAACTCACTCACTATAATCGGCTTTCCCTCGCCGCCGCTCTTTCTTATCCAGTCTATCTCCGCCTTATTTGTCTCGTCAATCGGCACATCCTTGTACCAGCCAGAGTACATGTTAAACGATACGACATCGGGAAGGTCAAGGCATATATCCGTCAGGTGTCTGCATGTAGCCGATGTGGTAGGTCTGGACTTGTCGAGCGCGCGTATCTGCTCATACTGGGCGGCATACTTTTTTCTTCCCTCCTCGGTCTCGCTCGCACATTCATTCAAAATTCCCCATATAACTATGGACGGGTGATTATAATGATTTTCAATCATCTCATCTATACAATCCTTGCACTGCCTGTCAAAATTAGGATTTTGCATACGCTCTAAGCCAAATCCTCTCGCGTGATTTTCCTCCCACACATACATGCCCCTCTCATCGCACAAATCAAGAAATCTCTCGTCATTAGGATAATGGCATGTTCTAACCGCATTCGCATTCATCTCCTGCATCAAATCCATATCACAAACCATGAGCTGGAGCGGAATGGCACAGCCCACCGTCGCATAATCCTCATGTCTGTTAAAGCCCTTCATATATATTTTCTCACCGTTTACAAGAATATCCTTTCCGGACACCCTCACCTGTCTGAAACCAATGCGGTCTATGTAATCGTCTATAAGCTCTCCGGCTCTTAAAAGATGAAGCTTGACAAGATAAAGGTTAGGAGCTTTGCTGCTCCACGCGAGCACATCTTTGAAGGCTGCCTCAACCTCAAGGACATATTCCTCATTTGAAGCTAATGTAATGCTGTGCGAGAGTTCGTTTATGACATTTTCTTCTTTTAAAACTTTTCCATGTGTTACGGCGCTTTTTTGTGTTATGGCATTTTCTTTTATAATATTTTCCTCTGTAGAATTATTTGTTATCTTTTTGTTATAAGTTATGTCGGTATCTTGTATTGTCTCTTTTCTACCTGTTTTTGCATCACTATCCATATTTGTATTTATGTTTATCGTATCAATTTTAATACCATCTACATCGTAAAGCATATCCGCAATCAATTTTCCGCCAAGCTCCACGGTCTGTTCTTTTTCAGAAAGATTTGCCACCACAACTTTAATTTTTGCATGCCATCCATCATCCGTCATAAAAGGTTCAAACTGCATATTTTTTATGTACACATCGCCTAGTTCCTCCATCGCAACCGGTCTTGTGATACCGCCGTATGTGTAGTAATCATTAGGCACATGGAGCGCAGACTCCTCGGTAAATCGGTTGTCAACCCTGACTCTAAGCTCATGCTCTCCCGCTTTTACTCCCTTGGCAATAACCGAAAAAGGCGTGAACGCATTGTAGTGATGCCCCAACTTAACTCCATCAAGATAGACATCCGCCGTGTGGCTCACTCCCTTAAATTCCAGTCTAAGATTGGTGTCACTTAGAACATTAAGTTTTCTCGTGTACCAGCCGACACCCCTCTTGTCCAAAAAATCAGGGTGCTGCTCTATGCAACCCGGAACCATCATTCGATATCTCTTATCATTTCCCTCCATAACAAAATCCCATAATCCCTCAAGTTCGGTAAATTTTCTTATCTCATGGGTGTTGAATAGTCTTAACATGTATGCCTCCTTAACATTTTACATAATGTCATATAATTACTTGATAGTGTCAAAATTGACTTTCACATTTTCGATACATATATTGTCCACATCGAGCACCGTCATCGCCTTATCAGCGGTTAAATTGATATTCTTCAATGAAATTTTTTGAAGCGGCTTTTCCGGCAGTCCCTTTATCTCTATTGCTGTGTCAGCTCCTCCCCCATGTACATCCTCAATAATTATATCTGAAAGTTCCGATGGTGTGTCTGTCAGAGGTTTTACCGTGCTGAACTCGTAAAATGAATTAATCTGCACTGCCTGATTTGAAACATCATTAATTTCAATGTTCCTAAATAAAGCATTCCGCACATATCCGCCCCTTCCGCGCATGGTCTTTATCCTTATCCCCTGCATAGTATTTTTAACTGTGCAGTCAGTTACCTTAACATTCTCTACACCGCCGGATATGGCGCTTCCTATGACCACCGCGCCATGTCCCCCGCTCATCATGCATTTTCTTATCACTATGTCCCTACATGGCTTTCCAACACGCCAACCATCCTCATTCATTCCGGCATTTATCGCGATACAATCATCACCCGTCTCAAAGCTACAGCCCTCTATGAGCACATCCGTACAAGAATCAGGATTGAGCCCGTCCGTGTTCGGCCCATGCGTAATCACTTTCACATCCCTAACCGTCACATGCTCGCAGTACACCGGATGAATCGTCCACTGTGGTCCGTCCTCTATCGTAAAATCCGACAGCACAACATTCTCACATCCAATAAGCTGTATAAACGATGGTCTCAGCGCAGCCTCTCTTGTACCGTATACACGCTTTTCAACGGAATTTCCATTTGACTGTGCATAACAGAGCTCGTTTGCCGCCTCCTGCTGCAACTTTTTCCATGCCCACCATGCCTGACCATTTCCCAAAAGCCTGCCTTCTCCGGTTATGCCAATGTCCTCGCAATCCCTCGCATATATTAACGACGAATAATTGTAACACTCCACACCCTCCCACCGGGTAAATACCACAGGAAGATATTCCTCCGGCACATCGCTGAAACTTATGACAGCCTCCTTGTCGAGCTGTATGTGTACATGGCTTTTAAGGTGTATGCTGCCGCTGTGCCACTCTCCCTTGGGAATGTACACTGTGCCACCTCCATCCGCGGCACATTTATCTATCGCTTGTTGAATTGATGAAAAATCAGATGATACTATTTTTTGCATGTGATACTCCATTCCGCCACCAATCGGCGACATAAACATTTATAACACTAATTTTTATATAACTGCTTTACAATGATATAAAATTGGCTTGAAAAAAGCTCTTTTTGAGTATTTTCCAATAGTTCAGCAATGCTGAACTATTGTGAAATCTTAATACATCTTAGGCAGTGTCTTTTACTGTCTTAGATGTATTTTTACACTAATCCCCCATATCACTGCATTAATCGTATCACAAGTATATATTTATTTTCTGCTTATATTGTTTTATTTTTTTATTTTTTCTGCTTATATTGCTCTTTATCTGCTTTTTTTAACTGAATTGGTGTCATACCATATTTTTTCTTAAATGCCCGTTCCATATTTGTGTAGCTGCCAAATCCTGACGCATAAGCAATCTGTTCCACACTCATGTCCGTTGTATTTAGTAATCTATTGGCATTTGAAATTCGTACACTGCTCACATACTGCATCACTGTCACGCCCGTGTACCTCTTAAACAGATGGCTAAAATAAAACTTGTCAATATTGATAACCGACGCTACTTCATCAAGTGAAATTTTTGCACAATAATTTGCATTTATGTACTCAATCGCCGCTATAAGTTCACCCGGAATTTTTGATGCGTTGCCATAATTTTTATCTTTCTGCACATTGCAAGAATTACTTATGGGATTGTCAACAATAGGCAGTTTAAAAATTTTACTTTCAAACTTTTTCCCATTCTCATCATCCTCCATCTCACATCCAGCCAAAAAAGACAGCATGGCAATCAGTTCACATCCAAATATCATGTCATCACATGCTATTTTTTTCTCGCGTTCCTTTATAAGCTCACCAAAAAGCACCGAAAGAAAAACTGTCTGTGACTCAGACAGACAGAAAATTCCCGACCCTATCCGCGATAATATATCCTTTGCATCATCTGTTTTACCTAACACCTTCCCAATATATTCTTCCGAAAAGTTCACAACATATCTCTCATAGCATCCCAAATCGGCACTCTCACCATAGTGAAGTTCGTATGGCTTGAATATGGCAACCGCACCTCTTTTTAAAAGATATCTCTGATTGTCATAAAACATATATCTGCTGCCACCCAACTGAAAATATATTTCGTAACCGGAATGATAATGCCACACTGCCATGTCATGTGGCTCGCTGCTTGTCACATGGCTTAAATCAACCATTCCATGTACAGATATACCTGTTCTCTTATTCATAATCTATCACCATTTCACCATCCAATAATGGAGCCCCCATCATTATCAATCATTATTTTCCACTATGCTTACCCATCGGTGCGTTTTCACAAAAAATATATTTCTTCATATTATATTTTATAAAAAAATACAAGAGGAGACCTATATGGCTTATTATAATGGCAATTACCGCGCCGGTCAACGCCAGCCTATGATGACCTGTCCAAATCAGGCACATAACAGGCAGGCAAACGGATGCGGACGAAATACAGCCGCTCCACAGCCCTGCCGCGACGCGGCGGCAGACACACCTCAAAACGAGATGCCAAGCACCGCCGAAAAAATGTGCATGATGCAGCCTCGCATAGCTCCTGCCGATGTGTTATGCAGTCATGTGTCATGCCGTCACCATACTGCCCTGTAGCGATGGCATATGTGCCTTTTCAGGCATTTGAGGAATTATTTGAGGAGTCCAAGGCGTTCATGGTCGGAACAGCCTTTCCTTCTCTTTTGAAACCATTTATGAGGGGAGGCAGATGCAGATGACAGAAACGTGCAACGACAAAAAAGCTCTCTTCCAGAAAATTCATGAGTGCGAATTTATGATGATTGAGCTCGGGCTGTACCTTGACACACATCCCGACTGTATTCAGGCACTCAATGA
>JBNMKO010000031.1:0-31353 GCA_050874385.1 Eubacteriales bacterium
AAGGTTACAAAACACCAAAATTAAGTAACTGTAAACGAATTACAGCTAGAACATCACAAATGCTTCAGGCTGTGGCAATTTAACGCCATTCATCCCACGGTCTAAAGACCATGGGTTTTCTGGCGAATAATATATAAAAAGGAGAATGTCTGATATGATACATGAACGATATTATGTTGAGAAGGCAAAGCAGGAGGTGTTGCTTGCGAGAAAGAACAACAAGAGTGATTTTTACAATGGAATTTATGACAGGTATGAGTACCCGGTGCTGACAAGGGAGCACACACCGATTGAGTGGAGATACGATTTGAACAAGGAGACAAATCCTTATTTTATGGAGCGTCTTGGCATCAACGCGGTTATGAACTCGGGTGCAATTATGTTAAACGGCAAGTATTATCTCATCGCCCGCGTTGAGGGAAATGACAGAAAGTCATTTTTTGGCGTGGCTGAGAGCGACAACGGTGTGGACGGCTTCAGATTTTGGGATTACCCGGTTGTGCTCCCGGACACATGCCCGGAGGAGACAAATGTGTATGACATGCGCCTTACAAAGCATGAGGACGGCTATATTTACGGCGTGTTCTGCTCGGAGAGCAAGGACAAGACTTCAAATGACCTGTCGGCGGCTGTTGCGGCGGCTGGAATTGTGAGGACAAAGGATTTAAAGACTTGGGAGAGACTTGACAATCTCACAACGCTTCACTCACCACAGCAGAGAAATGTTGTGCTTCACCCTGAGTTTGTCGACGGCAAATACGCATTTTACACAAGACCTATGGACGATTTCATCGAGACAGGAAGCGGCGGAGGCATCGGCTTCGGGCTGTGCGATGACATAACACACGCCGTCATCGACGAGGAAAAGATGACAAGCATAAGAAAGTATCACACAATCACCGAGGTAAAAAATGGAGCCGGAGCGACCCCGATTAAGACTGACCGCGGCTGGATACATATTGCACACGGCGTTAGAAACACCGCAGCAGGACTTCGCTATGTAATCTACGCATTTGCCACAGATTTAAAAGACCCTGCAAAGGTGATTGCCGAGCCGGCGGGACTTTTAATCGGACCAAGAGGTGACGAGAGGGTCGGCGATGTCAGCAATGTGGTGTTCACCAACGGTGCCATCGTAAATGAAAAGAATGAGGTGTTCATCTACTATGCCTCCTCGGACACAAGGCTTCATGTCGCAACGACAACGATAGATAAGCTCGTGGACTATGTGTTCAACACACCGCAGGACCCTCTGCGTTCACCTGACTGCGTAAAGCAGAGATGCGCGCTGATTGAGAAAAATATGGAGCTGCTGGGAAGAGCATAGGATATGCCTGACAAAAATATGGGCGAATAATATAAGTTTTAAACTTGGAGGGCATTCATTATGTTTATAAGTCCGTCCGACCCGCGTTTAACCTACTGTGGGCGAATAGATTTTGACGACCCGGAAGCGCCCGTCATGGTGTACGCATCAAGCTATGTGACATTTCGGTTTACGGGAAGTTTTGTGAAGGTGCGTCTCATCAACAAGCGTTCATGCTGGAGCAACAGAATGGGCTGCATTGTGGACGGTGTGCAGACGGCAGTGCTGCTTGAGGAGGACGATGGGCAGCATGAGTATACAATTTTTACGGAAGAAGAATTTTTATTCAAAAATAAAATTGAACAAGAATTTTTAAGCGAAAATGAAAATGCAGCGTATGAGAAAAATTCAGCGAATAGCACCACTCCTGATGACAGTTTAAATAAATCTCAAAAATGGCATGAACTGACATTTTTCAAGAGACAGGACTCAGCAAATTATGTGGTTCTTTATGGCTTTGAGCTTGAGGACGGGGCACAGATAGCGATAAATGAGGCAGAAAATGCCAAAAAGTTAAAGCTTGAGGTCTACGGAGACAGTGTGTCATGCGGCGAGGTTTCGGAGGCAGTAGAGTATGTTGGAAAACAGGACCCGTCTCACAACGGAGAATTTTCAAATAGCTGGTATTCCTACGCGTGGATGACGGCGAGAAAATTAAACGCAAAGCTTCACAACATTTCGCAGGGAGGAATTGCGCTTCTTGACGGGACGGGGTATTTTGGCGCGCCGGCATATCTTGGTGTGGAGTCATGCTACGACAAGATAGAGTATTTCCCTGACCTTGGAGAAGTAAAAAAGTGGGATTTTGGCAGATATACGCCCGATGTCGTTGTGGTTGCGATAGGACAAAACGACGCTCACCCGGACAATTACATGGCACAGGATTACAATGGCGCGAAGGCTGATATTTGGCGCAGTCATTATGAGGCGTTTGTGAGACGGCTTATGGAACTCTACCCGTCGGCGCAGATAATTCTCGCCACGACAATTCTCATGCACGATGCGGCTTGGGACAGGGCGATAGATGATGTGTGCACGCGGATTGCTTCCGACAGGGTGCATCATTTCCTCTACAAGAGAAATGGTGCAGGAACGCCGGGGCATATAAGAATACCTGAGGCACAGGAGATGTCGGAGGAGCTTGCGGGGTACATACGGGAGATTAGGTAATTGTAAAATTCAGTGAGTTGGTGACGGACGTTGTATAAATTTACACAACTGTTCAGTTAAAAATCAGAGTTTAACAATTACCTAATAAAACATATTACAAGGAGTGAGGTTTATGAATGAGCTGGCAAAATATATAGATTTCGGGCAGGGGGTTGCCAATCCGGGTTATATATGGAATATAAAAAATGTTATGAAGAGAGCCGAGGCGGGTGAGAAGCTCACAATCGGCTTTATAGGCGGTTCGATAACGCAGGGAAGTCTTTCGTCCACACCGCACAAATGTTATGCGTATCTTGTGTACGAGTGGTGGGTTAAGACATTTCCACAGGCTGAATTTAAGTATGTAAATGCTGGTATCGGAGGTACTACGTCGCAGTTTGGCGTGGCAAGGGCACAGGACGATTTGCTTGACGCACAGCCGGATTTTGTTATTGCGGAGTTTTCCGTAAATGATGAGGGCACGGAGCATTTTATGGAGACATACGAGGGACTTGTGAGAAAAATTCTTTTGTCAAAATCACATCCGGCACTCATGCTTGTCCATAATGTCTGCTACAACAACGGTGCGAGCGCGGAGCTTGTACACTCAAGGATTGCAAGGCATTACAATATTCCGTCTGTGAGTATGCAGAGCACATTGTACAAGGCACTTTTAAAATGCAAATTTGGCAACAGAAGAATTACGCCTGACGACCTTCACCCTAATGATTGCGGGCATGAGCTTGTGAGTATGGTGATTACCAAAAGACTTGAGCAGATAAAAAATACCGTGAAAGCGGAGTATGAGACCGCAAAAGCCACGAGACAGGGGCAAACGCCTGATAAACGCGTTGAAGCGGTACTTCCGGCACCGCTCACGGCAAACGCATACGAGGACTCCGTGAGATATCAGAATTATAACTCAGCTCCTGAGCTTGACGGCTTTGAGGCGGATATGTCCGAGCAGAGGGATATAACTGATTGTTTTAAAAAAGGCTTTACCGCGTCAAAAAAAGGGGCAAGCATTACTTTTAAGGTAAATGGAAGCAGTATTGCGGTGCAGTTTAGAAAGACAATCAAAAAGCCCGCGCCGATTGCCGTTGCGGTTATTGATGGGGACGAGGAAAATGCGGTTACACTCGATGCCAATTTTGACGAGACATGGGGGGATAAGCTTGAGCTGTACACCCTGTTGGAGCACGGTGAGAATAAGGAGCATACAGTGCAGATTAGGATTGTGGAGACGAGCGAAGAGGATGCGTCGGAGTTCTATCTTGTCTCCGTGATTGGGAGCGGGCGTGGTTAAAAAGCAAACTAAAATAAATTTTAAAAGAATAAATTAGGAAATGGAGAAGAGTATGTTTAGAGACGATTTTGTGTGGGGGGTTGCTAGCAGCGCCTATCAGGTGGAGGGAACTGACCCCGAGGACGGAAGAGGAGAATGTGTGTGGGATGTGTTTACCGAGGAGGGGCACATTTACGAAAATCAGAATGCCTACACGGCTTGTGACCACATGCACCGCTATAGGGAGGACTATGCCCTTATGAAGCAGTTTGGCATAAAGTCATATCGCTTTTCGATAAACTGGGCGAGAATACTTCCGGAGGGGACGGGAAATGTAAATAAAAAGGCAGTCGACATGTACCGCGACATGATTACCGCGATGAAGGAGAACGGAATTACACCGTATATAACGATGTTTCACTGGGAGCTTCCGCAGGCGATACACTTGAAAGGTGGCTGGCTAAATCCCAACATTGTGGATTGGTTTGGTGAGTATGCAAAGGTGATTGCCGAGAACTTTGGCGATTTATGCGAATACTTTATCACCATAAATGAGCCGCAGTGCGTTGTGGGGCTTGGACACCTCACCGGGGTTCATGCGCCGGGTGTAAAACTTTCAATCACGGACACATTCCAGATTGCTCACAACCTTTTAAAAGCTCATGGTCAGGCTGTGATAAATTTAAGAAAATATGCGGGCAGACCAATCAAGGTTGGTTATTCTCCGACAGGCGGCGTGGCATATCCTTACACCGATACACCGGAGGACATTGAAGCGGCCAAGAAGGTGTACTTTGGGTTTTACAACCCGGTGGACAACTGGGCATGGAATGTCGCGTGGTTTTCCGACCCTGTATTTTTGGGGCATTATCCTGAGGAGGGGCTTAAAAAGTTCGAGAAATATCTTCCGAATATCACGGATGAGGATATGGAACTTATCCACCAGCCGCTCGATTTTATGGGGCAGAATATATACAACGGCTACTATGTCCGCGCGGGAAAAGACGGTGAACCGGAGTTTGTTGACAGGGCACCGGGATTTCCGCGCACTGCGATGGATTGGCCTGTCACACCGAGGGCGTTTTACTATGGCATAAAGTTCCTCTATGAGAGATATAAACTTCCGCTCTACATAACCGAGAACGGAATGTCATGCCATGACATGGTAAGCAGCGACCACAAGGTTCACGACCCTAACCGCATAACATTCCTTGAAAGCTATATCAAGGGAATGGAAAAAGCCATCGACGAGGGTGCGGATGTCAGAGGATATTTTGAGTGGACATTCCTCGATAATTTTGAGTGGGCTGAGGGCTACACGGAGCGATTTGGACTTGTATATGTAGATTTTGCGACACAGGAGCGCATACCAAAGGACTCCGCCTACTGGTACAAGGAGGTTATTGAGACTAACGGAAAGAACCTGCCAAAGACCGGAGCGCTGTGGTGCTGAATAATGTTTTAATGGTTCTACCCATCCTAAATCCTTCATACATTGTAAAAAAGATTTCTGAGGAGTATTTTTTGAAGGGTTATATCGAGGAGAGGGCTATGGAGATTGCCTCGTACATTATTGAAAATAATTGTACGGTGCGTCAGGCTGCCAAGCAGTACGGGATTAGCAAGAGTACCGTACATAAGGATGTCGCCGAGCGGCTTCCATCAATTAATTCAGAACTTGCGAGGCAGGCGCGCGAGATATTAGAGCTTAACAAGAGCGAGCGACATATCCGCGGTGGACTTGCCACAAAGGAAAAATATCTGCATTTACATAATGCACATACATAAAAATTGAAAAAGGACTGTCACCTTGAAAAAATTAGATAGTATGAAAAATTATCTAATTTGATTTTCAGGAGTCAGTCCTTAAAAATTTACCCTTCATTCTCCTTGCGTCGTATCCTCCACCTCTTATGGCTTGAGCGCAGGTCTTTCCATACAGCCGGGTGGAAAAGGATGAGGAGTGGAAAAAGTTCAAGTCGTCCGGCGAGCATGTCGAACATCAGCACATATTTTGAGAGAATACTAAAATGTCCGAAGTTCTGTGTTGGGCCGGCAAGTTCAAGACCGGGCCCGATGTTGTTGATTGTCGCAGCGACAGCCGTGAAGTTGGTCACGAGGTCTTTCCCCTCAAGGGAGACGAGGAAAAGCGATGTGACAAATATCACAGTAAATGTTATAAAGTACACATTGATTGAGCGCACGACATCGTGGTCGATAGGCTTTCCGTCGAGCGCAAGCTTGCGGATGCGCTTTGGGTGAATGTAGGAGTCAAGCTCCTTGCATACAGTCTTAAAAAGTATCACGAAGCGGGACACTTTCATGCCGCCGCCCGTACTTCCGGCGCAGGCCCCTACGAACATGAGCATGACGAGAATGGTCTTGCTCGTTCCCGACCACAGGTTAAAATCCGCTGTGGAAAATCCCGTGGTGGTTATTATAGAGGCGACCTGAAATGATGAATCGCGCAGTGCCGTGCCAAATGGTATTGCGGTCTTGCAAAGCTCAAGTGTGATTATCGCCGCAGAGACGATTACCACGATAAAGTACCAGCGGACTTCCTCCATCTTGAGCGCTTTTTTTGCATTTCCGAATATAATAAAATAGTATGCGTTAAAATTTACTCCGAACAGCAGCATAAAAATGGTTATAACCCACTGAATATATGGTGAGTAGCCGCCTATGCTGTCATTTTTTATGCCGAAGCCACCTGTTCCGGCGGTTCCAAATGCCGTACATACCGCGTCGAACACAGGCATTCTTCCTATGAGAAGCAGTATGAACTGGATGAGAGTGAGGCTGAAGTATATGATATAGAGTATTCTCGCCGTGTATTTCATCTTAGGGACGAGCTTGCCGACGGACGGGCCGGGGCTCTCGGCGCGCATAAGGTTGATGTTTGAGCCGCCGCTTAGAGGCACAATGGCGAGCAAAAAGACGAGCACACCCATGCCGCCAATCCAGTGCGTGAAGCTTCTCCACAGCAGTGAACAGTGGGAGAGCGCCTCAACATCGGAGAGAATACTAGCTCCGGTTGTAGTAAATCCCGAGATTGTCTCAAAAAGCGCGTCCGTTATGGATGGAATTTCCCTTGTAATGTAAAAAGGCAGACACCCGACAATACTGAGTAAAATCCATGCGAGCGATGTGCTTATGCAGCCCTCTTTTAAGTATAGTGTGGTATTTTCGGGCTTGTTTCTGGTCATCAAAAAGCCAAATGCAAGGCAGATTGCGGCTACAATCAGGTAGGCAATCGCCTCATACTCAAGATATATAAGTCCGACAAGTGCGGGCAGAAGCATAAGGCAGGATGTGAGCAAAAGCACATGCCCTAAAATATATCTGATAATTGATTTGTTCATAGTTATGCCTCCGCTCTAGCGCAAAATATCCTGTATATCGGTAAATCCGGTATGGGTTGTGACAATCATTACCGTGTCGCCCTCAAGAATACAGTCCTGACCACTCGGGATTATTATGGTTCCGTTGCGGTTGATGAAGGATAGGAGAATTTCATCCTTTAACTTTAGCTCGGCGAGCGGTTTTCCGGTCACGGCAGAGCTCTTTGTGACGCGAAACTCAATCGCCTCGACGCGGTGGTCGAACATGTGGTACAGCGTCTCGATTGTGCTGTCGGAAGCGGCATTGTTTCCGCCGTTTGAGTCGGCTGACTCCATCGAGTCATTTTTTGCGCGCACATACGCGATTATCGCCTCGGATGTGATGTACTTAGGGTAGATTACACTTCCAAGGTCGAGACTGTTTATTACATTTTTAAAAGTAATTCTGTTAATCTTTGTGATTACCTTTGCGTTTGACACCTGCTTTGCGTGGAGTGTGAGCATTATGTTCTCCTCGTCGATGCCTGTAAGCGGAACAAAGGATTCAGCCTCAGTGATGCCCTCCTCCTTTAAAAGCTCCTCGTCGGTTCCGTCGCCGTTTATAATGACAGCTTTTGGAAGCAGGATACTAAGTTCCTCGCAGCGCTCGCGGCTGTTTTCTATTATCTTTACGGAAATGCCCGAGCGTATGAGCTGGTCGGCGAGATAGTATGCGGCACTGCCGCCTCCGATAATCATGGTGTCCTTAACCTGATTTGTCTTAAATCCGATGTGCTCGAGGAAAATCTTGGTGGATTTTCTGGACGCGACGAATGATATAGTATCGTCGGCGTGCATTACAAAACGTCCTGTAGGTATGTGGACGTAGCCGCCACGCTCGATAACGCAGATGACGTAAGGCACGTTCATCTCTTTGCCCAGAGCCGCGATGGTCATTCCGTCGAGGCGGTTGCACTTTGGAATTTTGAATTTGACAAGTTCTGCCTGTCCGTGTGCGAAGGAGTTGACTTCAAGTGCGGTAGGCATGTATAAAATCCTTGCCGCCTCCTTTGCCGTCTCAAGCTCGGGATTTATAATCATGGCAAGCCCGAGTCTTTCGCGCAGATACCCTGCCTCCTGACTGTAATCGGGTGTGCGCACTCTTGCGATGGCGGCACAGTTGCCGACACGCTTTGCGATGGTGCAGCACAGTAAGTTAAGCTCGTCCGAGTCGGTCACGGCGATAATAAGGTTGGCGGAGGCGATACCTGCTTCCTCCTGCACGCTGTAGCTTGCGCCGTTGCCGACCACACCCATAACGTCGTACATGCTGGCTGTGGCCTGTAATCTTTGTGCATTTTTATCTATCAAGGTTATATCGTGACCTTCCTTTGCGAGCTGTTCGGTAAGGGTTATACCGACCTTGCCGCAGCCGACAATTATTATACGCAGACCTTTTTTTGTTGTGGTATTTTTTGACATAGTAGCAATCCTCATTTAATTAATTTCCCATACATAATAGCATTATACGGTGTAAAAATCATTAATTTTTTTGCTTTTTTTCAAATACCTCTTTTAAATTGGGAAGTTTTTGTTTATAATGTTGATATATGGACTTTTAAAACTGATTATTAACTTAGGTTTGAATATTATATATTTATTTAATGAAAGGGAGGACTTTATGATAAGCACAGATATAGGAATTGATTTGGGGACTGCAAGTATCCTTGTATATATAAGAGGTAAAGGTGTTGTGTTAAAGGAGCCGTCAGTTGTAGCATTTGACAGGGACACCAACAAGATTAAGGCGATAGGTGAGGAGGCAAGATTGATGCTCGGAAGAACACCGGGCAATATTATTGCCGTCAGACCACTAAGACAGGGTGTTATCTCGGACTATACAGTGACCGAGAAGATGCTCAAGTATTTTATACAGAAGGCTCTTGGCAAGAAGATGTTAAAGAAGCCTAGAATAAGCGTCTGTGTTCCTAGCGGTGTCACAGAGGTTGAGAAGAAGGCTGTTGAGGATGCTACCTATTCAGCAGGTGCGAGGGAGGTTGCCATCATCGAGGAGCCTATCGCGGCAGCTATCGGAGCCGGAATTGATATCTCAAGACCATGCGGTAACATGATTGTCGATATCGGCGGCGGTACAACGGATATAGCGGTTATCTCACTTGGCGGTACGGTTGTGAGTACTTCTATAAAGATTGCCGGGGACGATTTTGATGATGCTATTGTGCGCTATATGCGTAAAAAGCACAATCTTTTAATAGGTGAGAGAACAGCCGAGGATATCAAGATTAAGATAGGAAGCGCTTACCAGAGACCGGAGGTCGCCACACTCGACGTAAGGGGAAGAAATCTTCTCACAGGTCTTCCAAAGACTGTCACAGTCACATCCGAGGAGACGGAAGAAGCGCTAAAGGATGCCACATCACAGATTGTAGAGGCAGTTCACAGCGTTCTCGAGAAGACACCGCCTGAGCTTGCGGCAGATATCGCTGACAGAGGAATAGTTCTCACAGGAGGCGGAAGCCTTTTACAGGGACTTGAGGAGCTTATCGAGTCAAAGACCGGAATTAACACAATGACGGCTGAGGACCCTATGACGGCGGTTGCCATCGGAACAGGTAAGTTCATAGAATTTTTGGGCGGCTCCCGCGATTAATTGGTGAGACTGCATTTTACATTGATATTCATATAACACAATGACATTTGGATTACTATATTAGGAGGAACTATGGTAAGAGGTCTATATACAGCATATACCGGAATGATGAACCAGCAGGCAAGGCTGGATGTTATTACTAATAACCTTGCAAATGCTTCGACGGTGGGGTACAAGAAGGAAGGCTCCACATCACGCGCATTCGACAGTATGTACACACAGAAAATTAAGGACGGTTCGGAGGCTTACATTGACAGGACGATTGGCAAGGAGTCTTTGGGAGTTAAGATTGGTGAGACATATACTGACTATACACAGGGTTCATTTAAGGTTACAGGCAATACACTCGACCTTGGACTTGAGGGCACAGGCTTTTTTAACATAGAGTTTACCTCCAAGACCGGAAATACATCGACAAAATACACCCGCGATGGCTCTTTCTCGATTAATAAGGAAGGAATGCTTGTCACTGAGGACGGCGATTACCTTCTCGGAGAGGGCGGCGGACATATTCAGATTCCAGATGATGCTGAGGTTGTCATAGATGAGCTCGGCAATATATACGCCGACGGAGAGCTTGTGGATACAATAAAGATTACTGATTTTGAGGATTACAACTACCTTGAAAAATTCGGTGAGAACCTCTATAACGCGCTTGACGGTGCGACGGAGAAGAATGCAGATTTTAAGGTTAGACAGGGCTACCTTGAGATGTCAAACATCAATGTAATATCTGAGATGGTTGAGATGATAACCATTTCCAGGGCATATGAGAGTAATCAGAAGGTTATCCAGACGATTGACACATCACTTGAGAAATCTGTAAATCTTGGAAAGCTTTAAGCCGATATAATATATGAAGTAAAAATGTTCCAATTTAATTTGGCATTTAGTTTTTAAAATTTGGAGGAAGCTGAATATGGTACGAGCTTTATGGACCGCTGCATCGGGAATGATTGCACAGCAGACAAATGTAGATAATATTGCAAATAATCTTGCAAACGTAAACACAACAGGTTATAAGACATCCTCAGCGGAGTTTAAGAGTCTTCTTTATCAGACTATACAGGCAAAGACGACATCTGCTAACGGCGACGAGAAGCCTGTCGGTGCACAGGTTGGCCTTGGTGTCAGGACAAGCGCAATATCGACATGCTTTAGGGAGGGAAATTTCCTTGCGTCGGACAACGATTTTGCATTTGCTCTTGACGGTGAAGGTTTCTTTGCTGTGAGAGGTGCGAACAATGAGACATACTATACAAGAAATGGTGATTTTAATATGGCACTTGCGTCCGATGGCACGATGATGCTGTGCACAAGCGATGGCTATCCTGTGCTTGACAGCAATGGAACTCCTATTACATTCTCGTCGGATTACAGCGCAAGCAATCTTGTCTTTGACGATACAGGAGCAATCCGCTATAACAACAAGACAACAGGAGCTACTGAGGACCTTGGGATAAAGATAGGTGTATACCAGTTTACCAACAGGTCGGGTCTTGAGAATGCTTCCGGCACATATTATAAGGAGACGGCAGCGTCTGGAACGGCAGTTGAGGAGAGCACGGACACCAATCTCAAGTCGAGCAAGGTGGTAAACGGATATATTGAGGGTTCTAATGTTCAGGTTGTAGATGAGATGGTTAACCTTATCTCCGCGCAGAGGGCTTATGAGATGAACTCAAAGGCTGTTCAGGCGGCGGACGACATGTTAAGTCAGGCTAACCAGCTCAAGCGTTAATGGAGGCAGTTATGAGTGATTTGTTATCGGGCGTAAGCTCATATTATGATACATATACTAAGAACAATGTTTCGGCTGACAAGCTCAAGGACAAGTTAGGTTCCGATTATTCATCGGCCACGGATGATGAGATGATGGAGGTATGCAAAGAGTTCGAGGCATACTTTACGGAGCAGGTATTTAAGGCAATGCAGAAGATGGTTCCGGAGAGCGATGAGGACAGCTCTTCCACATCCTATGTCTCAATGTTTAAGGACACTCTCACTCAGGAATACGCAAGCCTTGCGAGTGAGTCCAACGGCGGAGAGGGACTTGGCATTGCGCAGATGCTCTATGAGCAGATGAAGAGAAACTACAGCAATGATTAGTTTTAATGAATAGGGAAGTACACTGCCAAGATTGCGCAGAACAATAAGATGTGACTTATGGGCCTACTTATTTTGGAGTTGCATTATATGAGTAAAGAGAAGATGTATGGAGCGTTTTAAAGGTTACGTCAACAAAATAGTATATCGCAAGGAAGATAGTGGTTATACGGTATTTGAGCTGAATATCGACCAGGATGACGATTTGACATGTGTCGGTATAGTTCCTTATATAACGGAGGGCGAATTTGTCGAGGTCACAGGTGACTATGCGGAGCACCAAGTCTATGGGCAGCAGCTTAGGATAGACACCTGTGAGGACATCCCGCCGGAGGATGAGAAATCTGTTGAGAGATATCTCGCGTCCGGCGCGATAAAGGGCATAGGAGCCGCGCTTGCCGCAAGGATAGTGCGCAGATTTAAGGCGGACACGTTAAGGATTATAGAGCAGGAGCCGGAGCGCCTTGCCGAGATAAAGGGTATCAGCGCGAGGATGGCTGCCGAGATATCCGACAGCGTTACGGCAAAGAGGGATATGAGAAATGCTATGATGTTCCTGCAGGATTATGGGATATCCATGGCTTTGGCGGTCAAGATTTATAACCAGTATGGCGCGTCGGTCTACACGATAATGAGGGAGAACCCATACAAGCTTGCCGATGACATCACGGGAGTTGGCTTTAAGATAGCCGATGAGATTGCAAGAAAAGCCGGAATAGCCGCCGACTCGGATTTCAGGATAAGAAGCGGGATTATGTATACGCTTGTGCAGGCAGCCGGAAACGGGCATATTTATCTGCCGTATGAGCTTTTAAAGCAGCAGCTTGACATTTTGCTTGACACGCAGGTAAAAGATATGGACAGACAGCTTGTGGAGCTGTCAATTGACAAGAAGATAGTTGTCAAGGAATTAAATGTTGATAGTGAAGGTATAGAAAAGGATACACCACAGCGTATAGTGTATGGTGCATCCTATTATTATATGGAAATGGCGGTTGCGTATGCGCTGAAGGCACTCGATGTACGGGTTGAGATTGACAAAAAGAGAGTGCTTGAGAGAATACACGCCATTGAAAAGAGTGAGAATATAGAGCTTGACGACATGCAGCGCGACGCGGTTTTGCAGGCGGTGTCATCGGGGCTTTTAGTCGTGACCGGAGGACCGGGAACAGGAAAGACCACCACGATAAATGCAATCATAAGATATTTTGAAGGTCAGGACATGGTGATACGCCTCGGAGCACCTACCGGGCGCGCGGCAAAGCGAATGACGGAGGCGACGGGCTGTGAGGCGCAGACAATCCACAGAATGTTGGAGCTTTCGGGTGCGCCAGATGACGGAAAGACGGCGGCATTTATGAGAAATGAGGACAATCCGATAGATGCGGATGTAATAATAATCGATGAGATGTCGATGGTTGATATATTTCTTATGAACAGTCTGCTAAAGGCAGTCACGTCGGGAACAAGGCTTATCCTTGTGGGCGATGTGAACCAGCTTCCGTCGGTGGGACCGGGAAATGTGTTAAGGGATATCATTGCATCGGAGCGGTTTCCGGTTGTGAAGCTCAACAAGATTTTCAGGCAGGCAAAAGAGAGCGATATAATTGTCAACGCCCACAAGATAAATGACGGAGAGAAGTTCCCTGTAGGCCCGTCGAGCAAGGACTTTATCTTTTTGAGAAGGGACGAGGCGAACAATGTCCTAGGGGCAATGATAACCCTTATCTCACAAAAGCTCCCTAAATATGTCAATGCAAAGCCGTTTGACATTCAGGTGCTCACACCGACGAGGAAGGGAGTGCTTGGAGTTGAGAGGCTTAACACAGTTTTGCAGGAGTACCTTAATCCAAAGGCGGCGGGCAAGCAGGAGAAGGAAGCCGGCAGCAGCCTGTTCCGCGAGGGCGACAAGGTAATGCAGATAAAGAACAATTACCAGTTAGAGTGGGAGACAAGGGGCAGGAATGGCATACCTGTTGACCGTGGCATGGGGGTGTTTAACGGTGATATGGGTATCATAGACAATATCAATTTTTACACGGAGAAGATTACAGTAAAATTTGATGACGACAGGTATGTCGAGTATCCTTTTAAGCAGCTCGACGAGCTTGAGCTTGCTTATGCGGTCACGGTTCACAAATCACAGGGAAGTGAGTACCCGGCGGTGGTGCTTCCGCTCCTCTCCGGACCTAGAATGCTTATGAACCGCAATATACTCTACACTGCCGTGACGAGGGCTAGAAAGTGTGTTTGTATCGTTGGAACGGAAGAGGTATTTTATGGAATGGTCAACAATACTAACGAACAGAAACGCTATTCAACTCTTGCACAGAGGATTAGGGAATGCAGTTGATTTGCTTTATCCGAGAAGATGCCCCATATGTGAGGCACTTGTGGAGGAGCGCGGTGAGGCGTGTATAGAATGTCTATGCAAGCTAAAGTATATAGTCTCGCCATTTTGCATGGTTTGTGGAAAACAGCTTGACGATGACATGCGAGAGACTTGTGGGGACTGTGCAAAGAATAAGCACAGTTTTATCCGCGGCGTTGCGCCTTTTGCGTACACAAGGAAAATTAAGCAGTCCATGTACAGATTTAAGTATGACAATCAGCGAGATTATGCCTATTTTTATGCGGACATGCTTTTTAAGCTTAGGGGACATATAATCGCAAGCTGGAAACCCGATGTCATAGTGCCCGTGCCGCTTCACAAAAAGCGATACAAAAAAAGAGGCTACAATCAGGCGGCTCTTGTGGCATACAGGCTTGGAGAACTTCTTGGAATTTCGGTGGATGAACATCTTATAACAAGGGAGAAAAATACACTTCCGCAAAAGGAATTGAATGACAAAGAAAGAGCAAAAAATATAAAAAATGCTTTTCATATAGGTTCAAATATAGTAAAATATAAGAGAATATTATTGGTAGATGATATATATACCACTGGGGCAACTCTTGATGCGTGCGCACAGGCAATGAACAGTGCGCATAAGGTGGACGTGTATTTTGCCGCCGTGTGCATCGGAAGGGGATTTTAAATATTGTAAGCGAGATAATATAAGACGGAGGTGTATTTGCATGGAAGTTAGAAACTGCAGAGGATGTGGAAGATTATTCAGCTATATTCAGGGAGGAAGCTATTTATGCCCGGCATGTCAGGCAGAGCTTGAGGATAAGTTTGAGGTTGCCAAGAAGTACATAAGGGAGAATACCGGAGCTACTATCCAGGAGGTTGCGGATGAAGCCGATGTCAGCGTTAAGCAGATTGAGAAGTGGGTGCGCGAGGAGAGACTTGCATTTTCAGATGATTCACCTGTAGGAATTGCCTGTGAGAAGTGCGGAAAGATGATACGTTCAGGGCGCTTCTGTGAGAACTGTAAGTCGAGCATGGCATCGAATTTTTCTGAGCTGTACCAGAAACCTAAGAAGGTTGAGCCGGCAGTGAAGAAGGATTCCAAGGAAAATAAGATGAGATTTCTTTAAGGGACTGGAGGAAAATGAAAGATTTCATTGTGAAATTTTTCATTTTCCTCTAAGTTTTTTTTATTGTATTCCGATACATATTATAGAACAAAAATTCATGGAACATTAATTAAGAAAGCATTTTTATTTTAGGAAGGAGAGGTTAATATGCGTGTAGATGCCTATAATCAGGTTAGCATGGTATATGCGGCAGCGGGAAAGACACAGGTTAGAAAGACTGCTAAGACCTCCGCAACAGAAGATAAGCTCGAGATTTCACAGCTTGGTAAGGATTATCAGGTGGCAAAAGCGGCGGTCGCACAGGCGGACGATGTCAGGGAGGACAGAGTTGAGGCGGTTAAGCAGCAGTACCAGTCGGGGAAGTACAATGTATCTGCGAATAAGCTTGCAGCTAAACTTATAGAAAAATATAATACGAATGTGTTTTAGAAGGGGTGACCGGATAAGTGGCCAGTCTGATTGATGTGTTGATAGACACTTTGGAAAAAGAAAATACGGAATATGAGGGTCTTTTAGAGCTCGGAATTGAAAAGACAAATATTATTGTGAGAAACGATGTCGAAGAGCTTTCAAGGATGGTAGAGAAGGAACAGCTTGTGGTGGAAAGAATCATGGCGCTGGAAAAAAAGAGAACGGAGGTATCTAACGATATTGCCGATGTTCTTAACAAGGATGTTAAGACCTTGACTCTCACACGACTGATTGAGCTTCTTGGCTCACAGCAAAAGGAGAGGGATGCGCTTGTTTCAATTCACGACAAGCTTTCTTTGACTATGAAGAGAATGATTGATGTCAATGAACGCAACAAGGCGCTTCTTGACGAGTCGATGGACATGCTGAAGTTTGAGATGAATCTTGTACAGAGCCTTAGAAGGGGACCGGAGACGAACAATTACGGAAGAGACGCATATATAAGCAACAATTATGCACTTCCTGAGACGAAATTTGACAAAAAGCAGTAGAATGTGAAACTGCTGTGGCGATTATAAAATTATTGCAATTTAGAAAAGAGGAAATTTATGGCTAGTATGTCAGCTTTATACATTGGCTTGTCAGGTCTGGTTAACAGCTCCAATGCTCTTAACACCACAGCCAACAACATGGCCAATGTCAATACAAAAGGATATGTAAGACAGCAGGTTGTTTTTCAGGATACAAGCTACAATGTCCTGACCAGATTTGCAACTAACACACTTCAGGGTGGAAACGGTGTTACCATACAGCAGGCGGCACATGTGAGAAACATTCTGCTTGATGAGGCATACCGCAAGGAGAACGGAAGAGGTCAGTTCTATGAGAAGCTCATAGATGCGACGGACGAGATTCAGACACAGCTCGGTGAGTTTAACGGAATATCCTATCAGGAGTCCATTTCAGACCTTTTGGCGGCTATTAACGAAGTGTCTAAGACACCTGACGATAACACGGCGCGTTCCTCCCTCGTACAGAGTGCGGTGGCTTTCCTTGACCGTTCCAAGCTTGTATATAACGGTCTTGCAAAGTATCAGGAAAATCTCAATGTGCAGGTTGTCAATATCACTAACCGAATTAATGAGATTGGAGAATCGATAAAGACTCTCAACAAGCAGATTTCAGCTATAGAGACAGGTGTTGAGACTGCTATGACACTAAGGGATGAGAGAGACCTTCTTCTTGACGAGCTTTCAGGTTATGCAAAGATTGACTACACGGAGGACAAGAACGGCGTTGTCAGTGTTATGCTTGAAGGTATGTTTTTCTGTGATGGTCTGAGTGTGTCAAAGCTGGGGCTTCAGGCTATAGAGGAGACTGACTTTTATATACCTGTATGGAAGGAGATGAAAGATACTCCTGTATACAATATGGAAGTTACAATGTCCACTGCCAGCAATACCGATATAGGTTCGTTGAAGGGCGTTCTTGCGGCGAGAGGTACAATAACTCCTACATACGCCAATATGACAGAGCCTACGCCGGCTATAACGGATAAGCCTGACAGAGCGGATTTTGGAACTGATGAGGACTACAATGCGGCGGTGGCAGCCTACAAGGAGTACAGGAATTATCTGAGCTATAAGAGCTGTGAGGACTATTCTTCCGTTGCCCGCACCATGGCTAACTTTGATAAGCTTGTAAACAGCATTGTGGAACAGATTAATGATGTGCTCAGTCCGACAAAGGATGCTACTGTGACATATGTGGATGACAATGGAAATACTGTGACATATACAGGCAAGATACTTGACATGGACAAGACGGACTATGGCAAGGACAATGCAAAGACACCGGGAACGGAGCTCTTTTCAAGAAAGTATACAGACCGTTACACGAAGGTTACGGGAACTGACGGCAATACATACTATATATATAATGAAAATAACTCGTTTAATGAGAAGTCGGTGTACAGTATAACCAACATAGAGGTTAACGCGAATGTCCTAAAGGATGTGTCATATATCCCTCTCCATTTAGCAGATGGCAAGGTAGATTATGATAAGGGCAAGGAATTGACGGCAGTATTTTCAGCAAAGAACCTCACATACGGAAGTGGAAATGAGGGGCTTTCATTTGAGACCTTCTATGAGGCGATGATAGATGATGTCGGAAGTCAGGGAAGCGTTTACAGCAGCATGGTTGACAGCCAGCAGACGCTTACATCGGGAATAGATGACGGAAGACAGGTGGTAATGGGCGTTAGCTCGGACGAGGAGCTTACCAACATGATTAAATACCAGCAGGCTTACAATGCGGCATCGAGATATATCAATGTTATAACGACGATGATGGATACAGTTCTTCAGATTGTGTAAATGATAATTAAGAACGAGCAGTTAAAAGGAGACTAGAAATGCCAAATTCATTTTTTGGACTTACAATAGGTGCGTCGGGTATTTTTGCCAGCAATGCCGGAATTAACACGACAGCGCACAATATTTCAAATATAAATACAAAGGGCTACACAAGGCAGAACATAGTGCAGCAGGCGAGCTATGCCATAAGGGTGTACAAGCCTTACGGAGCGGTTGGAACAGGAGTTTCGCTGACGGATATAGAGCAGTCGAGAAACGAGTATTATGATGAGCGTTACAGAAAGAGCAATGCAAACTGTGGACAGTATGAGACTTTAGAGTCCTATTCCACACTTATGCAGACATATATGGATGAGTTTAATACCGACGGATTTATTGCCGAGTACAATAACCTGTTTAAGACAATAGATTCACTCCAGTCTGACCCGAGCAGCGAGGTTAAGCGCCAGCAGTTTGTCACATACATGTCAAGCTTGTGCCAGTATTTTAACACATTGGCTGCTAACCTTCAAAAGACACAGAATGATGTGAATGAGGAGATTAAGTCATCCGTGTCAACGGTCAACACTATTGCGGAGCAGATAGCGTCACTCAACAAGCAGATTAATACGATAGAGGCATCCGGCGGAACAGCCAATGACCTCAGGGACTCAAGAAATCTTCTCGTTGACAAGCTCTCATACTATGCGGATGTGACTGTCAATGAGAGAGAAATAGGAAACGGAGTTACGGATTACACAGTATTCTTCAACGGTCAGCAGATTGTTGAGGGTTACAGTTATAACACACTCGAATGTGTTGCGAGGGAGACCGACAACAAGAGAAATGCGAGTGATGCAGAGGGTCTTTATGATATCAAGTGGAGCAACGGAAATCCATATAACCCTTATGAGGAGAGTGACAAGGGCTGTATCAAGGCTCTTTTCGATATAAGAGACGGCTGTAATGACAGCTATGAGAAGGTTGTGACGGATGCCGCCGGAAACCAGTCACTCGAGATTCAGGCGGATGCGTTTAGAAACTCATCCTACAAGGGAGTGCCTTATTATCAGTCACAGATTAACCAGTTTGTGACCGTTCTTGCAAAAGAGTTCAACGATATAATGTCGAAAGGACAGTTAAAAGACGGAACAACGAGTACTGATACATTTCTTGTGCCAAAGTACGGCGGAGATTATGTGACGGCATCCAACATATCGGTAAATTCCAATATATTGAACGACCTTAGCAAGCTTCCGTATTCTTACGATGTATCAAGAGGTAATGAGAACTCTGATTTGTACAAGGATTTGTATAAGCTCAAGGAGAAGAATACCATAAAGAGCGGTAATTTCTGGGATGCGCTCTCATCACTTGTATCTGAGGTGAGCGTTGATACTAAGAGAGCGGAGTCATTTACAAAGAACTACGACAATGTATTGGCTGCCATCGAGACACAGAGAAATTCCGTGTCGGGTGTCGACGAGGATGAGGAGGGAGTGGAGCTTACAAGATATCAGCACGCCTATGAACTTTCATCTAAGATTATCTCGGTTATGAACCAGATATACAGTAAACTTATAGAAGAGACAGGTTTGTAAAAAAGGGGGCACATAAATGCGTATTACCAACACAATGATGACTAACTCTACAATGAGAAATGTCAATAAATCGAAAAACAATCTCTACACAACAGAGCAGCAGATGTCATCACAGAAGAAGATTACCAAGCCTTCCGATGACCCGATTATAGCTATCCGTGCGCTGTCACTCAGGACAAGCCTCACGGAGGTTCAGCAGTATATAAAGAAGAATGTACCGGATGCGTCATCGTGGCTGACACTCACGGAGACATCTCTAAGCAATATGGACGGTGTATACAAGGATATCATAAGCTACTGCAACCAGGGTGTTAACGATACATTCAATGTCGACAACAGGGAGGCAATCATAGAGAGTATCAAGCAGCTAAAGCAGGCACTCTACAAGGAGGGCGATGCCGACAGTTCAGGAAGATATCTTTTTACAGGTTACAGAACTGACCGCTCACTTACATTTCAGAATGATTCCGAGCTTAATGTATCTTATAGGATTAACCAGAAATTTACAGGTGAAGATTTTACAACAACACATTATACCAAGAACAGCGTGGATGTAAACAATGTAGCCACAATTCCGGCGGCATCGACACCTGAGACACAGGAATTTTACAGGCTGAGACTTGCATACCAGAACTGTGCTTATGACGCAAACGATGCGACATCGCTTCCTCAGATTACCGTTGATGGACAGGCATTTGCGGGAAATGTTGTGGGACTGACCACGACAGAGTTCGAGGCGCTTGTGACAGCGGGAACGGTTGCGGATGATACAGCTTATTATCTGTATGACAAGGGAGAGCTTGCATTTTCCGAGAATACATACAAGACACTTACCACAGCCGGGGATATCAATGTGGAGTTTAGAAAGGACAGCTTCAGCAAGGGCGATATCCGTCCTGAGCACTATTTTGATTGTGAGGATTTGACAAACGGGCAGGTTTATACGCTTGGAGACAGTCAGGACATAGAGTACACTGTCAATTTCAGCCAGACACTCAAGGTCAACAGCCGCGCTACGGATGTTTTGAGCTACAATATCGGAAGAGACCTTGACGACCTTGTCAACAGCCTTTCTGATGTCCTTAATGTGGAGAACAAGATAAAGAAGCTTAAAGAGATGAAAGATTCCACATTCTATAAGGGACAGCAGGATGAGATAGAATCTATGTTAGATGCTGCTAACAAGGAGCTTGACTATGTAAAGAACAATATGGAGTCCTTGTTTTCCAAGAACATCACCAACATGAGTAATTATCAGGCGATAGTCAACACGGAGATTTCCGATGTCGGAAGCCGTGAGCTTCGTCTGACACTTACACAGTCGAGACTCACACAGCAGCAGGATACCTTCAAAGACCTCAAGTCCAAGAATGAGGATGTTGAACTTGAGGATATAGCGGTGGAATTCTCCGCGGCTGAGACAGTATACAACGCTGCCATCGCAACGGCATCTAAGACGGTCAGACAGTCATTGCTTGATTATCTGTAGGCATAGGTATGATAAGGACAGTGGAGGAGTGAGCAAATGAAAGTTAACACAAGATTATTCGGAGAGATAGAAGTGGCACAGGACAGGGTGCTCACATTTACTCAGGGACTTATGGGTTTTGAGGAGTACACGCATTACACTCTTATTTATAATTCAGAAAAAAAGGGAAACATAATGTGGCTGCAGTGTATTGATGAGCCGCAGCTTGCATTTACCGTTATGGACCCGATGAAATTTATTGAGGAGTATAATCCTGTTGTTGAGGATGAGTGGCTTGCCGGGCTTGGCGAGGTTGAGTCGGAGGCGGACTATTTTCTGCTTGCGGTTGTCACTGTTCCGTCAGATTTGACCAAGATGACTGCCAACCTTAAAGCGCCGATAGTCATAAATATGAATACTAAAAAGGCGTGTCAGATTATTGTGAACAATGATGATTATCCTGTAAGATACAATATTTATGAGTATATCCAGAAAATGAAGGAGGGTGAGTGATGCTTGCTCTATCAAGAAAGAAAAGTGAGTCCATAGTCATTGGTAATGATATAGAGATTACGGTGCTTGATATAAAGGGAGACCAGGTTAAGCTTGGTATCACTGCCCCTAAGTCAGTGCCGGTATACCGCAAAGAGGTGTATGTGCAGATAAAGGATGCCAATATGGCAGCGAGCGAGTCGGATGGTGCGGCAGCACTGAGAAATCTGCTCGGATAAATTACACAAGACTAAACTTTTGCCTGTTTACTGCCGAAATACACATATGAGGGAGTAGTGAAAAAATAAGGAGCAATATTAAAAAAAGCGTCAGTAAAAATAAATGAACACACGGAGGTGTCTTGAAATGGCGATTGAAGGAATTAACAGTTTGGCTACAGGAGCCACAATGAGTGCATCAGTTAATATGGCAAGGCAGGCGCAGGTGAGCGTTAACACTGCCGATGTCAAGGATAGCAGCACACAGAGCACTAAGCAGTCGGTTATGACGGACCAGACGACTGCCGGAAACAGGGGAAATCAGCAGAACACAACGGTATCTGAGGATGGAAAAGAGCAGGATTTACAGCTCAACGAGAAGACTCTCAAGCAGAGAATTTCAGATATCAACCATAAGCTCAACAATAATACCATCGCTGAGTTTGGCTACCACGATGGCACTAACAGAGTAACAATTAAGATAGTTGACAAGGATACGAAGGAGACTATAAAGGAGATACCGCCTGAAAAGACACTTGACCTTATCGCGAAGGCATGGGAGCTTGCAGGTATCCTTGTTGACGAGAAGAGATAGTATAGATAGGAGGTAATTATATGGCTATCAGAGTCAGCGGAATGGTATCCGGACTTGATACAGACTCCATTGTGCAGGAGCTTGTATCGGCATATTCTACCAAGAAGGATAAGTATGTAAAAGCACAGACAAAGCTTGAGTGGAAGATGGATTCATGGAAATCCATGAACAGTAAGATTTATGGTTTCTATACATCCAGCCTTTCCAGCATGAGATTGTCAGGCTCATACAATTTAAAGACAAGCACAATATCCGACAGCAGTGCTGCGAAGGTAACAGCGTCATCGAGTGCTGTCAACGGCACACAGAAGCTCAAGGTTAAACAGCTTGCGTCGTCAGGATATTTAACAGGTGCTAAGCTTGATAATGTTAACGGCTCTAATGTTACAGGAAACACCAGCCTAAAGAGCATGGGAATAGAAGAGGGAAGCAAGATTGAGGTAAATGATACCGAGATAGAAGTTACCTCCGACATGACAGTTAACAAGCTCATCTCAAAGTTCAGGGATGCAGGTGTAAATGTCAACTTTGATGAGAGCAATCAGAGATTTTTCGTGAACTCAACCAAGTCCGGAGCTGCCGGAGAGTTCACAATAACAGCCAACAACCAGGAAGGTCTCACAGCCATAAAGAAGCTTGGACTTTTCTCCACAAAAGATGTTGACGGAACTAATGAGACTTCCGACATCGCAAAGTACCGCGAGATAGCTGCCGATGATACGACTGCGGACACTGAGCGCGGAAAAATTGCGAGGGCTATTGTGAATGCTCTTGCCGGTAATACGAGCAGCGATGCTGATGATACGACTATAGCTGATTACGAGGCTGCAAAGTCGACGGTTGATACTTATGAGAGCAATCAGAAGCTTATTGCTTCGTACTCAACAAGAGCTGAAATTGAAGCTTTGAGGAAACCTGAGAATACTGATGTCGATAATGAACAGATAGATAAAATGCTTAAAGCATTTGACTATGTAAACGGACATAGCGTGCCGACGGATCAAACGTCAGATGAATATACCACATATAGTGAGAAATTGGCTCTTATACAAAATCCTGATACTGGTAATGAGTATACAAGAGAAGAACTTGAAGCTTTGAACGATGAAGAGAAACTCGAAGCATACAACTATATACATGGCTATGGAGATGAATATACTACAGCAGCGAAATATGTAGAAGAGAACCAAACCAAATATGATACAGCAGTTGCAAACAAGGCGGCTAAAGAAGTGTCTGACATCATCAATTCCGGTGATACCAATAACCAGCCTGCAAGAATTAACGGTCAGGATGCAATTATTGAGCTTAACGGTGTTGAGTTTACAAGCGATTCCGGTACATTCTCAATCAATGGACTGTCCATAACCGCGACACAGGTTACAACCGATGATGTCACGATAACCACAGCTACCGATACTCAGGCTATCTATGACAAGATTAAGGATTTCCTCGGCAAGTACAATGAGCTCATCACAGCCATGGACACAGCGTACAATGCTGAGTCGGCGGGCGACTATGAGCCTCTGACCGATGACGAGAAGGAGGAGATGTCCGACAAGGAGATTGAGAAGTGGGAGACCAAGATTAAGGATTCACTTCTCCGTCGTGACAGCACTCTTGGCGGTGCGTCCTCATCCATGAAGAGCATTATGAACAAGAGTTTTGAAATCAACGGTACAAGTTATTCGCTGGCTTCGTTTGGAATAGGAACACTTAACTATTTCACGGCTGACACCAACGAGAAGGGCTGTCTGCACATAGACGGTGATTCCGATGATACCAATACGGCAGGTAACACTGACAAGCTCATGGCAGCTATCAATGAGGACCCGGAGGCAGTCACAACATTCTTCCAGAAGCTGTCCACATCCCTCTATGATGACCTCACAAAGAGAATGGGTTCGACAAGCGTGAGCAGTATATATACTCTCTACAATGATAAGCAGATGTCGAGCGAGTACAGCAGCTATAAGAGCATGGTGAGCAAGTGGGAGCAGAAAGTAAGCGATTATGAGGACTTTTATTACAAGAAGTTCTCATCGATGGAGACTGCATTGTCAAAGCTCCAGTCATCCACATCATCGCTTTCAAGTCTTCTCGGCTCAAACTAATAAAATAATATTATTTATCAGCCTTTACATAATAACATTATTTTGATAAAATAGTACCAGTGTTAAGTATCTTTGCTTGGCACTGGTATTAAATATTTTTAGAATTTTTACGGTGCAGCCGTATGGCGCACAAGTGAATAATGGGAGGTATGCGGTATGAATACACCGTCAGGTTACCAGCAGTATGAAAGGAGCAAGATTCTTACTGCATCTCCGGCAGAGCTTACGCTCATGCTTTATGATGGAGCTATCAAGTTCACCAATATTGCGATAATGGCTATTGAGAAGGGCGATATTGAGAAGGCTCATAATAATATCCGCAAGGTTGAGAAAATCGTGGATGAGTTTCGCACCACACTTGATTTTAAATATCCTGTGGCGAAAGATTTTGATGAGGTCTACAAGTATATGAAGCAGAGATTATTTGAAGCCAATCTTAAGAAAGACCCGGAGATTCTTAAAGAAGTGCTCAATCACCTTAGAACCATGAGAGATACATGGAAAGATGTTATGAAGCAGCAGAAGGGTCAGGGCAAATAACGCATGACCTGTGTTTTTGGACAGGGAAAGTGAGGATGCTTATTTATGGGAATGACAGAGAGCTACATAGATATACTTGATGACAGCCTTGACAGGAAGATAGAGATACTTGATGCGCTCAATGAGTACAACGTGAAGCAGACGGAGCTGTTGGACAAGGAAAAGTTTGACGAGGATGCGTTTCACGAAATCAGTGTCAAAAAGGGAGAGCTGATAGACAGGCTGAATGCTATGGACGACGGCTTTCAGACGATTTATGACAAGGTTAAGTCGGAGCTTGATGATGACAGGTCAAAATACACACAGCAGATTAAGACTCTTAAAGAAAAGATTTCATTGATTATGGAGAAAAGTAATCACATTCTCACCGGAGAACAGCGGAACAAGGAGAAAGTGAAGATGAAGTTTGCTGCGCGGCACAAGGAGATTGCCAGTGTCAACAAGAACAGGCAGTATGCGGCGAACTATTATAAGACTATGAATAAGGTTATCGATGAACCTGTTTTTATGGACAAGAAAAAATGAAATTGACAAAGGACTGTTGCCGGAAGCTTTAGCTTTTATGTGCGACAGTTCTTTTTATATAATTTAGGAAATTTCTTATGATATTGAAAGGTAATTTTGATGACATGAAGATACTTTTTTATTGCTGGAAAGCATACAATCAGGCGGATATAATTGATGCGCTTGTGAGAAGAGGGCATGTGGTTGACCGCTTTGACATGGAGCTGGGAAATTTTGAGAGGGATGACAATTTTTATGAGCTGTTTGTAAAAAAGCTCTCGCAGAACGAAGGCAGAGCGGGCATAAATGGCATATCGGGTGGATGTGCGTATGACGCTGTGTTTTCTGTGAATTATTTTCCTATAATTTCTGATATATGTGAACAATTTCACGAAAACGGACTTAAATACATCTGCTGGACGTGCGACAGTCCGCTATCGACAATGTACCATGAGTCGATATTTAATGAGTGCAACAGAATATTTATTTTTGACAAATTTTGTTACATGACTTTTGAGGAGATGGGCGCTAATGTCTATTATCTGCCGCTTGCCGGTGCGGTTGAGAGGGCTGATGCGGTAATTGAAAAGTGGGAAAGTATGGAACAAAATGATGACAGGGAGCGCATTTACGGAACTTCCCATGATGTCGCATTTATCGGGAGCATGTACCGCAAAAATTCGTACGACGAGATTAAGGATATGCTGCCCGATTATGTGAGGGGATATTTTGATGCGCTTATGAAGCTGCAGATGGAGATTTATGGGGAAAATTATATCGATGGAATGTTGACGGCTGATATTTTGGAGGAGCTCAACAAGCATTTCAGAATAGAAAAGAGTGAGCGCTCATTTTCAAATATATCACTTATCTTTTCGACGACGGTGTTGGGCTTTAAGATAGCACAGCTTGAGAGATATAAGCTTCTTGGTGCGCTTTCAAAGAGATTCGATGTGGCGGTGTATACGGACGACGAGAAAGCGGAATTTATTCTTGCACATAACATGGGCCCCGTGCGTTACTGGGATGAGTCGCCCGTCATATTTCACACGAGCAAAATAAACCTTAATTTTACAATAAGGAATATAAGAAGCGGAATACCGCTTAGGGTGTGGGATATCCTTGCGGCTGGGGGTTTTTGCATCACCAACTTTCAGCCGGAACTTGTTCTCTATTTTAAAAACGGCGAGGATTTGGTGTGGTTTGAGGATGAGGCTGACCTTGTAAAAAAGGTTGCATACTATCTGAAGCATGACGATGAGCGCATGCGCATAGCAAGGAACGGGTATGAGAAAGTAAAAAAACTGCACAACTACGACCAAAGACTTGATGTCATTGAGAGCATAGCCATGCAGCGTTAAAAAATATTCGTTATAATGAGCGGTCAAACATCATTCCGGTGTAGATAGATGACGCATAGGGCGTTGAGATAAGCCTTTGAGGGTTCTTGTATGCGACAATCTTCTTGTTGATGTACTCCATAGGGTTGACTTCAATACTGCCGACCCTTCTCTTGAGATTATTTTTGAAGGAGTCGAGGTTTTTCAGGTTGTCAAAAATCTCTCCGCTATGGCTTGACTCGGCAAGTGCATCATGGTCGACGGACAGCGTGTAATCTTCATTTACAGTGAAACCGTTGGACTCTAACAGTGAACGGTAACGCTTTACCGTGGAAGTTATATTTGAGCGAAGCATACGGAACTCGTGCGTGTCCCTGCTGTTGGACAGCTCAAGAAAATTGTTATATCTCTCAGCGAGATTGTCATATTCGCTTGTGAGGGCATTTCCGTCCTTGACAGCGGATATGGTAGCTTCGCCGTGCTCGTCAGACGTGCCGTGAAGAGTCACCTCGTATCTGCCGTCAAGTAAGAAGGAGTTGTTTTCTGATATGGTCGAAACCCCGTTTAGGTCAAACACGGCATTCGACGGGTAAATGCTCACATTGTCAAGCCCGAACAGCTTGACTGCACCGGTGAGGTGGTTGCTGTTGTTCTCCGTTATTCTAAACTGGGTAGGTGAGCCCTTGACGCTTCCTGTCGCCTGCGAGGTTATCTTTATCGCTTTAAGACCATTCTGGTTCTGTATTACCTCGGCATCAAGACCTATGCCTGACTCCGTTATGGAGTGGGCGAGCTTGCCAAGAATGGTGGAATTGGTATCTGTATCTGAGACGTTAAAGTCGAGTTCGTATGTCGTTCCGGCGCTTTCTATGTTAAAAGAATAGGAGCCCGGAAAAAGAATTTTCGCTCCCGCTGAGACATATTCTCCTATATTGACCTGCGGTGCGGCAAGCTGATGCACATTGAAGGTTATATCGGATGTCTGCGGCATGTCTGAGCCGGTGTATTCTGCCGTAACAACGTCAGAATTGTCCGAGACAGCTACTATGCCTACAGGAAGTTCGTCATCTGCTATGTCTGTCAGGTCACTAAGTGTGTCGGAAAGTGCGCGGGCAGCCTCCTTGATATCGATGGCAAGCTTCTGCGAGTTCGCCGACATATCCACTTTGTACAGGGGGGCAGCCCTGTTTACCTTAACTATGTTGTTGTAGATATCACGCAGCTCACTTCGCTTGTGCGAATCGTGGCGCGAAGCTGTACGGTTACCATATGTGCTGATATAATAGTTATAAACACTGTTAATCAAAGCGGACACCTCCTCTTCACAAAATTTTCACAATTTATAATTTGAATATAGCATATAATAGGAAGAAGTACAAGTGCCATATGTCACAAAAATATCAAATATAATAATTTTGTTCATATTTTTTCTTGTATATGAATATATTTTTGAAAAAAGGCTTGACTTACAATATATGCTATGCTATTCTAAACTAGCTATGGAAGAGCTAAGGCTTTTTTTTTATGCCTTAAAAACACTAATTAAAAGAAACTAATTGGAGGTGGAAGTTGTGCGTGTAAAGATAACATTGGCATGTACAGAGTGCAAGCAGCGTAATTACAACATGACTAAGGATAAGAAGACACATCCGGACAGAATGGAGACAAAGAAGTATTGTAAGTTCTGTAAGTCACACACATTACACAAGGAAACAAAGTAATTGGAGGTAATTATGGGCGATTCTGAAAAGAAGAGTAAGAAACCGGCTGCCAATAAGACAAGCTGGTTCAAAGGCCTCAAGGGACAGTTTAAGACTATCTCGTGGCCGACCCCGGAGACCGTCGGTAAACAGACCGGAGCGGTTGTGATTATCTCAGTTATTTTAGGTGTGCTGATAACCGTTATTGATGTAGTATTTCGTTTCGGTTTAGGGTTCTTAGTAAAGTAAGGAAAAGGTGGATTAGGAATGTCAGAGGCAAATTGGTATGTAGCCCATACCTACTCAGGTTATGAGAACAAGGTTAAGGCTAATATTGAAAAGACAATTGAAAACAGACATCTTCAGGATCAGATTCTTGAGGTTCTGGTACCAATGGAAGACGTTCAGGAAGTTAAGAACGGCGTTACCAAGCAGGTTCAGCGCAAGATGTTCCCTGGATATGTCCTTGTGAACATGATTATGAACGATGATACCTGGTATGTTGTTCGTAACACCAGAGGCGTTACCGGCTTTGTCGGACCGGGGTCCAAGCCTGTTCCTTTGTCTGAGTCCGAGATTAAGGCGTTAGGCATGGGAGATGTCATCCTTGCCGCTGAGTCAGAGTACAAGGTTGGCGACAGCATCGTCGTGACTAGCGGAGTCTGGGATAAGACAGTCGGCATGATTAAGAGCGTCAACGCAAGTAAGCGCAGCGTTACAATCAATGTTGACATGTTCGGTCGTGAAACACCGGTTGAGTTAAGTTTCACAGAGATTAAGAAAATGTAATATTTTTTGATGCGTCCGTTATGCACTGTACATAATATACACTGTATGCGGAAGTGGGAGGGATTTCCCCGCAATTACCACATTATTTAGGAGGTGCCAAAATGGCAAAGAAGGTAGAAGGTTATATCAAATTACAGATTCCAGGCGGCAAAGCAACACCAGCTCCACCAGTTGGTCCTGCACTTGGTCAGCATGGTGTTAACATCATGCAGTTCACAAAGGAGTTCAACGCTAGAACAGCAGATCAGGACGGAATGATCATTCCTGTTGTCATCACTGTTTACGCTGACAGAAGCTTCAGCTTCGTGACAAAGACTCCTCCAGCAGCAGTTCTCCTCAAGAAGGCTTGCAACATCAAGACCGCTTCAGGCGTTCCTAACAAGACTAAGGTTGCAACTATCAAGAGATCTGAGGTTCAGAAGATTGCAGAGCTTAAGATGCCGGATCTCAACGCAGCATCCATTGAGGCAGCTACAAGCATGATCGCTGGTACTGCAAGAAGCATGGGTATCGTTGTAGAGGATTAATTTGAATTGATTTCGGCATGAAGCCGAGCATAAGACGTGGGAGGGATTTCCCCGCAAATACCACTAGGAGGTTATTAATAATGAAAAAAGGTAAGAAATATACAGAAGCTGCCAAGTTAATAGATCGTACAATGGCTTACGATGCAGCTGAAGCAGTAGCTTTAGTTAAGAAGGCAGCAACTGCAAAATTTGACGAAACAGTTGAAGCGCATATCAGAACAGGTTGTGACGGACGTCACGCAGAGCAGCAGATTCGTGGTGCCGTAGTTCTTCCTCACGGAACAGGTAAGACTGTAAGAGTCTTAGTTTTCGCTAAGGGTGACAAGGCTAATGAGGCTGAGGCAGCAGGAGCTGATTATGTAGGCGGCGAGGAGCTTATTCCAAAGATCCAGAACGATGGTTGGTTTGAGTTCGACGTAGTTGTTGCTACACCTGATATGATGGGCGTTGTTGGTCGTCTTGGTCGTGTACTTGGACCTAAGGGCTTAATGCCAAACCCTAAGGCTGGTACAGTTACTATGGATGTAACAAAGGCTATCAACGAGATCAAGGCTGGTAAGATTGAGTACAGACTTGACAAGACTAACATTGTACATGTTCCAGTTGGAAAGGTTTCTTTCACAGAAGAGCAGTTAGCAGACAACTTCCAGGCTATCATGGATGCAATCGTTAAGGCTAAGCCTTCATCATTAAAGGGAACATACTTAAAGAACATCACACTTGCTTCCACAATGGGACCTGGTGTAAAGGTTAACACATCCAAGTACGTTGGTTAATTCCTGTTTGGTTCGGTAAGTATTTCTGTTTTATGAAAAAAACGGTTGACACCGGATATATATTAATGATATAATGCATTCCGTTCGGGACTTCCTGAACGGAATGTTATATACAGATGGACATTCTCATGGATGAACATCGGCACTCGTTCTTTGGACTGAGTGAAATTTGCCGTAGACAGCAGGTATCCGGATGGATATAAGGCTAAGTACACCTGCCGAGGGATAATATAAGTATCAGACTTATGTGTGCTCTCCGGCTACGGGGGGCTCTTTTTTTCCTTATATTAATATGGCAAAGAAATAAAATAGGAGGAAGAAATCATGGCAAAAGTAGAGATTAAGAAGCCTATCGTTGATGAGATCAGCGCAGCTCTCGATGGTGCAGCAGCAGCAGTTGTTGTTGATTACCGTGGTCTGACTGTAGAGCAGGATACAAAACTGCGTAAACAGTTAAGAGAAGCTGGAGTTTCTTATAAGGTATATAAGAACACTCTGATCAAGCGTGCAGCAGAAGGAACCGAGTTCGCAGCTCTGGATC
>JBNMKO010000032.1:0-31223 GCA_050874385.1 Eubacteriales bacterium
AAAGGTTACAAAACACCAAAATTAAGTAACTGTAAACGAATTACAGCTAGAACATCACAAATGCTTCAGGCTGTGGCAATTTAATGCCATTCATCCACGGTCTAAAGACCATGGGTTTTCTGGCGAATAATATATAAAAACATTAATTACAGCGCAAAAAAACGGAAATACATTTAGAAAATATTCTATGTATTTCCGTTTTATATTTCATTAATTTCGCATGCCGCCGTCAAACCGTCAAAGCTTGTCAGTATTGTTTACCCCACCAGCTTCATAGATTCAAGTATATCAGCCATCTCCTCCGGCGTTTCCTTGTAGCCATTCATCGCCCAGCTTATATACAGATTATACAGTGCCCCCGCAAACGCATGAAGGCAGTACGCCTTCTTCTGTCCATCTCCGCGTTTCCACCATGTCTTCATCACATATTTGTCCACCATGGACAGAAAAATATAATCGAAACCTCTCTTTATGACAGATTCGAGAAATTCCCTCTGCTCATAAAAATACTCAAAGCAGTGGATTATATTTTTCCTGTCATAATAATTTCCCTGTCCGTGATTTTCTCCCATATCATTCTTATACTTGGCAAGAACATCCTTAAAATGCTCTGAGAGGATATCCTCCTTGCAACTATAATTTCTGTAGAATGTCATTCTCGAAATTCCTGCCATCTGTGTAAGCTCCGATATGGTTATATCGTCCATCGGTTTCTCATTCAAAAGGGTCAATAACGAATTGACAACATTCTGTTTTGTTGAGTCTAACATAAGTTCACCTTCCCTAAATTCCTACAGATAAATATCTCCGTCAAGCTCCTGAAGCCCGTAGAGCGTCTGTCTCTTGAACTCTTTGTATCTGTGCTCCTCTATGGCTGTTCTGATTTCCTCCATGAGATGATTGTAAAAATACAGATTGTGAAGCACACAAAGTCGCATTCCAAGCATCTCCTTGGCTTTCAAAAGATGTCTTATATATGCCTTGCTGTAATTCTTACATGCAGGACATCCGCAACCCTCCTCGATAGGCTCATTGTCGAACTCATACTGCGCATTGAAAAGATTTATTTTCCCTCTATGTGTGTATACATGTCCATGTCTTCCATTTCTTGACGGATATACACAGTCAAAGAAGTCAACACCTCTGTCAACCGACTCAAGAATATTCGCAGGCGTTCCAACACCCATGAGATATGTCGGCTTGTTCTTTGGAAGATACGGTGTAGTCTCCTCTATGATACGGTACATCTCCGCATGTGTCTCACCTACCGCAAGACCTCCAAGAGCGTAGCCGTCAAGGTCGAGCTCTGAAATAACCTTGGCATGTTCTATTCTTATATCCTCAAAAGTTCCGCCCTGATTTATGCCAAAAAGCATCTGATTTTTGTTTATAGTGTCCTCAAGACCATTGAGACGTGTCATCTCCGCCTTGCACCTGTTGAGCCATCTTGTAGTCCTGTCAACGGAATTTTGCATGTACTCTCTTGTGGCTGGGTGAGGTGGACACTCATCAAATGCCATAGCTATTGTAGAGGCAAGATTTGACTGAATCTGCATGCTCTCCTCCGGCCCCATAAAAATCTTTCTTCCGTCTATGTGGGAATTAAAATAAACTCCCTCCTCCTTGATTTTTCTAAGGCTTGCAAGCGAGAACACCTGAAATCCGCCCGAATCGGTGAGAATTGGTCTGTCCCAGTTCATAAACTTGTGCAGACCGCCCATCTGCTTTACAATCTTATCTCCCGGTCTTACATGAAGGTGATAGGTGTTGGATAACTCTACCTGTGTCCCTATCTCCTTTAGGTCTGTCGTCGCAACAGCGCCCTTTATAGCCGCAGCAGTTCCGACATTCATAAATAACGGTGTCTGTACTGTCCCGTGAACGGTGTGGAATGTACCTCTCTTAGCCATTCCATCTGTCGTCAATAATTCATACATATAATACAAATTCCTCCAAAAATCTTAGTTAATTAAACTATCTTTTATAGAAATCCACAATCCTGTCAAGCCTCGATGTCATTCCCACAAATAGCATATCCACAAGCGTAACCGCCGTCATGGCCTCCACAACCACAACCGCCCTCGGCACAATCATAGGGTCATGTCTGCCATGGATTGATATGTCAATCTCCTCGCCCTGCTTGTTAACCGTCTGCTGCACTGCCGCTATCGACGGTGTTGGCTTTATCGCTGCCCTTAAAACGATGTCGGAGCCGTCGCTCATTCCACCTAATATTCCGCCTGAATGGTTGGTCGCCTTGACAATCCTGCCATCCTGCATCCTGAACGCATCGTTGTTGTCAAGCCCGGTGCTCTGTGCCACCTTAAAGCCGTCGCCAATCTCAACGCCCTTTACCGCCCCGATTGACATCACAGCCTTTGCAAGATTTGCATCAAGCTTCTCAAACACCGGCTCACCTATTCCGGTTGGCATATTTTTTACAACGCACTCGACAATTCCGCCCATTGAATTGCACTCTTCAAGCTTCCTGTCAGCATACTCCTTTATTTTCTGTGCAGCCTTTGCATCCGGCATGGCAAAAGGATTGTTATCCCTCTCAGCAAGCAGAAAATTCTCCCTGTCAAGCTCAATGCCACCTATGGCACTGGCATAGGCAAACACCTCAATCCCCATCTGCTTTAATATCTTTGCCGCCACAGCTCCTGCTGCCACTCTTCCAATAGTCTCACGCCCCGAAGAGCGTCCTCCGCCTCTGTAGTCCCTAAAGCCATACTTTTCATCAAATGTATAATCGGCATGTCCCGGTCTGTAATATCCCGCAATCTCGGAATAATCAGCCGAGCGCTGCGACTCATTTTTTACGATAAGCGAAATCGGCGTTCCCGTCGTTCTCCCCTCAAAAACACCCGAGAGTATCTCGACACTGTCGCTCTCCTTTCGCTGCGTGACATACTTAGACTGCCCCGGTTTCCTGCGGTCAAGAAATGCCTGTATGTCCTCCTCGTTAAGCTCAAGCCCTGCCGGACAGCCATCAATCACAACTCCAAGAGCTTTTCCATGAGATTCGCCCCATGTGCTTATCCTGAATATATTTCCAAATACTGAACCTGACATAAAATCTCCAACCTGACATATTTTTTCACACTATCATACAATATCTTACCATATAATGCCGTTAAATCAAGAGAAAACTTATTTTACCCAATTGTTCTGTTTCACAAAACACAATATTTGTTAACTGTAAAAATGGCTTATATTTATATTACCCAAAAATCGTTTTATATCAAATATATTTCCATCAAAGTTCTAATTATAGTAATTCCATAAATTGTTGCATATAGCAGCTCGTATACCCTAATATATTGCTTTACAGTAAAAGCTGCATTAATTTTTAGAATTGCTATAATATTAATTTGCACTAAAATTTAACAAAGAAAAAAAGTGCCGCACCGGAATTTTTTCCAGTACGACACTTTTATATTTCAGTATGTAATTACAGCCAAACCTTGCCCTCAACCTTGCCGTTGATAACATAATATGCTGTGTAATCCTCAGGCTTAACATATACATCAAGTGACTTAATGCTTGATACTCTGTGTCCTGCTGCAACCCACTCGTTCTTTACTTTCTCAACTATCTCGTCAATCTTGCGCTGTGTGCCATTGAACTCAACAACAACGTTAACTGCTGTCTCAGTCTTCTCTTCCTTAACTGCCTTCTTCTCTGTCTTAGGCTCTTCCTTTGCTGTCTCAGCACTCTTCTTAGGTCTGCCCGGCTTCTTTGCTGGCTTTACATCCTCAGCCTTAACCTCTGCCTGTGCTGCATCCTCTGCCTTAACCTCTGCTGCCTGTACAGTCTCCTCTGCCTTAGTCTCAGCAGCCTCTTCTGCCTTAACCTCTACAGTTGCAGCCTCAACTGCCTTAACCTCTTCCTGTACTGCCTTTGTCTCTACTGTCTTTGCCTTTGCTGCCCTTGTTCTGGTTGTTTTTGTTGCCTTTGCTCCATTAGTAACTAATTTAGCTCTTGCCATGTTGATTTCCTCCTTCTTTCTTTTCAACTTTTTCTTTTTCAACTATCTGTCCCAACTTATCACATTTACGGATGTTTTGCAAGCAGATATCTGATTTTTTTATTTTCCACACGGATTTTTACCTCCGTCTGGTCTCCACCAAACTCACCGTCTAACACCCATGGTATCGGTTCTTCACTCGAAAATGAAATCTCACTGCATTTAAAATGCATTACCATACTGTTGTCATTCTGAAAAATAAAGCCGTTAAACATAGTTTGGAATTCAACGGGATTTTTAGGTCCCTTTATTAGTATAACCTCAAATAAGCCGTCGTCAAGTCTAATTTCTTTTCCAGTGATACCTTTCATGCCTCCAACGGACTTAGAATTGGCTACCATACCATAAATAAATTTATCCTCGATGACATTATCATCAATTTCTACCCTGAGCTGATATGCTTTAAGACTCGCAAAACTCTTCACGCTCTCAATTATATATGCCTGATGCCCAAATGTATTTTTTAATTGCTGCGGCGTGGCGTAGGACACCTCCGTAAAAAGTCCAAATGCAGCGACATAGTTGAACCAGCGCCCATTAAATGAGCCTACATCACATAAATATTCGGTTCCCTCAACAATATTCCTGACAGCATGTGTGACCGTCTTTGGAATTAGAAGGCTCGATGCAAAATCATTGGTGCTTCCGCTCGGAATATATCCCATCGGTCTGTCCACACCGCTGTCTAACATACCCGCGACAGCCTCATTTAAAGTGCCGTCTCCGCCGCTGCACACTATAACCTCATATTCCTTAGTATGTTTTTTCAAATACTCATAACAGTCCTTTGACCTCTGTGTCGGATAAACCGTGACAAGATATCCTGCCTTGGAGAACTCATCCGCAATATCAAAAAGATGGTCCTTGACATGTGCTTTACCCGACCATGGATTAAAAATAAATAACAGCCGTTTTTTCATAAGGAAAGACCTCCTTTTTATTAATAAATAATTGTAAAACATATTATAAAACAAATAATGTATATTGTACAATCACAAAAAATCACACAATTATTAAATAATAAATTTTAATTTTGCAATTATCCATTAATTTATCGTACATATTTTTAGCTGCATTAATTAACATGAAGCAGCTCGTTCAGCACCCTCACAACCACATCGTTTTCCTCGTCAGTCTTTACAGAAAGTCTTATATAATTTCCTCCGTTAAGTCCCTCCTTGGTTGAAAGGTCTTTTATAAGAATATTATACTTGTTAAGCATTATATCCGCAAGCTTTCTCGAGGACATACCATTTTCAAGACGGCACATTATATAGTTCGCCTGAGACGGAAATACCTTTAATGCGGACATTTTTTCAAGCTTGGCAACATAACGCCGTCTAACGTCCATAAAACGTCTCATAGCGTCCTCATAATCGTCCTTGTACTTCTCGATTATCTGCATATAGTACTCGGCAAAGGAATTGATGTTCCAGATTGCGACATCCTTCTTCATCGCGGCAATCATTTCCATGTCAGCGGACGCAATTATTCCAAGTCGAAGTCCCGGAACACCGAAAGATTTGGAAATGCTTTTTAACACGATAAGCTTTTTATGTTTGTCAATTATATCCTGTGTGAGAAGTGTCTGCTCCGATATATCCGCAAAATCGACGAATGACTCGTCAACAATTATGCTCACATTCCTCTTTGCCGCCCACTCCTCAAGCCTTAATATATCATCCTTCACTATAAAATGTCCCGAAGGATTATCAGGATTTACAAGCACTATCGCCTGAATGTCCTTGTCCTTGTAAAAATCCATGATATCATCAACCGTGTATGTGAAATCCTCATTTATTACCCAGAAAGGAACAAGCTGCTCCTTCTTTTTTCTGTGAGGGTACTCCTCAAATGTAGGATATATAAGTCCTATATTTCCCGAAAAATTCTCCATAAGAGACTTGATAAGCTCTGCCGTTCCATTTCCAACGCAGACCTGCTCAGGGCGAAGTTCAAAGTACTTTGCGGCGAGAAGGCTGTTGACCGCCATACCGGAAGGATATTCCCTTATGAGCGTCTCAAAATTAGCCTTCATCTCGTCCATAAAGCGCTGGTTAGGGAAAAACGGATTTACAAGATAACAGAAATCATACATTCCCTCGTATCTCCAGTAACCGCCGAAACGCTTCATGTAGCGTGTGAGCTTCTCGTCTCCCTCGGCAAATATGCTCTCCGCAATGTCTATATCCTGAATATCGTTAATCTCGTACCACTTCTCACTCTCAAGCACAAAAGCCTTTATCACACGCTGTTCCTTAAAAGCAACCACCTTGAGCGCTGACTCATAGTGTGTCTTGTTTCCCCACGCCTGCACATAAGCAGCAAGAAGCGGAAGATATACCTTGTTGAGATAGTTTTTTGAAAGCTTGTACATGCTGACTGTCTTATAATAGCTGTCCATGTTCTGAAACTTAAAATTGTCCGCACCGATAAAATCGTTGATGTAGCCGTCACCGTCAAGTGTCACGATTGAGCCGTCCATCCAAGGCTTTGGTCTTGAGACAAATGTGAGACACTCCTCGTCGGACTCCAATATTCTGTCCACAACAGCCTTCTCATAAATGATATCCGACTCGATGACGAGCGTGTCGTCCTGCTTCAAATATTCTCCGGCAAGACTTAACGAGTACAGATTGCTTGTTGTCTCATATTCACTGTTATTTACATATACAACAGGTGTCGAAAGCCCAAGAGAGTCTATATGCTCTGTGAGCCCTTCACTCTTATAGCCTGTCACAACAACAATTCTTGTGAAGCCCTCCGCGTCAAGTATGCGCAGTCCCCTCTCTATTATCGTCTGACCGCCAACCTTGACCATGCACTTGGTCTTTTCCTTTGTGTGCTCTTTAAGTCTTTTGCCCATTCCGGCAGCAAGTATCACAGCCTGCATCGTACATCCTCCATATAACATATATAAGCCATTTTTCATAAATTGTAACTTGATATCGGCTTATTATAAATCTACTCTATTTTACTTTTTATAACCTTACTTTTTCTTCTACAATTACCTAAATTATTGCATATAGCAACTACTATTTTCCAGAATATTTATCTGAACAATCAGCGTATTAATTTGCAAAATTTCTATAAATCGGGCTCAATTAATCCGCATATCCGCTCTTAACCCATGCCACGGCGTGCTCGTAGTCCGCCATCGTGTCTATCTCCTTGGTTCTTATAAGTTCCATAGGAAGCGGCAGAAGTGGAACCATCATATCGCATACATGGTGGTCGCCCGGTGTCAGTCTTGCCGTCTTGACCTGCGCAAGACCTGTCCACTCGTACTCGCCCTCCTCCCTCGAAAAGCCCACACCGTATATCTGTCCGTTCTGTGTGAGCGTTTTCATAAGCATCGGGTCTTCCGTGCATGGTATCGCGCCGCAAACACACTCCTTGTCCGAATGGAGCACGCGCATAAGGTCATCCGGGTGAACCAACAAATCCCCGTCAAGCGACACGACAAGGTCTGCCGCATGTTTAATCGCGCGCGAAAAACTTCCGCCCGTTCCCGTATTTCTGTAATCGTGGTTAAAAACAAATAAAATATCTTTTCTGTATGAATTTACAACCTCGATAACCTTCTCCATCTGGTAACCAACCACAATGCGGATATCATCAAAATCCTTTAAAAGCTCAAGCTGTCTTATGATAAGCGGCTTTCCATCAATGTCTATAAGCGCCTTTGTAGAGCCTATTCCAAGCCTTGTGCCCATTCCGGCACAGCTTATAACAATCGTCTTAGAAACTGACATAATTTATCCTCCGAATAAGTTGCATGTGTTGCACATTTAAGAACTGCCGGGGCTATATCCCTCACACCGCCAAAGCCAATTCCAATCTCAGCCGCCGCAATCATCTGTGCATCGTTGTTTCCGTCTCCAACAGCCACAAAAGGTATGTTCTTAAACTCCTTCACAACCTCGCCCTTGTCAACCACATGGTCAACACTCAATATCCTGTCATCCTTTACCGTGGCTCTCGAACAAAAATAATGTCCTTTCATTCCAAGCTCTGACATAAGCTCCTCAATCCATACATCCAGATTTCCGGTCACCACATAGCAGCGGTCCCTGTTCTCGCGGATAAACGCCACAAGCTTCTCATTAAGCGGAACGCCTGCAATAATACTTCTAACAGTGCTCACCGGAATTTCCGAGAGGAGCTTCACCCTCTCAAGAAAGCTGTGGTCAAACGGAATTTCTCCCGCCATGGTCTTTTCGGTCAGCTCCCTCATCTCCTGCTCCTTATTTATCTTTACCGCTATCTCAGGCAGTATCTCCGCCTTTGTGATTGTAGCGTCAAGGTCGAACAAAAATACATAGTCGCTCAAAAATATACCTCCTACCTGTCGGCGGATATCCGCAAATGAATATTCTCAATCATCATTTTATACCCGCTCACAACGCTCATAAATATGGCAATATATTGTAGATATTAACACGTTATAGTCAAATGCGCAAGATGGCTTAATCCATTCAGCACTTTAATACTGTCAGGGAAATCCCGGCTTCACATTGATATAAACTAAAAATTAAAAATACACATCTTTTTTGTTTTTATTATAAAAATACCCCGCCGGCACATTTTATGCCCGCGGGGTACAAACCACCTTCATCCACGCAGGAAGCTTATTCCTGCTCATCATCCTCATCTACACACTCAATTTTGCTTACCGAAACTTCGTAAGCCGTTCTCTTAATCTGGGTTTCCTCATCAAGCTTCTTTGTATATTCCCTGCTCTGAACACGTCCCCATATACGGATGTGCTCACCAATCTTGAAGCCCGCAGCATATCTTGCGTTACGTCCCCACGCTATGCAAGGTATGTAGTCCGACTTGCCATACGGACGGTTGACAGCGATAAGAATATCGGCAATCTCTCTACCGAGAGGAGTCTTTCTGTATACAGGCGGCTTGCAGATATATCCGTCAAGGAATATCTGGTTCGTGTTGGTAGCCTCCTGAGTCTCCTCCGCTACGGCAAATTCCCTTGCAAAAATGGAAAGTACAAGACGGTTGTGATTTTCCTCGTGGCGGTTGTAGGAACGAAACTGTCCTGTAGCCTCGATAATCATACCACGATAATCCTCCGTCACATCGACCAGTCTCTCTGAAACCATAAGCGGGATAATGTCCACGCTGTTGCTGAGTCGATTTACTGCGATGTCAACCATGTAGAATCCCTCCCCAAAGACCTCATGGCTGTAGGTGAAGTCTGATACTACCTCACCAATGATTGTTACCCTGTTGTTTTCAATTACTTTGTCAAGCATTCTTCTGTTTCTCCCTTCATTTTTGGCGGCACCACCACTGCAAAGGCAATGCCTTTTTTGTTCATTGTGGTGATACTGTACGCCTGATAATATCTTTATCCCTAAATATATATGCAAAATATGTTCAAATATTCACCAAAACATAAAAAAAATATAAAAATTTTTTAAATCTGCATAAAAAATACTTTCTTGTGCTGTGTTTTTACCTATTAAATGTAATTTTTAGCACCTTTTGTTATTATCTTTTAAAGCACATTTTATAGAGACAGATATTTTATATTCTATTTTTTAATTTTTTAAAATCACTACTTATTAAATGTTGTTCTTATTTAAAATTTCTCAATTCCCTACTTGTATTTATTAAAAAATGTGATAAACTAGTAAAGTTGAAAATTAGGTTACGTTTTTAGAAGCGCCTTAGAGCGCAGAAATGAGGATTTTTTATGAAGACAACCCGTAATGATGTCAGAAATATTGCGATTATCGCCCATGTAGACCATGGTAAGACAACATTAGTTGATGAGCTGTTAAAGCAGAGCGGAACTTTCCGCGCCAATCAGGAAGTGGCAGAGCGAGTAATGGACTCCAATGACATTGAACGTGAAAGAGGAATCACTATTCTCTCCAAGAATACTGCCGTATATTATAAGGATACAAAGATAAATATTATTGATACCCCGGGGCATGCCGATTTCGGTGGTGAGGTTGAGCGAGTTTTAAAGATGGTTAACGGTGTTATACTCGTCGTTGACTCCTACGAGGGCGCAATGCCTCAGACAAAGTTCGTTCTCAGAAAGGCTCTTGAACTTGACCTCGATGTAATCGTGTGCGTCAACAAGATTGACCGTCCTGAGGCACGCCCTGACGAGGTAGTTGACGAGGTATTAGAGCTTCTTATGGACCTCAACGCAAGTGACAAGCAGCTTGACTGCCCATTCATTTTCGCATCCGCAAAGGCCGGCTATGCAAAGTACAACCTTGATGACGAGTCAACCGATATGACTCCTCTCTTTGAGACAATATTAAAGCACATTCCTGCACCGGAAGGCGACCCTGATGCAGACCCACAGATTCTTATCAGCACAATCGACTACAACGAGTATGTCGGAAGAATTGGCGTAGGTAAGATTGACAACGGTACAATCAGAGTTAATCAGGACCTCATGTTAGTGAACCATCACAACCCTGACAAGAAGATGAAGGTTAAGATTGGTAAGCTCTATGAGTTTGAGGGTCTCAATAAGAAGGAAGTAACCGAGGCCACAATAGGTGCCATCGTTGCCATATCAGGTATTGCAGAGCTCCACATCGGCGATACCCTCACATCAATAAACAACCCTGTTGCAATTCCTTTCCAGAAGATTTCAGAGCCTACAATCGCAATGAACTTCATCGTCAACGACAGCCCGCTTGCCGGCAAGGAAGGAAAGTTTATCACATCACGTCATCTGCGCGACAGACTTTTCCGCGAGCTCAACACCGATGTAAGTTTACGAGTTGAGGAGACAGAGACAACGGAGGCATTCAAGGTTTCAGGACGTGGTGAGCTTCATCTTTCCGTTCTCATCGAGAACATGCGCCGTGAGGGATATGAGTTTGCAGTGAGCAAGGCTGAAGTTCTCTACCACTTTGACGAGCGCGGACAGAAGCTTGAGCCTATGGAAATCGCTTATGTCGACGTTCCGGATGAATTTGCAGGCACAGTTATCCAGAAACTCAGCAACCGCAAAGGCGAGCTCAACGGTATGTCCCCTACAAACGGCGGCTACACAAGACTTGAGTTCTCAATTCCATCCCGCGGTCTCATCGGCTACAGAGGTGAGTTCATGACAGATACCAAGGGTAACGGTATCATAAATACAACTTTCGATGACTACGGTCCATACAAGGGCGATATCCAGTACCGCAAGCAGGGCTCTCTCATCGCAAGTGAAGCCGGCGAGACTGTAACTTATGGTCTCTACAATGCACAGGAACGCGGTACTCTCTTTGTAGGTCCGGGCGAGCAGGTATACGGCGGAATGATAGTTGGTCAGAACGGCAAGGCTGAGGATATCGAGGTCAACGTATGTAAGAAGAAGCAGCTCACCAACACACGTTCATCGAGTGCTGACGAGGCTCTCCGTCTCACACCTCCTAGAGTGTTAAGCCTTGAGCAGGCTCTCGAGTTCATCGACACCGACGAGCTTCTCGAGATTACACCTAAGAACCTTCGTATCCGCAAGAAAATTCTCGACGGCACGGCAAGATACCGCGCTAAGAGAAACGCATCTAACTAATGCTGGTTTGCTTATAATTTTAATACTATAAATGAGCAATTATGAAAACTGCACAGAAATAGCAGATATTTGTTTAAATTTAAAATTAATTTCAAGAGAAATATTCTTAATTACAACTAATAAATTTGCTCATTTATAGTTTAATAAATATTTTTACAAAAAAAGAGAATACTTGATTTTAGCTAGCGCATATGCTATAATAGCGTTAGCTAAGAAAAGATATAAGTGTCACGCAGACACAAAACGAAACCCCGCAAGGTTGCGACTTGCGGGGTTTCTTCTCATTTTAATTTTAAGCGGTTGAGCATCCGCTAGGCTAATTGTCGCTATTGCCGCCGTCTAGCCACTTGCAAATATAGTAGCTGACTACACCTGCTATGACGGAAACAATAAAAGATATAAGTATTGTCACGCAAATCCCCCCTTTCTGCTGCCAGAATGGGTGCGACAACGATAGTTATTATAACATGAAATTGTTAGAGCTACAATATGAATTTGTTATATATTAAAAATAACAGCATTTGTTTTATATCTCTATCTCTTTTATCTTATTATGATGTAGACTGCATACACCGCATAAAGCGCAACCATACACACTCCCTCAATTCTCCCAATTCTTTTCTTGGTTCCCGCAAATATCCATACACACACCGTAAATACGATAAGTACACACAAATCAATTATATTCTCAGTGATTATGCTGATTGGACTTATTGCCGAGGCAATACCAAGTACCATAAGTATGTTAAACACATTTGAACCGATAGCATTGCCAAGTGCCATATCGACTTCGTTCTTTTTTGCTGCAACTATTGAAGTCACAAGTTCCGGAAGTGATGTTCCTATTGATACAATCGTAAGTCCGATAAGTGTCTGGCTCATTCCAAGTTCGCTTGCTATTCTCGATGCGGCATCTACAGTCATATCTCCGCCGATTGCAATCGCGATTGCTCCGCCAACTATGAACAATATACTCATAGGAACTGAAATAACCTTGATTTCCTCGTCAGAACCACCCTCAATCTCAACTTTTTTTCCTTCCCTGCTTGCTTTTAGTGCAATCTTAATCATGTAAAAAATATAACCTGCAAATAATCCAAGCAATATCACACCATCCAAGTGTCCAAGTATCATACCGGATTTGTCGCCAAACCCGATAATTCCCAAAAGCATCAAGATGCCTGCACATATAAGTGAAAATGGGATATCTCTCTTTATTGTCTCCTTTGCAACATCTACTGTGGTTAATATCGCACACACACCGATAACAACCATCAAATTAAATATATTAGAACCGACTGCATTACTTACGGCAAGCTCATTGTTGCCTGTGAGAGAAGCCGATACACTGACTGATGTCTCCGGAAGTGATGTTCCCATTGCAACAATTGTAAGTCCGATAATTATAGATGGGACATGAAGTCTTTTTGCCACGCTTGAGCTTCCCTCCACAAAAAAATCCGCACCTTTAATAAGCAGTACAAAGCCTATTACAAGAAATACAAGTACAAGGGCAAATGGGGCGTTGTTAATGAAATTTTCCATACTTTTTCTCCTTTTTTATTCTCCACAACAGTGACGTCAGCCGAAATATCTGTTATCACAAGTATAACAAGCTAATAAAAAAGACCCATGTATATCAAATATCAGCCAGTACATAACATAAGCTGTTAGTCAATATACATGAGTCTCATTATTTAAAATTTGCCAGATTATACTCTCTAATTATAATCAGAATGTTGACAAATCACACTTTCGCGCTAACTACTCCCTCATGGAATATTAAGTTACTTGGTAGATTTTATCAAATGTATCCAAGCTTGTCAACAATAAAAAATTCGCTGTTACATTCTAACAACAATTCCCATGTTTAGAGCGGCTTTCAACCGTCCAATTTTTCGGATTGGTGTCATCCGGAGCCAGTCCGGCAAGAATGGCTTCATAATGTGCCACTTTCTCATCCATATATTTTGCGGTTGCTTTCGCTTCCTCAACCCGCTTATAAGCTTCCTCGCGCTGTTTCAAGATGATTTCATACCGCGCCCCCAGATTTTTCTCTGACGCCTCCAACAAACACAAGCGGCAATACTCCTGAATTTCCTCAATGGACGCACCACAGCCCTTCAAACATTTGATACCATACATCCAATTAACTGATTCCTCATTGAAAACCCGCCGATTACCACTGTCACGCTCACAAGGCAAAAGTCCTTTGTCCGTATAAAACCGCAGTGTGTGCTCTGTTACATCGAACATCTCTGCCATCTGCTTGATTGTATAATTCATAATTGACCTCCGCTAAAACAACCTAAAATATTAAATCACAAATTTACTATTACATTTTACACAATCCCATTAAAAATTCTCTTGACTTCGTGTTACACGAACTTGTTAGAATGATTATATCACAAGCAAACATCTATGAAAATATAATAATGGAGGACAGAACATGAAATATTTGACCTTAAACAACGGTGTTCAAATGCCACTTATCGGCTTTGGCACATTTATGCTCAATGGCAAGAGCTGCACCAACTCAGTTGTATCTGCAATTGAAAACGGCTACCGCATGATTGATACGGCGGAAGCCTACGGCAATGAAAAAGAAGTCGGTGAAGGTATCAAGCAGAGTGGCATTGACCGCAAAGAACTTTTTCTCGTCACAAAGGTAAACTTCAAATCCTACGAAAATGCCGAACAGACCATCATACAATCGTTGGAAAATCTGCAAACCGATTATATTGATTTGCTGCTTCTACACTGGCCATTTGCAAACTATTACGCTGCATGGCGCAGTTTGGAAAAACTGTATGCTGATGGCAAAATCCGTGCTATCGGTGTCTCCAACTTTGAGCCTGACCAGCTTCTTGACCTGATTGCCTACAACAAAGTCATCCCGGCAGTCAATCAGATTGAAACCAACCTTTACTGCCAGCGAAACACCGAACGCAGCTGGATGGACCAAAAACAGGTCGCACACATGGCATACGCACCTCTCGGTCAAGGCAGCCGCAATGAAATGTATCAAGAACCCGCTGTGCTCTCTCTTTCTGAAAAATATGGCAAAACCCCGGCACAAATTCTGCTCCGTTTTCTGACACAAAAAGACATTGCTGTTATTCCAAGAAGCACACAGCCGGAACACATCCGTGAAAATTTTGCCCTGTTTGATTTTAAATTGACCGATGAAGAAATGGCAAAGCTTGCCGCTTTGGACAAAAAAGAGCCTCTAATCGGCAAGCCGGAAACACCGGAACTGGTTGAATTTTCGCTGACATGGTAATAATAGCCGAAAAATCAATCGTATTTTTTTACGATTGATTTTTCGGCTGTTTATAATTGTATTTAAAGTCTTAAAATTACCTTTCCACACATCCTATATATTGTTTATAGCAATTCTACAAATTAACACAAATTATAATCTATATAAATATCCTAAGATACAGCAATTGTTATATGCAATAATTTATTGGATTGCTATAGTTATCAGATACAACTTATATTATCTAGATTTTGCCAATCAGCACAACAATCCCCGCCACAGCAAGCGCAATAATCAGATACAACACTGTACCCAAGCCTCTTTTTACCAGTACATTCTTCCACGGCTTGACATAAGGAACACCTTCCATGCCCTTGATAATCCAGATTTTGCTGTGACCCACCCAAAGTCTGTCAATCACAATACCGTCAAACCAATTCATCACCACAAGAAAAATATACGCCTGAATATATGCGGTCTTAAACTCCTTAACACCGTTCCAAATGGAAATAATCATAATAAGAGCAACAAATATTATGATACAGAACATCACCATAAAGCGTTTCCCTTTTTTCATTGTGGCATCTTTATCGGCAATTCCACGCTTATGGGCTTCTTCTATGTACTCCTTTGGATAAAAATACAGACAGTTAAGTCCACTGTTTTTTACGGCACATTTTACCAGCAGAAAAAATAAAAGACAGTACAATATCATTTGCAGCAATAACATTTTACCAAGCCCTCCTTACTTTTAAATTATACCATACATATATTTTCCCCGCAACACAACAAAGCCCCGGTAATTCCAAAATTAATTACCGGGGCTTAAACACATAAAATATACAAACAAATTCTTTATCACTTTTTAAAGTATACACAGAAAAATTTTCATTACAATTTTAAATCTCATCCCAACCTTTCATTCACATGTTCCATTCCAATTTTTAATACCTGTGTTACATGATTGTCCGTCAATTTATAGTATATCTGTTTCCCATCCCGCCGCTTTTCGACCAGACCATTTGCTTTTAAGACACTGAGTTGATGAGATACGGCAGATTGTGTCATATTCAGTTTTTCCGCCAGTTCACTCACACAAATCTCATTGTTCAGCATCAATATAATTCTGATACGGGCAGTGTCACTAAGCGCCTTAAACAATCCCGTCATCTGATTGATTTCTTCTCTGTTTATCATAAATTTTTCACTCTCAAAGCCCTTATCGCATTTAAAATTGCGATAATCATAACTCCAACATCTGCGAAAATCGCAAACCACATATTGGCTTTACCGACCGCGCCGAGAACCAGACACGCAAACTTTATAATCAATGCAAACACAATATTCTGATATACAATTCCGAGACATTTTCTTGAAATCTTTATTGCCTTTGCAATCTTCATCGGGTCATCATCCATAAGTACGACATCTGCCGCCTCAATCGCCGCATCCGAACCCATAGCTCCCATGGCAATTCCGATATCCGCTCTTGTAAGCACCGGCGCATCGTTAATTCCATCACCGACAAAAGCCAGCTTATCCCTGTCCGATTTAATTCTGAGCAGCTCCTCAACCTTTGTAACCTTGTCAGCCGGAAGAAGTTCACTGTATACCTCATCAATTCCAAGCGACGTTGCAACCTGCTCTGCAACTCTCTTTGAGTCACCTGTGAGCATAACCGTCTTTTCGACTCCGGCTTTCTTCAATGCTGCGATTGCCTGCTTTGAATGTGGCTTTACAATGTCTGATATTACAATATGTCCTGCATATTTTCCGTCGATTGCCATGTGGATTATTGTTCCGACAGAATGACATTCATTATACGGAATATTGAATTTCTTCATCAACTTGCCATTGCCGGCAGCCACCTTATGACCATCCACTGTCGCAGTAATTCCGTGACCACTTATTTCTTTTATATTGCTCACACGGCTTCTGTCAATTTTCCTGCCATAAGCTTTCTGTAAACTCTTGCTGATTGGATGAGATGATGCACACTCGGCAAGCGCCGCATACTCTAACAACTTTGAATTGTCCATCTCATTGTGATGAACACCGCTCACCTCAAACACACCCTGTGTGAGAGTTCCTGTCTTATCAAATACGACATATTTTGTCTGAGACAATGTCTCAAGATAGTTAGAACCCTTGATGAGAACTCCCTCTTTGCTCGCTCCGCCAATTCCTGCAAAGAAACTCAACGGAACACTGATTACAAGAGCACATGGACAACTGATTACAAGGAATGTGAGTGCCCTGTAAATCCATATATACCACTGACCGTCAAGTCCCATAAACAACATTCTTACAAGAGGTGGTAAAATTGCAAGTGCCAAGGCACTGTAACATACGATTGGTGTGTAAATCTTTGCAAATTTTGAGATAAAATTCTCTGATTTTGATTTTCTTGAGCTTGAATTTTCCACAAGCTCCAAAATTTTTGAAACGGTTGACTCCCCGAACTCCTTTGTTGTCTGTATTTTCAATACTCCTGTCATATTGATACAGCCGCTTATAATCTCATCGCCCGCCTTTGCATCCCTAGGTAAACTCTCACCTGTGAGTGCACTTGTGTTAAGGCTTGAATTTCCCTCGATAATCACACCGTCAAGAGGAACTTTTTCACCCGGCTGAACCACTATGATACTTCCAATTCCCACCTCGTCAGGGTCAACTTTTTCAAGCTTGCCATTTCTCTCCACGTTGGCGTAATCAGGTCTGATATCCATCAAAGCACTGATATTCTTACGGCTCTTTCCAACCGCATAGCTTTGGAACAGCTCGCCAATCTGGTAGAAAAGCATTACCGCGATTGCCTCATTGTAGTCTCCGCTTTGCTCATAAATTGCAAGTGCAAATGCGCCAACCGTTGCAACTGCCATCAAAAAGTTTTCGTCAAAAATCTGTCTGTTTAAAATACCTTTTCCGGCCTTCTTCAAAATGTCATATCCTATTACCAGATATGCCGCCAGATAACAGCCTAACCTTACAATTCCCGTTACCGGAATGAACTGTAATGCGACAAGCATTGCGACTGTAATCAAAATTCTTGTCAGCATTTTCTTTTGCTTTTTGTTCATAATATACCTCCGTATCACTGCTTTTACAGTAATTCAAATAGCAACGAAAAACATTAGTTTTTATTGTTCTTCCTTTGTTAAATCTCAATAAATCCAAACCAGTGTTTTTTTACTGTCTGAACAATATTCTTTAATACATTGGAAATATTTTTCATGCCATCTTTTTTAGCATCATATTTGATGTAGTTTATTTCATGTATCACAGCAATATTGTTTTAATACACAACCAACTGTTAAATTTATTATATGTTTATCTCTTCATATATTTATCATTTTTTTACCCCAGACATTTTTACTGAGCAATTTATTACAATCAGCAAAAATGCTGGGGATTTGTTGCTGTGCCATCTCTCATTTTTCTTAATCAGCACGATGTTTTTTTGAAGCTCTTAATAGTCAAGCGGATATTCGCAATCCGCTTCGCTACTTGCTTGATTTGGTTAAAGTGCAATCTCACAGTCAGGCTCAACCTTCTTGCAAGCCTTCAATACATCCTTCATAACACTCTTTGCATCCTGTCCGTCCTCGAACTCAACAATCATCTTCTGTGTCATAAAATTTACAACCGCATCCTTAACGCCGGCTGTCTTCTTCGCTGCATCCTCCATCATATTTGCACAGTTTGCGCAGTCCACTTCGATTCCATAAGTCTTCTTCATAATAAATACTTCCTTCCTTTTTTTGAAAATAATTGTTTTTGTTATTTTAAATTAAACAATTAAATGTTTGTTTAATCTTTATGTCATTATAATATCTTTACTTTTACGAAAAGTCAATACCGGTCACGCATTGTCTTACAAATGGGAGAATGATATTTCCATTTGGGAGAATCTTGACATTATTGAACTCTGTGGACTGCCATGATATAATGGCAAAATATAGAGTTCCTATTCCTACTTGCATTATTGCAAAGCAAGCTATATATTAATTCCAGTTAGAACCAAAAAGGACAATCAATGTAAAAAATGGGCTTGATAGCTTATAAATAATAATTAAAATAAGAGTTAATTTGAAAAATAGGCTTGATAACCCGGAAACGAGGTTTATATGTCAGATATACATTTACCGCACAATCACCACCAGGACGCACACCAGGAGGAAGCACTCGCCCGTGTCGCCGCTATAGAAGATTTCAACATGACTGCGGATGTTTTCAAGCAGCTTGGGGACGGGAGCCGTCTGCGAATTTTTTGGCTTTTATGTCACTGCGAGGATTGTGTCCTCAATATCAGTGCCATGGTCGGAATGTCAAGCCCCGCTGTATCCCACCATTTAAAACAACTGAAAGCCGGTGGACTTATCACCAGCAGAAGGGACGGAAAAGAAATGTATTACAAGGCTGCCGACACTAAGCAGAGCAAGCTGCTCCACAACACGATTGAACAGCTTATGGACATTATCTGTCCAGAGATGTAATAAGCATACTTTAATATCAAAACTGTTTCACAAACTATAAAACACATAATTATTATATTTGTTTTTGAACTAAAACCAATTATTTAACACTGTCAAGTAAATCCTCTGCTTCTATTGAATAGAACAACGAGTGGTTTAACCTGTTTGTATCAAAAGCGGTTATAAGTTCCTTCTAATATGCCACAATAACAGCAAATCTAGTTATGTGCAAGTTACAAAACAAACTGCTAAGAGATAAAAATTAGCATAAAAATAATTTTTTGAAATGAGGATAATATGTCCCAAAATCATTTTTTATCTGTACAACAAAAAATAGAAAAATTAAATAACGACAGTAATTTCAAAACTATCATTTTATTTCAGGGTATCGAGCTTTCCTTTATTCATCTTGAAACCTATAAAATTGATTTCCACCACGCCGCCCTTGACAATATGTTGGAAATAAATTACTGTCACAGCGGACGTATCGGGTGGCAGCTTGCAAATGGCAATTTTGTTTACCTTGGTTCGGGGGATTTTTCTATCCATACAATGAAAGCCTGTGCCAAATCTGTTATGACACTTCCAAATGGAGATTACGACGGGCTTACTATCTGCATCGATTTGGACGAGCTGTCCCAAAACCCACCTGAACTGCTTCAAGGCACAGACATTACAGGGGAATTTTTGTATGATAAATTTTGCAAAAACGGAATGTTTTCCTCTTTTTCAGGCAACTCCAAAACAGAAAATATTTTCCGCGATTTCTATGGAAAACAAAAACCATTACAAAATTCTTATTACAAAATAAAGACGCTGGAATTATTGTTATACCTCAGTGAATTGGATATATCCGGCAAAAATCAGTTATCCGAATACCAGTCGGAACAGATTGAACTCATCCGCACAATCCACAAACAGTTGATTTCCAATCTGGACAAAAGATTTACGATTGAGGCATTGTCAAAGCAATACCTGATTAACACAACTACCCTGAAAAACATGTTCAAGGCAGTCTACGGCACTTCTCTTGCCAGCCATGTGAAAACACATAGACTGGAAAAAGCTGCCGAACTTTTAAAAAATACACAGGAAAGTATTGCTGACATCGCCGTTCAGGTGGGCTATGACAGCCAGAGCAAATTCAGCTCCTCTTTTAAGGAACAATACCATATGCTGCCTTCGGAATACAGGAAAAAATAACGCACACCTGAAAGTCCAAGTTATCATTTTTCAAACACCCCTCTAAGACAAAGCGCTCCCCACCCCGTCCTTTTTGACGGCACAGGCTCACCTGGCAGTGGTCTCGCTGTCCTTATCAGGTATGCCTTCACTTTTTCGCCATAAAGATACGGGTCGTTTCGCTTAACAATCCCCCACTGCATTAAAAGTGCCGCGCTTCCGCTGACAAACGGCACAGCCATCGATGTTCCGCTTCTTATCGTATATCCGCCGTTGACAGCCGTTGAGACAATATTCACCCCCGGGGCTACAATGTCAGGCTTGATGCTGTCGTTAATTCTAGTGTAGCCTCTCCCCGAAAAGTCAGCGTAGGCATCGGTTCTTGAATTGTACGCGCCGACAGTTATCACCTTGCCCGCCGCGGACGGCACTGTGAGTGTCGTCTCCTCCGAGGGCCTGAAAAATCTTGTGTCCTCGTTGAGTGTCGCGCTCTCGGGAAGCCATATATCGTATCTTCCGTCCACAATTCTTATGGGAGTGAGCTCAATTCTCCACACACCCGACGCGACATATCCACTGGTCGGTACAAGCTCAAAATATATCTGCTGATAGCGGCTGTACGGCGTGGGCTGACCATAGTACACATATATGTCCGTATTCCCAAGCCGGAAACTCTGTGCTCCGTAGGTTCTCAAATTTCCGCTTCTCTCCCCCGACGGAGCGATTAGCTCCACGCCAAATTCATCCGAATAATTTTTCCATAGCTGCATGTTAAAACCCGGCTCAAAATCTCCCACGGCAAGCTCCACACTGTCAGCCTGCCTGCCGCTTAAAGTTCCCGATGCGTGTGTGCCGTTTCCGGCTTCATTTCCACTTCCGCACACAATCACGTTCTTCCATACATTTGAAGCCGCGTCAAGATATGAGGAGAGCAAATCTGTGCCGTCATGTGAACCTTGATTGTTGCCGAAGCTTAGATTTATCGCCACGGGCATACCAAGGCGCTGCGCCTCCATTATGCAGTAGTTTACCGCCTCCATAAGTCTTGTCGTCCTCGGAAACTGCCGCTGTTCGCTGTCGCCAAGCTTCACCACGATTAGCCCGCTCTCATACGCCACGCCACGGTACTGCTCAGAGCCTTGCCCGTTTCCTGCCGCCGTCCCCGCAACAAATGTCCCATGTCCCGAATAATCCCGCGACAGATTTAATGCCCTAAGTGCATCCGCCTCGCCTGACAGTGCCCGATTAATCGCGTCAGAATTGTACTCCGTGCCAACGTTATACCCTTGCGGCGGTGCATAGCCGGATTTTTCCGATGAGACCGTCTGGTCCCATAGTCTAAGTATTCTCGTCGTCCCATCTATATTTCTAAAATCACGATTTCTCCAGTCAATGCCGCTATCTATGACAGCCACAAGTGTGCCGCTCCCACTTAGATTATATGGATAATTCCACACATAGTATATGCATGAACGCTCCACCGCCTGCCTGTCGGCAAAGAACAGTCTGTGCGGTTTTTCAATGTACTCAACCTCCGAAAATCCGGCAAAAGTCTCAACCCGCTGCTGCGGCATGGTCACTATCGCATATCCTCCAAGAAGAACCACCGCACTGCCGCCAAGACTTTTCGCCGCCGACTGTATATCGCCGTTATACTTTACTATAAGCTCCCATGTATTGTCCGCCGCATCGTACCCCGTATAAAGCCCGCTGTCATCCGGCACATTCCCGTACACGGTATCTAGGGCAAGGTTCAAATCATTGGAAATTTTCTGACTGTTTTCGGAAAACGAACTATCATTTGTCTGATTTTCATTCCCATTGTCCATAAAACAAAAAACCATACCATTTTTGTGCTCTATATAACATAGCATATCACGGAAAAAAAAATTCCCGCAATATGCTATGTTTATGAACACAATATTAGTTTACTATGGTACTTGGAAACAAACCTACAGGAAAGTTTCCGATTTTCTGAACATATTTACGATACAACCTGCCATTGTATCAACAAAAATTAATACAAAGGAGGTTCCATGATTTTTCATTCTATAATCTTTTTTAATTTTCTTGAAATCATGTGGGATTGCTGATTTTAGGCACGCATATACATTCAAGATCCCTGTTATACAGTTCAAGCAGATAGGAGCGAAGCCTTGTGGCATCATCGTCAAGCCCCATATTCTTAAACATGATGTAGGCACTGATATATTCTTCTAATATTTCATTCTCACTGCAGTTCATGCTCTGGAGAACCGTCGCACGACAGCAGCAAAAAAACGGGAGCATACGCATTTTACCACTTTTTATACAAGCCTTGCGTCCGAGTTCTATGTACTCAAATGCCTCCTCAAAACGGTGCTGCTCAATGAGCCACTTTGCAAGATTGCACAGTATCATTGGATATCTGAAATTGTCGTCCATACTTGTTGTGGAATACTGCTCACGAAGTGCATCAGCAAGATTTAAAAGAAGATTGAGTGCTACGAGATTTTTTTTGTTCCGCCAATATGAAACAGCCATCACATTGATGATATTCACTTCCATATCAGTCAAAAAATATCTTATTTTCTTAGCTTTATCGAAACGCGGACAGGTATACCTGATTGCTTCCTCCGTCATCTCGATTGCTGTTTCATACTGCTTGTCCTCAAAGCATGTCTTTATCGCCCTTATCCCACACAAAAACTGTTTTCTGAACTTGTTCTTATTCATACATTTCTCATGCTTCATAACATAGTCATACGCTTCAACATATCTTCTCTGTACAACCATCTCCTCGGCATCACGGCTTATTCTGTAAAACTCGTGCTCGTCCTCCGATACAAAGGACAGATAACTGCTGCCCTCAAGACCAAGCCTGTTTAAAAGTGCCATCGCCTTCTCCATAGAAGGAGTCTGCTCATTGTGTTCAATTCTTGAAAGTGTGCTGACCGCACATATCCCAAAGCATAACTCCTCCTGTGATATTTTGTGTTTTTCACGCTCATTTTTGATAACCGAACCCACCATGTACATGATAATGCTCTCCTTTCATAATTAGTCAACCTTCCCCCTATTTACCGAATAGAAAAGCATATCAAATATTGTTGTTAAAAACCATACAAGCTAGTTATAAATTTATTTCACGGCTAACAGAGACGGAATATATTATGCACTCCTTCACCTTGACATTGCTAATCTGCTCTAACGCATCCGAATATAACCTTAACTGTTCCGCATAACGCCCCATTAAAATATCCTCGGCATTTTCTTCCTCAACATGGTCTGTCTTGTAATCCACAATCACAAACTGTCCATCCTCCTCAAAACAGCAGTCGATAATACCCTGAACCATTATAATGTCCGTACAGCCTTTGTATTCGGGCTTTATTTTTTCCGCCGGAAAGCCTGTTATAAACTGTCTCTCCCTGTACATTTTTCCCGAAAGCGCAGCTTTCTTCATTCTCTGACCAAGCCCGGTGTTTAAAAATTCCACATATTTTTTCGGATTTACGAGCTTTTCATACTCCTCATCCATCTTTCCCGACAGCACAAGACCATGAACAAATTCGCGCACGGACTTGATATCATTTTTAACACCATAATCAAATAATTCAAATACCTTGTGGTAGGCGTTTCCTCTCTCGGCTCCCACATTTTTTTCATGCACTGCATTGTCCTGCATTGAAGGCTTGTGTCTCTCGCTTGGCACAATATTTACAGCCTCATCGTCCGTCTCGTCCATGCTCTTATGCTTTAACTCTGAGACGGAAAACTTATTTGGAAGGTGGACAGAAAGCTCATGCGGATAAGCAAAATTAAAACGGCTCCTGAAAATATCCGTCAGCCCCTCGTCCACATTCATATCAAAATTATCCAAAAACGGCTCATTCCTGATATCCGTCTTTTCCTTCACATCCCCATTTTCCGACAAGGTATCGTCATCCGCCAGACTGTCGTCCTGTGCACAGTTTATGAGATTTAACTTCAACTTTGATGCTGTTACCGGCTTAAAAAACACGGGTGCAACAAGGTCGAGATAGTTGGTCGAGCTGTACACATAGCCGTAATCGCCGCCGGAGGAAGCCGCCCTTGTCTGCCAGCCCTCAAGCAATTTATCAGTATTTGCTGAACCTCCGACAAGTATAAGCTTTTCTACTGCTCTTGTAAGCGCCACATACAACACCCTTAACTCCTCGCCAATGGAGTTGACCTTAATGCTCTCCGCCATGGCTTTCTTGTGAAATGTCTTTTTTCTCACCCTCAGTGTTGTATCCACCATGTCAAGACCGAGACCGAACTTCACATGAAAATTGACCCTCTCAACCGTGTCTCTCAGATTATATTTTTTCTCCATGTCAGCGACAAACACTATAGGAAATTCAAGACCCTTGCTCTTATGGATACTCATAATGCGCACAACATCGTCATTCTCGGACATCGTGTCAGCCTCGCCCATGTCGACCTCATACTTTTGTATCTTGTCTATATACCTCAGGAAATTGAACAGACCATGAAAGCTCGTCTTTTCATATTCAGCCGCCTTATCGACGAGCATGTCTAAGTTTGCCATTCTTCTCTTTCCGTTTCTTTTTGATGCCGCGTATACAATATACTGTGTGCTGTATATAAGTTCCTTTATAAGCTCATGTATCGGCGTGTACGATGCCTTTTTTCTGTAGCAGTCAAGAAAATCAAGGAATTTTCTTATCTTTTCCACAAGCTCCTTATCGTGGTTCTCACACTCTCCAGCACCGACATAGTTTATGACAGCCGAGTACAAATCCGTATTCTCCGATGAGTTTTTGACAAGCGCAAGCTCCTGCCCGGTCAGGTAACAAAAATATGAGCGCATCGCACCGGCAAGCGCGATATCCTGTCTCGGATTGTCTATAACCCTCAAAATATTTAATATCTCAACTATCTCCGGCGCGCTAAAATATCCATATGCCGTACTGCACACCGCCGGTATTCCGGCATCGTTTAGTATCTTTGCATACTCCGGACCCGCTACATTGGCACTTCTAAGAAGAATAACTATATCCTTATAGCGCGCTCCCCTGTAGCCGCCATCTCCGCCGTTAATGGTCTCGTCCCATATCATCTGCGGCTTCTCCCCTGTGAGTTCTTTAATCCTCGCCACGACAGCCTCAGCCTCGTACTCCCTCTTACTTTTTTCCTCCTGCTCCTCTTCCTCGGAATTTGGAATTGAGCAAAGCATCAGCTCAACCGCGTCATCGACAGTTCCTACATTCTCCACATCCGCTGTCGGCTCAGGAAAAGCTTTTCCCGGAACAAGCTGCGCATCAATATCGTACTCCACACCGCCGAGCTGCGCGTGCATAATATCTTTAAAGATATCATTTACCGCATACAGCACGTTTGCCCTGCTTCGGAAATTTTTGTGAAGACAGATAAGGACATTTTTTGCCCGAGTGTTCTCATCGTAAGTGTTATATTTCTCCAAAAATATGCCCGGGTCAGCCTGTCTAAAGCTATATATGCTCTGCTTTATATCGCCCACCATAAAGATATTGTCCCCGCGCGACACAGCCGTCAAAATAAGCTCCTGAACCATGTTGCTGTCCTGATACTCGTCGATATATATCTCCTCGTACAGTGAACTAAGCTCCTGTGCAGCCGGTGTAAGCCCCTCATCGGAGCGCAGCACCTTTAGGGCTAAATGCTCAACATCGGAAAAGCTAAGGATATTGTTCTCATTTTTCCTCTGCGAATATTTTTTCTCAAAGGCTATCACAAGGTCTATAAACGCCCTCGCCGATGAAGCCATGACACTTATCATGTCAAGATTGTCCTCGACAGACCAGCCAAGCAAATCATCCGACAGCTTTCCGATAACCTTTTTCTGCCTGTCTCTAAGCGCCTTAGCCCTGTTTTTAAGCTCCGCGTCAGCGTCCTTTGGCGCATTGGCAAGCCTTTCAAACTTAAACACAAGCTTTCTCCTAAGCTCGCTGTAGCTGTCAGCCTTGTATGCCACCTCAAAATATGCCAAATCGCTGTTGAAAGCCGGCAGATACTTGTCTATTCCGCCGCCCCCCTCAAGCTGCTCTATCATATCCTTGTACTCATCTATCGCCGCCTGCAACAGACTTTTCACATGGTTTTTTATAAATTTTACAACCTCCGAGTTCTCAAACTCCTCCTCGGTGGTTATATTGTACCATTCCTTGCACTCCGAAAGCCACATTTCCGGGTATGGGTGGCTCTGTGAGAAGGTGTAAAGTGAAATTATCCACTCCGAAAGCCTCTTATCACTCTTTGCCGGAAGCTGTCCATCGACAAACTCAAGAAATGCCCTGTCTCCCTTCTCGTAAGCCTCCTCGATGACCTCGTCCGCCACATCGGACATCAGAAGCTTTAGCTCTCCCTCATCGCCTATTCTGTAGGACGGGTCAAGGTCAATCGTGTTGAAATAATTTCTGAGAATATAATTACAGAAACTGTCTATCGTACATATAACCGCATTGTCCAAAAGTGCAAGCTGCTTTCTGATTGCCCTCGCGCGCTTCTCATTTTTCTCTGATATGAGCACCGACGAGAGAGCTGCCGCAATCCTCTCTCTCATCTGTGTAGCCGCCGCCTTTGTAAATGTAACCACAACTATCCTGTCAATATCTAACGGATGCTTGTCGTCTAGCACCCTCTCAATTATTCTCTCAACCATAACGGCTGTCTTTCCCGAACCTGCCGCAGCCGCCACTAAAAGATTTGAATTTTTCTGCTCTATAACCCTTATCTGTTCATCAGTCCAGCTTCTTGCCATCTTTTTTCATCCCCTCGCTAAATTTTATATAACAACTGTCATCATTGTTGAGCCTTGTCGGATGCCTGTAGCCATCCTTTGTCACATCGAAACCGCACACCAGCCTGTAAGGACAGTAATCGCAGCTGTCCGGATATGGATTTGGCGCTATCTCCCCGGCAGAAATGCGCTCACCAAGCTCCACAAGCTTCTTTGAAGCGTACTCTCCGAGAAGTTTAAGTCTCTCCTCGCTCGTCGCCTGTGAGGTCTTAGAAAGTGTTCCGTCCTTGTTGTAGGAAATAGGAATATAACTCGATTTCCCTGATGTAGTCACATTGTCGAGAAGTTTTATTACGGTGCTGTCGCTGTTTACAATTCCCTGTGGCTGCAATGACTCTAAAATACTGTCATCAGGAGATATGCCCTCCTTGTAGTCCACAATCGGATTGTCGATATTGTAGTACATAGCCGCACCCGGCGCATTGTCCTTCATAAGGCTGTGAAGATACACCATGAGCTGCAATGACAAGCCATCGTAAATTCTTCCAAGGTCAAGGGTTTTCTTTCCTGACTTGTAATCTATGATTTTCACATAGCTCTTGTCCTCGGTTTTCGCAATGTCTATTCTGTCAATCTTTCCGACAACCTTCATTCCGCCCTGCTCAAATACAAAGCTCCTCTCAAACTTGTCCGGCACAAAACTTCCCGCCTTGGTCTGCTTTCCAAGCGCCCACGCTGTGCGCTCAAGCATTGAATATATCTTTTCTCTCATATACTCATTTCTCTTGTTGTCATAAAACACGGAATTGTTGTAGTCCGTCATGGCATACTCGACAGCCTCGCGTATATATTCCTTTCGCCTGTCGCCGACGGTGGCAAAATCAAGCTTCTCCTCGGCAAGCCTCATCGAATATATTTTAAGTGCCTCATGGAAAAGTGTTCCAAGGTCAGCCGCACCGATTTCGTAGAGTTTTCTCTCCTCAAGCTCAAGACCGTACTTTGCAAAATGCGCAAAAGCACACGACGCAAAAGTCTCCATTCTAGATACGCTTCCCATAAGCCTTTCGCCGTACAGAAGCCTCGCCGCATTCTCGGTTATCTTCTGCTCGTCAACAGCCCTGAGCGCAATATCTGCAAGCTCATTATATTTTTTTGCATACTCGGTGTCAGTTTTTAAAACTGTAAGCATTGCCCTCTCAATGTCCGTAAGCTCACTGCCCTCGTTAAACCTTGAAAATATATATCTAAAGCCCTCAATGCTGTTGTATATAAGCTGCGTCGGCTCAACCGTGTCATCCGACTCGCACACAGCGGACGGAAACATGCGCCTGATATCCGCTATAAGCTTCGACGGCTTTCCCTCGCGGTTCATCGTGAATGTCAACATGTCGGACGGCTTAGTCAAAAGAAGGTAAAGATAAATACTCTGTCTAAACGCCTTCTGTCTCGACGTTGGCGCAAGTTCTAACTGCGCGTCCCCAAGAAGCTCCCTCTCCGCCTCCGAAAAAAGCCCGTGGTTGGTGTTCACCTGCGGGACAAGCCCCTCGTTTACTCCAAGGAAAAACAGCGCTGATATATGGTCAAGTCTAGTTCTCTCAACGTCTCCCACCATAACCATGTCAAATGTCGGCGGTATAATTCCTATCTTTATCTCGTTAAATCCCGCATCGAGTATGTCCGCAAACTCCCTTATGCCCATTTTTTCATCGCCGAGAAGCTTCCTTGTCTGCTCAAAAAGCTCCATAAGCTTCTCATAGCTCTGCGAGTACTCCTTCGCGGCTGCCGCCTGATGCTCTGCCTCCATCTGCTCTCTCAATTCCTCAAGATGCTCGTACACCATGCCCTCGTCCAAAAATGTGTTGAGCGCATTTATATAATCCGAGACGCTGCTCTCCTTATCGTGAAACACCTTATACAGCGGTTCCATAAGCTCGTAAAGCTTCACTCTCAAATCGTTCACTGTCTTCAAGTCAAGCTCACGCCTTGACGGAAAACGTCTCCTGAAAGGCTCGCTGTATCTTTTGTGACCGCGTATTCCAAGGGCAAGGACATAATTTTCAAGTATGTCAACCTGTTCCCTGTCAAACGGGCACATATAGCCCTTCAAAAGCCTGAAAACCGACTCGTAGGAGTAGTCCTTCTCCACAATGGCAAGCGCTACCCTTATATACTCGACAGCCGGATTTGCAAGGATTGAGCGCTTGTTGTCCATGAACAAAGGAATTTTATTTTCCTCAAATACAGTTGCTATTATCTCCCTGTAATCCTCCATGCTGCTCGCTATCACGCCCATCTGTCTATATCTTACGCCGTACTGTGCGAGCTTCTTTATGCGCGATGCCACATACTCGACCTCCGCCTTTTTGCCAAGCGCGGAATATATCACGATATTGTCAGCCTCACCCTCATACTGCACCATGCTCCGGAACAGATTTTTCTCAAGGTGCGCAAGCTGCGGCGTATTCCTAAATCTGTATGGAACATCACCGCCGATATTCTCGCGCTTTAACCTCACATGGTGTCTGTCAGCACATTCACCTATCCTTTTTAGCATATCGTAGCTCATGTCAAAAAGCCACTTGTCGCCGTCCTTTGGCAGTGTCGCCGTAAAATACATCTCCTTCGCCCTGTCGGCAAGCAGCTCTATAAGCTGATACTGGATAGGAGTAAAGCCCGTAAATCCGTCAAAAGCAAACACTGCATTTTTTAAAAGCTCTGACCTCTCCACATACTTGCAAAGTATTCCCGTGACCTCCTCGGTGGTTATATATTTATCCGAAATATATTCGCGGAATGCCTCGTATATCAATGTGATATCCTCAAGTTTTCTTCGCAGTCTCTCATTGTTGTTGATGCCGCCCGAATTAAGTCTCTCACACGCAAGCTTTAGCATTTCCGGTGTCACCGAGTACTGCAAAAGCTCCGAGATGACAGACTTAATCTCACTGACAAATCCCTGACTGTCCTTCGCCCTTATTATCTTAAAATTCTTCTTATTCTCATCTATAATCTTTCTCAGTATAAGGTTCTTGCCCGTGTCATCTATCGCCGTCGGAAGCTCAATCCCAAGCTCCTCGAACACCCTGTAGGCAAGTCGGTTAAAGCTCACGATATCTATGTTGAACGTGCCATGCCCCGGACTGTTCTCGACAATATTTCTCTGCGCCTGCATGGTAAACTGTTCGGGAACCACCAGAAAAAGTCTCCTGTCGGGTTCATCATGCGATATGGAAAGCAATGTATCATATAAAATCTTTGACTTTCCACTTCCGCTGCTTCCCGTAAGAAATTTAATGTCCATGTTCTTCTCCTCTCAATCTGCTGCATATAAGCAATTGCGAAACTTAATGTATTCATAACGGACTTTGTAGAATTTTTCCACAACTGTTCAACACAAAATTTGAGTTTCGCAATTACCTGATGATGCTATACAAAATATAGTAACTAATAAACATGATAAATACAATTACAATTAAGAATAATTTACAATAAAAATTGGAAAATTTTTACAAGTAATAATTATTAGGCGCGTGAAAACTATTTGTTCTGTGAGATATAAAACTTTCCGTTGATATTTGCTCTATCCCCAACAAATCTAATTCTATATTCTCCGGCAGATACCTTATAATTATCTATGCTATTATTACTTGTTCCGTCACATATTACTGTTTCTATCTTTGAGTTTTCCAAATCGACTAATACTATTTTGAAATTTCCACTTCTAACATTTATATCCCATAAAAATGAAAGTTGCATATCTGTGCTTGTCTGAAAGGAATAGACCGTCCGCATACCGTCTGTCCAAAGTTGTAAAAACTTAGAACTTCCTTTTTCCTTCTTAATTTTCATTAAGTTTTTTCGTATCTGCTTTGGTATTGATTGCTCAATTACTACTTACATTTGATATAATACTCCAAAGGCGTAAATTCGGTGTGACGGACACCTATATATTACTTTTTCCTGCCATTAAATAT
>JBNMKO010000033.1:0-30941 GCA_050874385.1 Eubacteriales bacterium
GGGAGAACCTAATACAAGAGCAGTTGTTCAGATAAAGAATAATCTTGCGGCATTTGGACATCCAAAGGCATTTATGTTATCAGAAACGGGCTTTCATTGGTTGGGAGATTATGAGATTACAGCAGATGAAGTACTTGGCGGTATTGCACCAAAGGCAAATAAGTTGGAACAGGCAAAGCAAATGCTTCGTGAATTGGCAGAAACAACTAATATGGTGCAGAGTAATGAAGTTTTTGAAATGGCTGATGAACAGGGCATTTCAAAGAGAACATTGGAAAATGCAAAGAAAGAATTGGGCATCCGGGCAAAGAAAATCAATAACTCGTGGTATTGGGAACTGGATATAGTAAAACAGAGATAGGGTAAGAATGCAACATTGCAGTCTATATAGAAATTGCGGAGATAAACTTTGTAAGGTTGCAAAGCATATAGGCTTTGCAGTGTTGCGGTTTTGAATGAATTAGGAAAGGAATGGTGGATTGATATGAAAAATGTACAGATTTCAGAAGAACTTTTTATTGTGATAATGAGATATTTTATGTTGGAACAGGAAGAACTGTTTCCTCAGATAAAACAGGGGCTAGAGAAGAAACTGGATGCAATGGTAATGAGAGAATTATATACAAAATATAAGACTGCACTAACGGAAGAAGAAAAGGAAAAGGCTCGAAAGGAATATTTGGATAGACGAGGTGTGCCGGAGAGTTTTCGGTGGTAGTTTTTCTTAAACATATATAACGGTTGCGTGTCACGCTTCCGTTAGAATCGATAAGGAAAATGTGGTGTGGTTGACACAGTGGAGGCTTGTGTACACTGACTGCCGCAGGCAGAAAAGCTCCCGGCAGGGCGCAAAACCTGACTTGTCAGGTTGCATTTTTGATGGCGTAGCTGTCAAAAGTGCTTTTGCGTTACTTTCGACGAAAGTAACAAAGCTTGCGCCGTATCCGGCGATAATATGACAGATAAAAAGAAAGGGGAAGATTGCCTATGGAGAGAACGATAAGTGCAATGATCGGAAAAGGTTCTGTGAACCATAATACCAGAGCATTTACAGCTAAGAATGTAGATAAAAACAGAAGTGCTGATAATGTAGAATTTTGCCAAGAAGATATTAAGCAAGTTTATCAGAAGTTGTTTAATGAAGCACTGGAACGATATAATGCAAAACAGAAACGGAAAGATCGCGTGATTGATAATTATTATGAAAAAATCAGGAGGGGCAAGCAGGAAAAGTTATTTCATGAAGTAATATTTCAGATCGGAAATAAAGATGATATGAATGCCAGGAGTGAAAATGGATTACTGGCAAAAAGGATTTTAACAGAATTTATGGAGAAGTTTCAAGCTAGAAATCCGAACTTGTATGTATTCTCGGCACATTTGCATATGGATGAAGAAACACAGCATCTGCATATTGGTTTTGTACCATATATTACAGGAAGTAAGCGAGGTCTCGATATTAAGGGTATCATTAAAATCTGCACTGGCGGTAGAAGGCTTCACTGGTGGCACTAGAGGTGTTACAGAATTAAATCAGTGGATTGCATCAGAGAAACAGGAGCTTGCCACAGTCATGGAGCGATATGGTGTGAAATGGTTACAAAAGGGTACACATGAGAAATATTTGTCGGTACTCGAATTTGAAAAGAAAGAGCGTGCAAAAGAAGTAGCAGAATTGGATAGCCAGAAGCAGGAAATATCTTCGATGGTTGTACAGCTTGGTGAAGAGGTTTCTGTAAAGAAACAGGAATTGCAGAATGTTACTATAGAAAAGGAACTGGCTGAGGAAGCTACACAGAAGGCAAATGAAGAGAGAACTACAGCACAACAGGAGAAGGAAGTATTGATTGCAGGTAATCAGGATTTGAGAATGGAAAACTCAAGGCTTGAAAGCCGCAAGGACAGACTTCGCATGGAAAATCATGATTTGAAGCAGAAACAGCTACAGTTGCAGACAGATAATGAAGAACTGGAACAAAAGTATTACGATTTACAATATAAAAATGATGAACTGGAGAATGCAAATGACCAGTTACATTTAGACAATCATACTTTGGAACAGAAGAATGAGGCGTTACAATCGGATAATCAGATATTGGTACAGCGGTATAGTGATCTGCAACAGGATAATTTCCAGCTTGAAAGACAGCAGAACGAGCTTAAAAACAATATAGGGCAGATGGTACAGTCGGAGCAGTTATTACAACGTGATGTACGCAAGTATAATGAGGCACCAGAGTGGCAGTTACCAGAACTGGAAGTGTTTGCAAGTGCTAAGTCATTTCGGGATAAGGTGGTCATGCCATTTGTGAATAAACTTAAGACATTAATAAGAAATCTGACAATCCAGTGCGTAAGGCTGAAAGAGGAAGTATTACAGCTTCGGAAGGAAAAGAAGAGATTGTCAGATGATGTGGAGTTTTTCAGGGGCAAGATTAAGGATATGAGTGATATGATAGAGCTGTTGCAGGAAAAGGCTGATGATCTGGAGCGTGCGAAGAGATATGCCGGTGCGGAGCAGATTGATACGATTATTCGTAAGGTAAAGGAACAGGAGCGTACAGAGTAGCAGATAAGGCGGTATGACAGGTCTTATGGAACAAGATAATGGAAAGGATGGATTGATGAGATGAAGGATAACAGAATGGATAATATCGTGGAATGTGCTTATAACATAGATAATGGCTATGTTGAGGTGTGGTTTACAGATGGAAATATGTTGCGGATAAAGTGTGAAGAAGTGGAGGCTGCTCTGAGGACAACAGAGCAGTCATTGGCAAAGTTGCATAGGTTGTTGGATACAAGCCGATAGAGTATGTGGCAATGGCTTTGTCCAGGGAGATGCAGGCATGTTGTGATATTGAGGCTGAAATGGTCAAAGGGATGTTCGGAACAATTGTGTAGGGGTATCTGAAGAAGGGGTATAAACGGGCTACGGCGGAGATGATGGCTAGGGAGTTTTTTAGGTATGAGAGTTAAAAAGTAGTTGACAAAATATTATTTTAATATTACTTTAATATTAAAATAGTAAAGGTGGAGGTGCATTGTGGCTACTAATTTAATGAATGTCTTCAAGAATACAGATTTAAAAAATATAGGTAAATCAACGGCAGATGTTATGTCGTTAGCATTTAAACCAAATAAAAAAACAGGTGCTAAAATTGCAAGAGCTGTATTAAGTGATGGTACAACGCTTATTAAAAGCGTAGCGGCATCTGGAGTGGTTTCGGAAGCCATTTATAAATTACCGGAGATTGCATCAGTGGCACAAAGAAATGAAGTTATAAGAGATTTGGCAAAACAGAAAATAAATCAAGAAATAATTGCTGCCATGTTGGATGTATCCCAATCGACGGTTTCAAATGTATTGAGGAAAAAATAATAGTAATATTTTTAAAGAGTAGTACAGAAAGAGGGTTTTATTTTGAGAGATAGAGTTGATTTTAATATCTTTGCAAATTCACAATGTGCAATTAGAGAATACATGCATTTTAAAATGGAGAATGAGTATATGCATGAGGCAAGAGTTTTAGTATCATCTATGGGAGAAACTCGATATAATGATATTCTGAAGGTAGTACCTCGAATTGAAACAAATAATTCGTCAATTGATATAATTGGGGATGCACAATTTGAACGAGATTATTATGAGAAATATACAAATGAATATCAGGTATTTACTTTTATAAATGGAACTCTTTTAATCAAAGGCGTAGATCGATGGGGAAATCCTATTGAAATTGATATAACGAGTGTATAAAATTATAGAAAATAAATTTAACATGTTTTTGTGAAAAAACGGAGATATGAGACAATGTTTGGTAATGTTATATATTATGATAAAAACAAAATTGATGAATATAGAGCGGTGGTTAAAGGACAAAGAAATCTCCAGATTGATGAATATGAGGTCTCTAATGATAAAGGTGTTCAAATTGATTTAAAGGCATTTGGTGCTGATGCAAAGGCTAATAAAACATATAAGGCTAAGGTGCAAGAGAGTTTACTATATAATTGTGATGAGTTTGAAAAAATGCTAACGGGTAGAGACGATTTTTTTGATTTTACTCAGTCAGAGAATTATGATTTGATAACTATGCGTAGGGGCACGATTATTAAATTTGATGGATATATAAAGGTGCCAGACGAATTTGACTATACTCAAACAATTGATAGATTTAAGCCATTATTAGTTGCATCAATAGTAAATGATTCTATGGACAAGTCCGAACAGGATGCTATAAAGTCTTTTTTTGAAGCAACAGATACAAAAATTCCTGTATTAATTGATTTGAATGAACAATTAATGTGCTCTAAATTGATTTCAAATAATATGTTAGTAAAATATGAGGATATGGAAGAATATGAAGAATTAGAAGTTACTATTATTGCGAGAATTATTTCTAGCGGAATGGTAAAATCACAAAAAGCTTTTTATGATCCGTTGAAGGATTTTATGACATTAAATCGTGTTATGAGAAGAAGTATTGAAGGACGAACAGATGGATTAAATGAGATATATGCAGATAAAGATTATAGAACAATAGAGGTTTTGGCTATATATCAATAAAAATAGGAGAACGGTATGGATATTAGAGAAACATTGTTAGAATTGATTAATTCAGAAACAATTAGATATTCTTATATGGCAGTAGAAAAACTGATTATTGTTATGATGAAAGATTACTTGGAATCACAGAATAAACGGCTTTTTGCAGAAAATGAGTCTGTTCGTGGAATTTCAGATATGATATTGCCCGATGGAATAGATAGTGATGAAAGTTGTATTGCAGCAGAAATTAAGATGTATAGACATAAGCAAATAAGCCTGCGAGTTATATATGATACAATTAGACGTTTTTCGATTAACAGAGGAGATATTAATAAGCTTTTATTAATAGTTGTAAATGAATTACCAGATGGAATAAGAAATCGTATTGAAGAAAAAAAGAAACAACTAAATTTCGAACTGATAATTTGGGATATGGATGATTTGGTTCGGATATTTAGTTATAATGAAAGCTTATTTGTTGACACATATAATAATTTGAATACAGTGTTATTGAGAGACACTATTAATAATGGTATTTCTAGAAATAATAGCACATATTTAGAAAAAAGAAAGAAATATGTTGAACAATTACATACACAATATGAATATGATAATATTGTTCTTTTTCTTGGTGCGGGAGTATCAAATGAAGCTAAAATAGCAACCTGGGATACCTTGATATCAGAATTATTTGTTGCATTAATAGATAAACAATTAAGTGCTAATCATATTCAAATAGAGAAGAAAGATAAGAAAAAAATAGTAAAAGAAGTCATAAATCAAAATGGAAATTCACCATTGATTCAAACTAGATTTTTGAGAAATGGATTTGAGAACGATTTTGAAGAATTTGTTAGAGATATATTATATAAAAGTGCTGTTGATACGTCAGATTTATTAGAGGAAATAGGACAATTATGTATACCCAATAGGGGAAAACTAGGTGTACGTGCAATTATAAATTACAATTTTGATGATTTGGTTGAGAAAAATTTGAAAAGATTAAGAGTAAAATATCATTCGATATATGGTGAGGGTATGATTCCGGACACAGATGAGTTAGGCATATACCATGTTCATGGATTTTTACCGCAAGAAAAAGAAAATTATGAAAATTTGACGAAGTCATTACTGGTTTTTTCGGAAGAAGGATATCACAAACTTATGCTTGAACCATATAATTGGGCAAATATTAGCCAGTTGAATTATATGATAAATGACACCTGCTTATTTATTGGATTGTCTATGACGGATCCTAATATGAGACGATTGTTAGAAATAGCAGCGCAAAAGAGAACTGAGAATGATGGAGAATGTCAACACTACGCTATTATGCGAAGATTTAAGATAAAAGATTCGGAAGAAGTTGAGTCAATAAAGAGTTTTGAAAGAGTAAACGAATCATTACAAGAGTCGTTTTTTAAGGAATTGGGAGTAAATGTTTTATGGATTGATGAGTTTAGTGAAATTCCAATTCTTTTAAAGCAGATTAAAGGCAATTATGATAGCTACTGATATTTGGCTCCATTTTGGCTCTGAAAATTTTAGACGAGGTACACAAAAATGCAAAATAAGATGAATGTGAAGAATAAAACACACAAATGTGTACCAAGAAACAGCCAGATAAATTTCTCCGCCCAAGAGTTTGAATAATTAATGTAGCCTGAAGAATACTGTATTTATGCGGGTTATGAGGATTTTGAAAAGCGATTTGATAACAAAATGATAACACTTGATAAACGAGCATTATTTATGAGTAATGCAAAATGTTAGCGGGTGAGGTTTCTGCAAAGACTTAAAAGGGTCTTGTTAAGCTAATGAATAGCTTAGCAAGGCCTTTTCTTTTTGCCTTTATGTTAGTCGGTTGAAACCATTCAGATGTTGTGGTATACTAATGTTGTAACAGCAGTGGCTAATAAGATATAATAATCTTATCAAGGAAAGGAGAATATTACATTGAAAGAAATGAAACAAGATAGTTCCACTATAGCTTGGAGTGCCATGGGAGATGAGTGGTTTGAACTCGCTCAGACAGGTGAAGCACGGAACTGCTTTATTATGCCTAATATGCTCAAATTTATGGGTGATGTAAAAGGTAAAAAAGTACTTGATCTTGGATGTGGTGAGGGCGGATATTCAAGAGAATTAGCCAAACGCGGAGCAGAACTTGTGTCTATAGATTGTTCAAAGAAAGCGATAGAGTATGCGACTAAGTTGGCATGTGATGAAAACCTTCAGATTCAACATTTTATCAGAAATAGTAACGATCTTTTTGATATAGCCAGTGAGCAATTTGATATTGTCATGTGTTCTATGATGCTTATGGATTGTGAAGATTTTGATGGAACTATTCGGGAAGTGGTGAGAGTTTTAAAGCCAGGCGGACGTCTTTTTGCGAGTGTCCTGCATCCTTGCTTTGATGGAAATCATGATACTGGTATAGGAAGACAAGGCCAAGGGATAGACCGTCAGGTTGTAGTTAAAAACTATTTTGAACCTAGAGAATGGGAAGCGCCTCTTTATCAAGGGAAAATTCCTGTTATATGGCGACATCGCACTTTTGAGGATTATATTAAAACCTTTGTGGGCGCAGGATTGACAATTGTTGATTTAAACGAGCCCAGGGCTACAGATGAACAGGCTAAGATTTCTGTAGCGATGGCGTGGCTGCAGAAAATACCGCTATATTTATACTGGGAGTTGAAAAAGTAATGGAGAGATGGTAAGTATGACACACTCTATATGAATTTATGAGATGACTTTTTCGGGCAATTAAAGAAGGCTGGAAAAGATGTCCTGTAAGGTTATTAACATATATAAATACTCACATTTTACAGAGTTGTATATGCGTCACAGCAAGATATCCATCGGTTACACTGAAGATGAAACAGCAAATTCGGATGATATGCTTTTGTATTATACTAGAGAAGGTATAAAAAATATGGCGTTGTTGGAATAGAAGTAGTTAGCACATGAGGGCGTGACTTTCATAGACAGAGGAGCTAAAGGCGTTTATGAGTATAAAATTGGAGCTGGTAACAAGAGAAACTATTAAAGAAATATGAAAAATGCAGGTGGAGGCTTTTTCGGACCTTTTGGAAAAATATGAAGATTATGATATGAGCCCTGAAGCAGAAGCATTTGACAAAATATTGTATAGATATGAACAGCCGTGGACAACATATTATTTCATTATTTCTGATAATACAAAAGTTGATGCGATCCGTGTGATATGGACAGCTGGAACCAAATGAAATCAAATCGTAACAGAGAATCCTAACAAAAATGTTTAAGGTACAGGTTAAGTTAGGGAGTTTGAGTAATTAAAAATTTTGCATAGAGTATTTTATATGACAGGTAGTCTATATGATTACATGTCATTTTTTCTATTATCGGTATTTATTAAAAATTTATGTTAAGCTTTGGTATCAATGTAAAATAGAATTAATCTGTAGATTTGTTTATTAGGGAATGTGTGATATACTTTTGGTACAAGTAAGGAGTACATTGCAGATACTACTTGTTTTTGGGGGATTAGTAATGAAAGGTGATAAATTCACAAACAAGATGTAGATATCTTGGAAGTATTGAAACAAAGAAAGGATGTGATAAATATGGCAGAAAGAACACATCATTTTGAACGACTAACACCGATTGACAATATGGATTTAGATGTTTATGAAGAAGCGATAGATTATGTGTTTGATAATTCTGATATAAAGAATGTAGCTATTTCAGGTGCATACAGTGCAGGTAAAAGTAGTGTTTTGGCTTCATACAAGAAAAAACATAGCGATTTGCACTTTCTACATATTTCTCTGGCACACTTCAAATCTCCAGAGAGAGAAGATGAGGCGGAAGTCAAGGAATCTGTATTAGAAGGTAAGATACTTAATCAACTGATACATCAAATTTCATCAGAAAAGATACCGCAGACCAATTTTAGAGTAAAGAAAAAAGTAAGTGCGAAAAGTGTTATAAAACCGACAATTGAAGTAGTTATGTTTTTTATTGAGGCCATTTATTTTGCCTGTTTTGATATATGGAAAAGCTATGTAAATACTCTGCCTAATAATTGGTTTAAATTTATATTAACACTATCAACACATCAATATGCTTTGATGGTAGACGGAATTTTAATGGTAACATTGCTTTTATTTATCGTATATGGGTTAATACGTGTGCAAAAGAACAAAAATGTTTTTCGCAAACTGAACTTGCAAGGTAATGAAATTGAAATTTTTGAGGAAAGCGATGATTCTTATTTTGATAAATATCTCAATGAAGTTTTGTATTTATTTGAGAATGCAGACGCGGATGTAATTGTATTTGAGGATATGGATCGTTTTAATGCAAATAGAATTTTCGAGCGACTTCGTGAAGTAAATACGCTTGCAAATATTCAACTCAAAAAAGAAAATAAAAAGGTTCTTCGTTTTTTTTACTTGTTGCGTGATGATATTTTTGTTTCCAAGGATAGGACAAAGTTTTTTGACTATATTGTTCCAGTCGTTCCTGTTATTGATAGCTCCAATTCTTACGATCAGTTTATTTCTCATTTCAAAAAAGGTGGGGTATTTGAGAAGTTTGACGAAAGCTTTCTGCAAGGCTTGTCTTTATATATTGACGATATGCGTCTTTTAAAAAACATCTATAATGAATTTATAGTTTATTTTAATAGGCTGAATATTACAGAACTTGATTGTAATAAAATGCTTGCCATTATCGCATATAAGAACTTATTTCCGCGTGATTTTGCTGATTTGCAACTTAATCAAGGATTTGTATATACGCTTTTCAATAAAAAAGACGAGTTCATTCGTTCTGAAATAGAAGAAATCGAAAAGGCAGTTGACGAAAGACAAAAAAGAATTTCTTTGGCTAAAAAAGAACATCTTGTATCTATGCGAGAGTTAAATGCAGCATTCGTAGACAAGTATTTAAGAAGTTATAGTTGGTTACAGAAAAATGATAATGACTTATCTGATTTAGTAATGAACCATTTAAGTGGAAATAATAAGAGTGAATATATGTCCCGTAAACAGATACTTTATGATAAATTAAATGGAAATAGTGACGAATTACAGAAAGAAATCCTTGATTTGGAGCAAAATGTAATTGAAATCAAAAACAAACAGCTTCATCAAATCATTACTCGAGATAACATTGATACAATATTTACTATAACAAGCACAAATGAAATCGGGAATGTAACGGATTTTAATGAGATAAAGAGCAGCGAATATTTTGATCTCCTAAAATATCTTATTCGCAACGGATATGTTGACGAAACCTATGCCGACTATATGACTTATTTTTACGAGAATAGTCTAAGCCGTGTTGATAAAACTTTCCTACGAAGTATAACCGATAAAAGAGCCAAAGAATATACCTATAAATTGAAAGATCCAAAGTTAGTGGTTTCACGCCTTAGATTAGTGGATTTCGACCAAGAGGAAACTCTCAATTTTGACCTATTCACATATTTGCTTCAGACTTCTCATATCGACTATACAGTAAGACTGATTAATCAACTAAAAGGCACAAAGAATTTCAAATTTATAGGTGCTTATTTTGATACAACAGTTGAATTGCCAGCCTATATTAAATACTTAAATATGAGTTGGCCAGAAGTATTTTCAATAGCCCTTAGCGAACGGCTACTGACTGAAAATCAAATACGCAGGTATTCGATTTTTTCTCTTTATTATTCTGACGACGATATTATTGAGTTAGTCAATAAAGAAAACTGCTTATGTGACTATATTTCCAATGCACGTGACTACCTTGCAATAGATAATCCTGACATTGATAGACTGATTCATTGTTTTACGATGCTTGAAGTATGTTTCATAGGTTTTGCCTATGCAGAATTAAATAAGGATTTGTTTCGTGCTGTCTATGAAAGAGCTTTGTACGAAATCAATACAGAAAATCTGCAACTCATTCAAAGAGAAATCTTAGAGGAAAAGAATGAGGAGGATTTTTTTCACAAGAATTACACACTGTTATATTCGCACCCTGATTCTTCAATAACGCAATATGTCAATCAGAATATCAATGAGTATTTTGATGTGGTTTTGCAGATAAGCGGAGGAACTATTCTTGATGACGAAAGGGTAGTTGTTGCTATATTAAATAATTCTGATCTTACTATTGAACATAAACAATCATATATTTCTGTTCTTCGAACAACCATTGCCTCTATAAAAGCGATTGAGGATAATTCCTTATGGGTATCATTGTTGGATGCAGATGTAGTACAGTATTCAGAGTGCAATATTATGGATTGCTTTAGGACTGTGAAGTTCAATAAAAGTGTCATTTCTTATATTAACAGATGTGATATTGATTTGGATTTTTCTAAAACTGAATATGATGAAGATATCAAAGAAAAACTATTTAATAGCGTGATTATATGCAATGATATCAACAACTCAAAGTACAAGCAAATATTGGTGTCATTGAAGTTTATTTACGATAATTTTGATATCACAGAGATTGCTGATGATAAGATTGCTATCTTAATAGATACAGACATTATTAGAATGACAGTTGAAAATCTAAAATTTATGCGTGAAAATTATCTAAACTGGAAAGGCTATTTCATTCGTAAGAACATAGAAAAATATATTGGTATAATGGACGATGCTCTGTTTTCACAGGAAGAATTGTTAGAGATACTTACTTGGGATATTAGCGATGAACTAAAAGTCAAATTGCTTGAATTTTCTGATGACGAAATTTCGGTAATCGGAAAGAATTATTCTCCTGTGGTATGTCTGCATATTCTTAATAATAATTTTTCGGAATGTGATTTACCGGATTTGTTTTCATCATTTGAGCAATGGGATGCCTCTATCCAAGCAAAAATATTTGATTATGCAGTGGAAAATATAGAAAGTATTATGGATAACCAAGTCTCTGTTTCGGAGAAATTAAAAAATAATCTACTCCATTCAGATAAGGTGAGTCGGGATAAAAAGATAGATTTCTTAATAGCAATAATGCCCGAGTTATGTAGGGATAATAGTATAAAAGAGATTCTCACACTGCTTAACTTAACGGATTATATCAAAATATTTGATACTCGCAGTAGACCAAAGTTTGAAATCAATGATGAAAATGAAAAATTACTTACTGCTTTCAAAGAAAACAATTTGATTGATTCTTATCAAGAAAATCCTGAAAAGGAGGGCTATTACAAAATTATTAGATTTAAATCGGCAACGAAGACATTGCCTCAAGAGCTATTATAATTTGTGATTTACTCAAGAACGGAAAAAAGAAAGTGTAGCTACAAAAAGATGATATTTTCTTAAGATGTAGCGAACAAAGTATGTTTTTAGAGATTACTTTTCTAAGCAAACTCGCTTGTAATTTGAGCCGGAAAATATTGCTATTATCCACAGCTGCGGAGTGAGTGTTATCAATACCGATAACAAAATAATAATATTAGCCTGTGCAGTCAGGATAATATGGATAAATCAAATAATTGAAGGAAAAGCGAACACGACAGTAAATAATCTCTAAACAAAATTGATTAGTGATTGTCGAGTTTGAATAATTTAAACAAGCTTGCAAAAGCCTATAAAATGAGAATTTGCAAGCTTGTTTTTGACTTGTGGTACAAAAATAAATTGTGCACAACCTATTGACAAACTCTTCAATAGGTTGTATTTTATATATATAAAGATTGCGCGAAATGTAATTGTACACAATTAAACAGCACACAATCTAATAACCTATAATCAAACACCCAACAATTAAATTTACCAAATACAATTACACAATTGAAGGAGGAGATGCAATGAGTATCTATGATTACAAGGTAAGGGCTCAGGACGGAACAGAGGTGTCACTTGAGACCTACAGGGGAAAGGTTCTGCTTATTGTCAACACCGCTACGGGTTGTGGTTTTACTCCGCAGTATTCCGAGCTTCAGGATATTTATGATGAGTTTCACGAAAAGGGTTTGGAGATATTGGATTTTCCGTGTAACCAGTTTGCAAACCAGGCTCCGGGCAGTGATGAGGAGATTCACAATTTTTGCACGGGAAGATTTGGCATAAAGTTTACGCAGTTTGCCAAGATAGATGTCAACGGAGAAAATGCAATTCCCTTGTATAAGTGGCTTCAGGAAAACTCGACATTTAATGGGTTTGGAAAAGGTGCGATGAGCCTTGTACTCAGACCGGTGGCTAAGAAAATGGACGCTGATTATAAAAATAACAGCAAGATAAAATGGAATTTCACTAAGTTTCTGATTGACAGGGATGGGAATTTGATTGAGAGATTTGAGCCCACGCAGGGCATGAAGATTGTAAGAGAAAAAGTGCAGGAGGTAATTGGATGATGAGCAGCTTTTATGATTTTGAGGCGGAGGATGTAATGGGAACGGTGCATAAGATGGAGGAGTACCGTGGAAATGTTGTGCTTGTGGTGAACACGGCGACAAGGTGCGGTTTTACGCCACAGTACGATGATTTGCAGGATTTATATGAGAAGTATCAGGCACAGGGCTTGGAGATACTGGATTTTCCATGTAACCAGTTCGGAAACCAAGCGCCGGAAACAAATGAAGAGATTGTATCCTTCTGCGATGCAAAGTTTGGAATTAAGTTTAAGCATTACGCAAAGATAGAGGTCAACGGTGAAAATGCACATCCGCTTTATAAGTTTTTGAAGGAACAGAAGGGTTTTAAGGGCTTCGACGAGGAAAATCCGCTGACAATGATGTTGCAGAGCAGATTGGAGAGATTGCAGCCGGATTTTATGACAAGCCCGGATATCAAGTGGAATTTTACCAAGTTTTTGATTGACAGGGAAGGAAATGTTGTGGAGCGTTTTGAACCGACAGCGGATATGGCACTTGTCGAGGAAAAGATAAAAGAACTTTTGTAGGATTGATAAACATTGTAGGAGATTTTATGAGTGACAATGAAAAATATGAGGCATTAAAGCTCGACAATCAGCTATGTTTTCCGCTCTATGCCTGCGCGAAGGAGATTGTGAGGAGGTACAAGCCGTTCCTCGACGAGATTGATTTGACCTACACACAGTACATTGCGATGATGGTGCTTTGGGAGGAGAAGGAGATTAATGTAAAAGATTTGGGAAAGAGGCTGTATCTTGACTCAGGTACATTGACTCCGCTGTTAAAGAGGTTGGAGCAGAAAGGGCTTGTGGCAAGGCACAGGGACGACAGGGACGAGCGCGTTCTTATAATTGCCATCACACCTGATGGTGAGGCGTTAAAGGATGAGGCAGTCAAGATACCGAGCCAGATGGCAGGCTGTGTTAGGCTTGAGCCGCGGGAGGCGGGGGAGCTTTACAGAATATTGCATAAGCTTCTTGGTGGATTTGAGGAGTAAAAAAACATTTTGTAGCAGGTTGCTAAAGCAGTTTTGTAAATATTTTGAATAAAATAAAAAACATATTGACAAATGTTCATATATGGCTTATAACAGGTAATGTAACAGTGTTATATAACATTGTTACATTACCTGTTTGCGGCTATAACGCAAATAAGGAGTGGAGATTACATGGAAAATACAATGACAACTTTGGAAAAGATACATGCCTCGGCGAAGAAGGAATTTCTTGAGAAGGGCTTTATGGGGGCATCGCTTAGAAATATTGTGAAGTGTGCGGGCGTGACGACGGGAGCATTTTACGGCTATTATGACAGTAAGGAGAAGCTTTTTGATGCGCTTGTGTCAAAACAGTATGAGCATCTTATGGAGATGTATATCAGCACACAGAACAGTTTTAAGAAGCTTGATGCGAATGTCCAGCAGGCAAATATGGGAAAGATAAGCGGCGACTGCATGGAGCAGATGCTCGATTACATGTATGCAAATGAGGATGAGTTCAGGCTTATACTCACATGTTCTAAGGGCACGAGATATGAAAATATGGTGCATGAGATGTCGCAGGTGGAGGTTCAGGCCACACACGATTTTGTCGAGCTTATGAGAAAGAACGGCAATGAAGTAAGGCAGATAGACCCTAAGCTTGAGCATGTGCTTGTGAGTGGCATGTTCACGGCATTTTTTGAGCTTCTCATTCATAAAAATGATATCAGTGAGGCTAAGACTTATCTTGGGCAGTTGCGCGAATTTTATACCGCGGGATGGATGAGGCTTTTTGATATGTAATAAGCAGATAAAAGTTCCATATAGGAACTTTTTATTTGAGGTTGCGTTAGTGGAAACTAACACAACTTAGCCGAACAAGATACAAGTTCGGAATATATAACAAAAATAAAATCAGGAGGTAAAGCCATGAAGGAAGGAAACGAGAAGAGCCCTAAGAAAGAATCGGCTTTCAAGAGGCTCATGGCGTATGCGGGCAGCTACAAGAACTTTTCGTATGCGTCAATTATTATGTCGGCGGTGAGTGCAGTGCTAGCACTTTTTCCGTTTATCTATCTGTGGAAAATTATAAAAGAGGTTATCGAGGTCATGCCTGATTTCTCAAGAGCGGAGGGAATTGTACATAACGGCGTGATGGCGGTTGTGATGGCGCTTATCAGTATGCTCGTGTATTTTGCGGCGCTGCTTTGCTCGCACAGGGCGGCGTTTAGAATTGCGGCGAACATGAAGATTACGGCGCTAAATCATGTAAAGAAGCTGCCGCTCGGAGTTATCGACAACATGGGAAGCGGAAAGGTCAGAAAGATAATAGCAGAGTCGGCGGAGGCAACGGAGACATACCTTGCGCACCAGCTTCCCGATACAGCCAACGCGATGATTACTCCGGTGGCACTCGTAGTCATGCTGTTTATATTTGACTGGAAGCTTGGACTTTTAAGTCTTGTGCCTGTTGTGCTCGCATTTGTCAACATGGCGGGAATGATGGGAAAAAAGATGGCGGAGGACATGAAGCATTATCAGGACGCACTCGAGGACATGAACAATCAGGCGGTAGAGTATGTCAGGGGCATGCCTGTTGTAAAGACCTTTGGTCAGTCGGTGTTCACATTTAAAAAATTCCGTGACTCGATAAGCAACTATGGGAAATTTTGTATGTCCTACACAAAGATGTGCCGCAGACCGATGGTGCTTTTTGAGGTGTCGATAAACAGTGTGTTTGCATTTTTAACCTGTGCCGCACTTGTGGTCACGGCAGGCGGAAATATCACGGATAAATTTGTTGTAAATCTTCTGTTTTATATTATTTTTACACCTATTGTGTCAACCACATTCACAAAGATGATGTTTATGAGTGAGAACAATATGCTTGTGGAGGATGCACTCACAAGAGTTCAGTCGATACTTGAGCTTGAGCCGCTTCCGGAGAAGGAGACAAAGAAAAATGCGGTTGATTATTCAATCAGGCTTGACAATGTAACTTTTAGATACGACGGTGCAGACCGCGACGCGGTGTCGCAGATTTCGCTTGATATACCGCAGGGAAAGCATGTGGCATTTGTCGGGCCTTCCGGCGGCGGAAAGAGTACCACGGCGGCGCTTATTGCAAGGTTTTTCGATGTGAAGTCGGGAAGCATAAGTGTCGGCGGCGTAAATATCAAGGACATTCCAAAGTCACAGTTGAACGATATGATAGCATACGTTTTTCAGAATAACAAATTGTTAAAAATGAGCATAAGGGAAAATTTAAGGCTTGCAAAGCCAAATGCCACTGACGAGGAGCTAAAGCGTGCACTTCACCTTGCACAGTGCGACGACATAATCGCAAAGCTGCCTGACGGAATTGACACGCAGCTTGGAACCCACGGCACATATCTGTCGGGAGGCGAGACACAGCGTATTGCCATTGCGAGGGCACTTTTAAAGGATGCCCCTATAGTAATTCTCGATGAGGCGACAGCTTTTGCCGACCCTGAGAACGAGAGCCTTGTGCAGAAGGCATTTGACGAAATCGGAAAGAACAAGACGGTGATTATGATTGCGCACAGATTGTCAACCGTCAAAGATGCCGATGAAATATTTGTCCTGAAGGATGGAAAAGTTGCACAGTCGGGAACACACGAGGAGCTTCTCGCGGACAATGTAAAGGACAATAACTATAAAAAGATGTGGGATGAGTATAGAAAATCCGTGACATGGAAAGTAGGTGGAGCTGTATGATAAAAAAATTGATGAAAAGGTATGCTCTCACAAGGCAGGGAGCGGTTGATTTTATAAAGTGTACTGCGATAACCACATTGCAGAACATAATGCTTATGGTTCCGGTTGCGCTTATGTACTATCTCGCGGCTGATTTGATAAACGGCGAAGTTCCGGCAAATCACAGATATACATATATTGCATGTTGTGTTATAATTTTGGTTGTATTTGGAGTAGTTTTTTATTTGCAGTACAATTCATCATTTTTCTCGACTTACAGGGAAAGTGAGCACAGAAGAATTAATATTGCGGAGAAGCTTAGAACACTTCCGCTCTCGTTTTTTGGAAAGAAAGACCTTGCAGACCTTACATCTACGATACTCGGCGACTGTACGGTGCTCGAGCACAATTTTTCACATGTAATGCCACAGTTTTTCGGAGCTATGATTTCCACGGTGTTGATTGCGATAAGTCTTTTCTTCTTTGACTGGAGAATGGCGGTTGCGGCTCTGTGGGTGCTTCCTATCGCGCTTATAATTGTCGGCTGTTCGGGAAATGTACAGAGGGGTATTTCAAGAAGAAAGAGAAATGTCGCTGTGGCACAGGCTGACGGCTTGCAGGAGTACCTTGAGACAATCAAGGATTTGAAGTCCTACAATGCGGAGGAAAAATATCTTGAAGGCTTGAAGGGCAAGATTGAGGCACTTGAGAAGGAGAGCTTTAAGGCGGAGCTTGGAACGGCTGTGTTTGTGGTGTCTGCGTCGTGTATTCTCCGTTTCGGAATTGGAACGGTTGCGCTTGTCGGCTCAGTTTTGTTGTGTAATGGTAAGCTTGATGTGCTGACATTTTTCATGTTCATTCTTGTGGTTTCTAGAATATATGAGCCTATGCAGGGAACACTTATGAACCTTGCGGCAGTAATAGCGCAGGATGTAAATGTCGAGAGAATGAATGAGATTACGGATTATCCTGTACAGAAGGGAAGCGGCGAGCTTGATGTGAAATCATACGACATTGAGTTTTCAAATGTGAGCTTTTCTTATGATAAGAATGAAAAGGTACTTAAAGATATAAGTTTTACGGCAAAGCAGGGCGAGGTCACGGCACTTATAGGGCCATCGGGCGGAGGAAAGTCAACGGTTTCAAAGCTTGCAGCGAGATTTTGGGACGCTGACGGCGGCAGTATAAAGCTCGGCGGCAAGGATATTTCACAGATTGACCCGGAAAAACTCCTGTCAGCGTACTCGATTGTATTTCAGGATGTTACGCTTTTTGACAACACCATTATGGAAAATATCAGAATAGGTAAAAAAGGCGCAACCGATGAGGAGGTTATGCAGGCGGCAAAGGAGGCTCAGTGTGATGAGTTTATAAGGAGGCTGCCGGACGGCTATCAGACAGTGATTGGTGAGAATGGTTCAGCTTTGTCGGGCGGTGAGAGGCAGAGAATTTCCATAGCGAGAGCTCTTTTAAAGGATGCGCCGGTTATTCTTCTTGATGAGGCTACAGCGTCACTTGATGCCGAGAATGAGACATTCATTCAGGAGGCGATATCAAGACTCATAAAGAATAAGACGGTCATCATCATTGCACATCGTATGCGTACCGTATCGGGTGCGGATAAGATTGTAGTCATAGATGGCGGTCATGTAGCCGAGACCGGAAAGCCTTCGGAGCTTATCAGGAAAAACGGAATATATGCTAAGATGGTAAAGCTTCAGACAGCAGAGTAAAGCGCAGGTACATAGGAGAATATAACCTAATAGGACTAGAGTGTCAAATTTTGATATTTTAATCCCAATGGTGAAAAGTATGGTACAATATGTACTGCGCCGGAAAAAGTTAAAAAATTGATTGATATATAAGAATATTCAGGTTTTTAATATGGAGGCAGTACATGGATTACAATATTTTTTTCCAAAAGCTTGACGGGCTTTTGTCTGACAAGCGAATGGACGAGGCGGAGCAGTTTTTGATTGAGAATGTCAGGCTGGCAATGGAGCGCGAGGACACACAGGCGCTTCTCACGGTTATGAGTGAGCTTGTCGGGCTGTACCGCGTGACGGGAAAGCATGACAAGTCTGAGATTTTTGCGGATAAGGCGATGATGATTGCGCAGGGAGCAGGGCTTTGTGGCACGCAGGACTATGCGACGATAGTGTTAAATGCGGCTACGGCGTACAGGGCAGCGGGCGATTATGAGAAAGCCGGATCTCTGTACGAGATGGCGGCACAGGAGCTTAAAAATTCAGGCTGTGAGGACGCATACAGATATGCGTCGTTGTACAACAATATAAGTCTCTTTTACTCTGAGACGGGTGACGATGCCCGCGCAAAGGAGGAGCTTTTAAAGGCGTTGGAGCTTATAAAGGAACTTCCAAACTGTGAGGTTGAGGAGGCTACGACGTACATTAATCTGTCACTTTTATATATAAGGCATGAGGAGTATGCCGAGGCGGAGCAGTATATATTGAAGGCGCTTGAGATATTTAAACGGGATAAGGGCAGAAAATACAAGGATGCGCATTATGGCGCGGCGCTCTCCGCCTACGGTGACCTTCATCTAAAGATGGGAGAATACAAAAAGGCGGCAGAAATCTATGAGGAAGCACTGACTGAGATTGCAAGAAGCTACGGATATCAAAACACAGCATACAGGGCGACGTGTGAGAACTGCATAGAGGCGTATGAAGGGCTTGTCACAGGTTGTGATGTTATATACAATACAATAACTGCCAGAATTGCAGAGCTGAAAAATCAGCTTAACACAGTATGCCGCGATGGTGCTGTGCTAAAAGGTCTTGAGCTTTCGAGGGCGTATTACGAGACTTATGTTAAGGATATGATACATTCTAAGTTCCCTGAGTATGAGGACAGGATTGCCGTTGGGCTTGCGGGTCATGGCTCGGAATGTTTTGGGTTCGATGATGAGCTGTCGACAGACCACGATTTTGGGCCGGCGGTGTGCCTGTGGCTTACAGATGAGGACTATGAAAACATTGGTGAGCAGCTTGCGGCGGAGTATGAACAACTTCCTAAGAGCTTTTTGGGTGTGGCTGCGAGAATTGAGACTAAGAACGGACACGGGCGTGTCGGTGTTGTAAAAATCAGCGATTTTTTCATGGAGCACATAGGATGTGCCGCTGTTCCGGACAGAGATGACATTTTGGCATGGAAAAATATTTCTGAGAACGGTGCGGCGGCAGCAGTAAACGGTGAAGTTTTTAAGGATGACTTGGGAATATTTACAGGTGAGAGACAGCGCCTTGCGGAGTACTATCCGAATGAGCTGTGGTATCCTAAGATGGCGGAGACCGCGGTAAAAATTGCGCAGTACGGTCAGTATAATTATGGAAGATGTATGCAGCGTGGAGACTATGTGGCGGCATCGCTTGCGTACACGGGTTTTGTCGAGCAGACTATGAGACTGTGTTTTCTCGTTTACAGGGAATATATGCCATACTATAAATGGTCATACAGGGCACTTGTGAAGATGGCAGAGCGCAGGCAGGAGCTGGTTCTTACACGGATATGTGAACAGCTTGGAGAACTTGCAATGCTTGATTACCATGACGTAGACAAGGTTTCTGAGTGCATAGAGCAGATTTGTTCGCAGCTTGTCAGGCTCTTAAACATGCAGAGTCTTTCGGGAAGCGGCGATAACTACATGGAGACACAGGGTTATGCCATAATTGATGGCTATGAGAGCATGAAAAACTCGGTTAAGGCAAAAAAAGATAGCAGCGATGTGGGCGAGATAATAGAAAAAATAGTAAACATCGAGTGGGATATGTTTCAGGCGACCCGCAACGAGGGCGGAAGAGCGGACTGCCAGAACAATTACAACACTTTCACGCTGATGAGAAGAAGTCAGTTTATGGCGTGGAACGAGGAGCTTTTGAGAAGTTATCTGTCTGATTTGGAGGACGGGGAGCGCACAGGAAGAAATCTTGTCACAGAAAAGTATGCCCGAATGATGGAGAGCACAGCGCCGGACGAGTACGAGAGTTTCAAGGATAGTCTTCCGGCGATAGACGACGAGAGAAGGACGATAGCGGAGCAGGTGATTGTGATACAGGTCGGATGGCTTGAGCAGTTCGTGGCAAAATACCCGGCACTTGCGGGGCAGATACGTTATATCCACACATCAGAGGACACACCGTATGACACCTCCGCGGAGACATATCTGCGCGGTGAGCTTGATACATACTCAAAGGACACATTTATTCTGTATTGCAGATATGTAATCGGACTTTATCAAAATGGAAAAAATCTGAATGAGATGATTATGGAAAATACAGTGTTGCAGTATGGTTATAAGTCGCTTGAGGATGCGCAAAAGCGGATGGAAAACTTGAAATAATAGGTAAAAAAGAGCTGTAAAATGTCGCGTGTGCGGGATTTTACAGCTCTTTAATTATTTTGTCTGATTTGATATAAAAAACAAGTAATTCATTTTAAACTATCACATGATAGTATGCAAATTGCTTCTCTATCAACAGAAAATTATCAACTTATTTTTCCGGTGTATATGTAAACACCTCAACATCCGTTCCGCCATGTGTTGGAACGCGGTACAACATGTTTTGACCGAAAAATGTGAAGAAAGTGTACTGTGATGTACAGCTTATGGAGTCCACATTTCCGGTTGCGATGATTGTGTCGCCGCTTCCGTCGATGTTCATGCGGTGGAGGGCATTGTTGCCGTCCTCGGTCTGGAAAAATATTACGTCGTCATATATATTGTAGTTGATACACTTGTCATCGTAGATAACTTTTGTGACCCCGGTAAGTGTGTCATAAGTGGTCAGTGCATAGTTGTTTGACATGTCAAGGTAATACAGTATATCGTCATTCATTGACGCGAGATAGGTGTTTCCCTCAAGCACTGAGATGTCAGCGCCGCTTGACAAATCAGCGGAATGAATGTTGTGGTCATGGCTGTTTTCGGAGTAGTATGCCTTATTGTCAACAATGCTGTAGAGCGGAATTTGTGTGCCCTTTATTGTATTTGTCTCTTTCTTGTCTATTGTTGTGTACATGGTCTGGATTTTGCCGTTGTCGTAGCTTCCATAATATACGCGGTTGCCGATGAGCACCATTGATGAGATTACATCGTTGGTGAGCGATTTTGCGCTGCTGCCGTTTAATTTGGAGCGTATAACGCCGTAGAGCTGTCCTCGGAACAACATTCCCGCATTGTCCGGGTCAAAATTATTTTTTACATAGAAAATATAATTGTCGGTCACATTTATGTATGATACGGAATCGGTTGACAGCTTCTTAATTTTTGTGCAGTCGCTGTTCATGGAATAGAGCTGGTCACCGTCATAAGGATTTGAAAAATATATCTTGCCGTTGTGCTCAGCAAACAGCCCTTTGTTCATAAGATTTCCTGATGTGTTTCCAAGATATCCCTCATCGTTATATTTTATTCTGGTGCTCATATATGAGCCGACGCATAAGCCGACAATGGCGGCGACTATCACGATACAGGTTATTATGCCGGGTAATTTTTTCTTCATACTTCCACTCTCCAATCTACATATATTTTGCATAAATTTTACACCTTATTTTAACATATTACAGGTACTATTAGCAATGTTGTATTGCGAAAATTTGTTCACAATGATACAATTATAATATTATATAATTCATAGCAGTCCAATAAATTATTGAATATAACAATTACTGTATCTTTATATAGCCGGTAATTTGTAGAATTGCTATAAAATCGGAATCATGTATGCTTTATTGGAGTTTACTAATTTGTAGGGCACAATGATAATAAAATTCAAAAATATATAACGGAGGATAACAGTGTGATAGATTTAGCTGAGTCGAGACAAAAATTAGATGTTATAGATAGACAGATAGTTGAGCTTATGAAGCAGAGACTTGAGATAAGCAAGGATGTGGCGGAGTACAAGATTGCCAACAACAAGGCGGTTTATGACAAGGCGCGCGAGGAGGAGAAGTTAAAGACGCTGTGCGCGTATGTTGAGGATGACTTTGGGAAAAAATGTGTGGACGAGCTTTTTAAGCAGATTATGGCTATAAGCCGCAAGCTGCAATATGGTATTCTTGAGGCGGGTGGATATTCCAAGGCTGCGCCGCATGAGGCTGTGAAGGAGTTAAAAAAAGATGGCTGCCATATCGTGTATCAGGGAGTTCCGGGGGCTTACAGCCATGCGGCAACGCTCAAGTATTTTGGCGGGAACGCGGACTGCTCATGTGTGCCTACATTCAGGGCTGCGATGGAGGCGATAAAGAACGGTGAGGCGGACTACGCTGTTCTTCCGCTTGACAATTCGACGGCAGGAATTGTAAATGATACCTACGACCTTTTGAGGGAATATGACAACTACATTGTAGCCGAGGAGACGGTAAAGATTGAGCACGCGCTCGTCGGCATACCGGGGACAGATTTGTCCAAGGTCACAAGAGTGTACTCACATCCACAGGGACTTATGCAGTGTGCAAAATTTCTTGAGGACAAGGGCTGGCAGCAGTTAGGCGCGGCTAATACAGCGATAGCCGCCAAAAAGATTGTAGATGAGAACGACATGACACAGGTTGCCATCGCGAGCGAGACGGCGGCGAAGCTGTATGGGCTTGAGGTTTTAGCACCGCACATAAATACGAGCGGCATAAATACAACCCGTTTTGTGATTATCTCAAAGAACAGGATAGTCACCGAGGATGCGGACAAGGTGAGCATCTGCTTTGAAATTCCGCATGAGGCAGGAAGCCTTTACTCGATATTAAGCCACATAATGTTCAATGGGCTTAACATGACTAAGATTGAGTCAAGACCGATAAGTGACAGGAAGTGGGAGTTCATGTTCTATGTGGATTTTGGCGGGCACATATCGGATGCGGCTGTAAAAAACTGCCTTAGAGGTATTGAGGAGGAGTCAATCGCGATAAAGCTTCTCGGAAATTATAAAAGCAGGGACTAGTGCAGTGTGAAAAGAATATCTAGATCAGAAAATACGCTGATTAATATGTCCCACTGTTTTACAATAGTTCAGTATAGCTGAACTATTAAGAAAAATAATTAGTAAGGAGGACGAAAATATGGCATATTCTACCTTTGCCGCCATCGACATAGGTTCGAGCTGTATGGAGATGGTAATTTATGAGATATCAAGGGACAACGGGATAAAGAAAATTGACCATGTTAGATATAATTTTGAGCTTGGAAAAAATACATACGAGACAAAGGAAGTAGACTTTGAGGACGTGGAGAAGATGTGCGAAATTCTCTACGGTTTTTCTGAGATTATGAAGGATTACTGCATTGATGACTACAGGGCGTTTGCGACAAGTGCTCTGAGGGAGGCAAAAAATGCGATAAGAGTTCTCGACAGGATAAAGGTGCGCACAGGTCTTGATGTGGAGATTTTGAGCAATTCCGAGCAGAGATTTATCATTTACAAGGCGCTTGCCGCTAAGAATGACAAGTTCAACAAGATTATCGAGAAGTCAACGGCGCTCGTCGATGTGGGCGCGGGCAGTGCGCAGGTTTCCATGTTCAACAATGGAACGCTTGTGACTACGCAGAATGTAAGGCTCGGCGCGGTGAGAATAAGCAATATGATGTCTGCACTGTCGCAGAATATAGTCAACTATGTCGATATAATGAGAGAGTACATCGACAATGACATGGTGACTTTGAATGAGCTGTTCTTAAAGAGCAAGAAAATTCATAATATAATATTTGTCGGTGACTGTGTTCCGTACTACGCTAGGATGAAGGAATTTTTTGACGACGGCGAGTACACGACAAGACACAAGTTCAAGGATTTCTTTGAAAAGATATACCATGAGAACGATGAGCAGATTGCAGACCTTATGGGTATCGAGGAAAATCAGGCAAAAATTATTCTGCCAAGCGCGATGGTCTATATGAGGATGTTAGATTTTACGCAGGCGGAGGATATATGGATGCCGCAGGTCAGCCTGTGCGACGGAATGGCGGTTGAGCACGCGCAGAAGACGAAAAAATTTGATTTGAAGCATGATTTTAATGCGGATATTCTCGCCGCGGCTAAAAATATATCCCAGAGATATTCGATAAGGGGCGAGCATGTGAGCCTTGTGGAAAAAAATGCGCTGCTCATATTTGACAGCATTAAAAAATATCATGGACTTTCAGACAGGGAGAGATTTCTTCTTGAGATAGCAAGCATACTGCACGATTGCGGACAGTACATCAACATGTTAAACCCTGAGCAGTGCTCGTACAGCATAATAATGTCAACCGAGATTATAGGACTTTCCCACAAGGAGAGGGAGATTATCGCCAATGTCGTAAAGTACAACACGATGGCATTTGACGCGGATGATGCGCTGTGGAGTTTTGACAAGAAGGATTATCTGACTATTGCGAAGCTCACGGCGATACTAAGGGTCAGCAACTCGCTCGACAGAGGGCATAGACAGAAGTTTAAAGATTTAGATGTAGAGGTCGAGGACAACAAGCTTGTTCTGACGGCGCATACATTTGAGGATATCACGCTTGAAAAATCATATTTTACGGAGCGTGTGGAGTTTTTTGAGGAAGTTTACGGACTTAAACCGGTAATCAGGAGAAAACGCTGATTGCGTTATCAAATATAGGTGGAGGAGATAAAATGGGAAACAGTAAAATATTCATTAATAGGGAACTAAGCTGGCTTGAGTTTGACGCGAGGGTGTTAGGTGAGGCGGCTGACGCGGGAAATCCGCTTTTTGAGAGGCTCAAGTTTTTGAGCATAACAGCGTCAAACCTCGACGAGTTTTTTATGGTCAGGGTGGCATCGTTAAAGGATATGGTAAATGCCGGATACACCAAGAAGGATATTGCGGGCATGACGGCGAAGGAGCAGCTTGAGGCGCTCGACGAGAGAACCCATGCGTTTGTGAAAAGGCAGTACAAAATATACAATGATGAGCTTGTTCCGGCTCTTGACAAGGCGGGATTTCATATTGTCGGAAGCCATGAGGCGTTAAACGATGAGCAGAAGAGCTTTGTGGATAAGTATTTCCATGAGGACGTGTACCCTGTTCTCACGCCGATGGCGGTGGACTCGTCAAGACCGTTTCCGCTTATAAGAAACAAGACGCTCAACATCGCGGCGCTTCTTAAAAAGAAGAACGGCAAGGATGACGAGACGGAGTTTGCGACGGTTCAGGTTCCGTCGGTGCTTCCGAGGTTTGTGAGACTTCCGGGTGAGGAGGACACGATAATTCTTCTTGAGGAGGTTATCGAGCGCAATATTGATAAGCTGTTTTTGAACTATGACATTCTATGCGCCTATCCGTATAGAATTATGAGAAACGCCGACTTCTCGATTGACGAGGAGGACGCGGAGGATTTGTTGAAGGAGATAGAAAAGCAGCTAAAGAAAAGGCAGTGGGGTCAGGCAATCAGGCTTGAAGTTCAGGGGGATATCGACAAGCAGCTTTTAAAGAAGTTAAAGAGCGAGCTTGACATCACCGACAGCGATATATACAGGATAGACGGTCCGTTAGACCTTACATTTTTGATGAAAATGTACGGAAGTTTCGGCTATGAAAAGTTAAAGACCCCTAAATATACACCTGCCCCTGTGCCGGAGCTTATGGACGGCAAAAATATTTTCGAGGCGATAAGGGAGGGAGATATACTTTTACATCACCCTTACCAGACCTTTGACCCGGTTGTGGATTTTGTGAGACAGGCGGCAAAAGACCCGGCTGTGCTCGCCATAAAGCAGACACTCTACCGTGTCAGCGGCAATTCGCCTATCGTTGCGGCACTTGCGGCGGCGGCTGAGAACGGCAAGCAGGTCTCAGTGCTTGTGGAGTTGAAAGCGCGCTTTGACGAGGAGAACAATATTATATGGGCTAAGAAACTTGAGCAGGCTGGATGTCATGTAATATACGGTCTTGTGGGCTTAAAGACGCACAGCAAGATTACTCTTGTTGTGAGACGCGAGGAGGACGGAATAAGGCGTTATGTCCATCTTGGAACGGGAAATTACAATGATTCGACGGCAAAATTGTACTGCGATATGGGTCTGTTCACATGTTCTCCGGCCATCGGTGAGGACGCTACAGCTGTGTTTAACATGCTGTCTGGATATTCCGAGCCTGTGGGCTGGAATAAGCTGTCTCTTGCACCGCTGTGGCTGCGCGACAGATTTCACTATCTCGTTGACAGGGAGATAAGGCGCGCAAAGGAGGGGCAGGAGGCGCATATAATCGCCAAGATGAACTCCGTGTGCGACAAGGACATAATAGAGCTTATGTACAAGGCATCCAAGGCGGGCGTTAAGGTGGAGCTTATTGTCAGAGGAATATGCTGTCTTATACCGCAGCTTGAGGGCGTGAGCGAGAACATAACAGTGCGCTCCATTGTCGGTACATTTCTTGAGCACAGCAGAATATTCTATTTTGAAAATGGCGGAGACCCTGAAATATATATGGCGAGTGCTGACTGGATGTCCAGAAACCTCGACAGACGTGTGGAAATCATGTTCCCTGTGGAGGATGCGCGCCTTAAAGCCGAGGTAAAGCATATCTTAGACGTGCAGCTTGCCGACAATGTTAAGGCACAGCTTATGCAGCCTGACGGAAGCTATGTGAGAGTTTCGGAGCTTGCAAAGACAAAGAAGGACGCAAAGGCTGAGAAAGAGTCCGCAAAGATAGAGGCGCAGATGGTATTTTGCAAGGAGGCGCAGGAGAAGGCTAAAGCTGTCATGGCAGGAAAGGACGTTCACAGCAGCAGGGTATTTACACCTATGATGCATGAGTAAAAAAGTGGCATGAGCGAGAGAGGGATTTGTGTAGGATGCTAAATATTGTCTGAGCCGGACGGCACAGTAAAATGTTGAGGCAGGAAGCAGCTTGATTTGCAATTCACAAATTTACTGTTGACAAATAATGATGTGTTGTGTATATTTATAGAGTACTTCAATGATTTAAAGTGTAACGCTTTAAAGTAAAATATTCAGAGTACATTGGTGTGTTAAAAAATATAGAAGAAATATAAATATACAGGAGTGCAGAACAATGGACAATACATTTGGAACAATCGTGTCATACAGACCGGATATCAAGGTTGTGGACGCAACATTGAGGGACGGAGGACTTGTCAACAATTTCGGTTTTACAACTGAGTTTGTCAAGGATTTATATAAGACGAATATCGCGGCAGGCGTTGACTATATGGAGTTTGGATATAAGGCATCCAAGGAAATATTTGACCCGAAAGATTTTGGAAAGTGGAAGTTTTCCAACGAGGATGATATCCGCGAGATAGTTGGGGACAACGACTCAGACCTCAAGATTTGCGTTATGGCGGATGTCGGAAGGACGGACTATAAGAAAGACATAATCAACAAGGAGGACAGCGTCATCGACATGATTCGTGTGGCGACCTATATTCACCAGATACCTACAGCCATCGACATGATAAGCGATGCGAAAGCCAAGGGATATGAGGTCACGGTCAATCTCATGGCGGTGTCTAAGGTGGACGACGAGAACCTTGACAACGGACTTGAGCTTCTTGCACAGTCCGATGCGGACTGTATATATCTTGTCGACAGTTTCGGGGCTTTCTATCCAGAACAGGTGAGACGACTCACGGCGAGATACATGGCAGCAGCGGCTAAACATGGTAAGAAGATTGGTATTCATGCCCACAACAATCAGCAGCTCGCATTTGCCAACACAATAGAGGCGGCTATAAACGGCGCGAGCTACCTTGATGCGACGATGAGCGGAATGGGAAGAGGAGCCGGCAACTGTTATATGGAGCAGCTTTTGTCCTTCCTGCGAAACCCTAAGTACAATCTCCTTCCGGTTATGAACTTTGTCGAGAAGCACATGAACAAGCTCAAGGAAGGACCAGACAAGTGGGGATTTGACTTGCCGTACCTTCTCACAGGTGTCCTAAACAGCCATCCTTCATCGGCAATCAAGTGCATCAAGGAGGGCAGAACGGACTACTCAAGGTTCTATCAGGAGCTTCTTGATATGGAGTAAGATAGTTGCCATCTGGTCAAAAGCTATTAGTCAAAAGCAGATAAAAGCAGATTTTGACATGATGCCATAGCGGCAAAATGGATACGAATATACGTTCGATTATCGAGAGATGTGAATTAAAGGTGGTATGGTTTGCAAAATGTGAATTGTATCACCTTTGTTTTTTGCGGTATTATGTTTGTTTTGTTGATTTTTTTGGGGTAATGTGGTATTATTTTGTAAAAATTAACTAATTTGGAGGTTCTTTTATGTATATTGCAGCGGCAGACAGATATGAGAAGATGAAGTATATCAGATGTGGCAGGAGCGGACTCAAGCTCCCTATGGTTTCACTCGGATTATGGCACAATTTTGGAAGCAATGCCTCCTTTGACAATATGAAGGCGTTGTGCGAGACGGCTTTTGACAACGGCATCACACATTTTGACCTTGCGAACAATTACGGACCTATTCCGGGAAGTGCCGAGGAGAATTTTGGCAGGGTATTAAAGGATGGACTTGGACAGTACAGGGACGAGCTTGTGATTTCAACCAAGGCGGGCTACGATATGTGGGAGGGTCCTTACGGCAACTGGGGTTCAAGAAAGTATCTTATAGCGAGCCTTGACCAGAGTTTAAAGAGAATGGGACTTGACTATGTTGATATCTATTATCATCACAGACCGGACCCGGAGACACCGCTTGAGGAGACCATGTTAGCGCTCGACTCCATCGTAAAGAGCGGCAAGGCGTTATATGTCGGAATTTCCAATTACAATAAGGTTCAGACAGAGCAGGCAGTGAAAATTCTCACAGAGCTTAAAACACCGTTCATAATAAATCAGAGAAAATATTCGATGTTTGTAAGGGACATCGAGGAGGATGGACTTAAATCTTATGCGGCGGCTAACGGCATTGGAATTATAGCGTTCTGCCCGCTCGCGCAGGGACTTCTCACCAACAAGTACCTTCACGGAATACCGGAGGACAGCAGAATAAGAACCGACGGAAGATTTTTGAAGGAGAACGCCATCAATGAGGAGACTCTTGCAAAGATATCCGCGCTCAATGAAATAGCCCAGAGCAGGGGACAGTCTCTCGCACAGATGGCGCTTTCATGGGATTTGCGCGACGGCGAGGTGACAAGCGTTCTAATCGGTGCGTCAAAGCCTTCACAGATTACAGAGAATTGTCAGATTGTGAATGCAGCACCGTTTACCGATGAAGAGCTTGCAAAGATTGAGGATATTCTTGCAAAATAATAAAGATAAAACGACAGCATGGGAAATTAGTGTAAAATGGTTTTTAGCGAAAATAGATTGTTTTGATGGCAGCTTAAAATCATTTTACCACTAAAGACTGCGTATAAATGAGGACAAAAATGGACAATACATACGAATTTATAGAAAAACTTTCAACAAAGGAGCCGACACCGGGCGGCGGCGGCGCGAGCGCGATGATTGGGGCAGTTGCATCGGCGTTGTGCCAAATGGTGGCTAATCTTACTTCGGGTAAGAAAAAATATGCGCAGTATCAGGAGGATATTGAGCGGATTATAAAGAATGTTGAGTTTGAGAAAAAGGTATTTCTTGAGCTGATTGACAAGGATGCGGAAGGTTTTTATCCGCTTTCTAAGGCATATTCCATTCCAAAGGATGAGCCGGGAAGAACAGAGACTTTGGAGCAGGCGCTTAAAATTGCGGCACAGACACCGCTTGAAATTTTGAAGGAGTGCGACAAGCTGGCGGATGTTCTTGATGAGCTCGCGGTTAAAGGCTCTGTGCTTGTACTAAGCGATGTAGGTGTTGCGGCGGCGGCATGTCGTGCGGCGGCTGACGGAGCGGCTATGAGCGTGTATGCCAACACAGGACTTATGAAAAACCGTGAGTATGCGGAGGAGCTCAACGGAAAGGCTATGGCATATCAGGGAAAATGCAGGGAAGTCTGCGACAGAGTGTATGATGTCGTGTTTGGAAAAATGGGACTGTAGAGTGTAAAAAAATAGTTGAGGAATATTTTTATGACAGAATATAGAGGTATGCCGGCTGTTAAGGCTATGGCAGAGGATTTTAAGAGCCGTGTTGCACAGCTAAAGGACAGGGGCGTGTACCCTAAGCTTGCCGTTGTGAGAGTTGGCGAGCGCGAGGATGACATTGCCTATGAGAAGGGAATAATGAAGCGTTTCGGCGCGGTTGAGGCTGAAGTTGAGGTTATAAAGCTTCCGATTGACATTGACGAGGAAGCGTTTGAGCAGACGATTATAAGGCTTAACGACGATGACAAGGTGCATGGAATTTTGGTTTTCAGACCGCTTCCAA
>JBNMKO010000034.1:0-30871 GCA_050874385.1 Eubacteriales bacterium
GATAGATGAGCTTGTAAGCTTCCGCTTTGAACAGGAGGAATAGTATGGCAGACGAACTAGATGACTTATTAGATGAACAACAGGAGGAAGAAGAAAAAAAATCCAATAAGCTGATTATCGTCCTTGTTACGATATTGATTGTTTTGATTTGGCTTGCGATATTCGTTCTGCTTGTCAAGCTGGATGTTGGAGGTTTTGGAAGCAAGGTTTTGTATCCGGTGTTAAAGGATGTGCCGGTTATCAACAAGATTCTTCCTGCTGCATCTGACGAGCAGGTTGGAATTGACAGCAAATATCCATATACAACACTTTCCGAGGCTATAGCAAGAATACAGGAGCTTGAAGATGAGAACCTTACTCTGAATGATGCTATAGCAGCAAACGCTGACACGATAGCAAGTCTGACAGCCGAGGTTGCCAGATTGTCACCTTATGAGGCATATCAGAAGAACTATGAGGAACTTAAAAGACAGTTCGATGAGCAGATAGTGTTTGGAAATGATTATACAGGTAACTATGCTGCTGATCCTGCCACCTATATAAACTGGTACGAGCAGATGGATCCGGAGAATGCAGCAGCCATATATCAGATGGCTCTTGAGAAGCAGGCGAGCAATCAGGTTGTAGTTGACCTCTCAACAACGTATTCAAAGATGAAGGCGGCACAGGCAGCGACAATTCTTGAGGAGATGACGGGAGACGAGGAGAAGGTTGCATCGATTCTCGCCAATATGACACAGGCGAATGCGGCATCAATTCTCCAGAGTATGACACCGACCTATGCGGCTAAGATTACGCTTTTGATGTATCCGTCACCGTATACGGTTCAGGAGTACCGTGAAAACCGTGTTCAGGAGAGTCAGGGCAAGAACCCTGTCGGGAATCCTGATGGAACGCACGATGGCAGCAACGCGCCTATCGGTTCAACCGATTCAGGTAATTTGACAAGAAATCCTGATGCCATTAACAGTGTGTATAACAATAATACTAATGGCACTACAACTAACAATGGAACCGGAACCAATACAAACGGAACAACGACGAATAACGGAACCGGAACCAATACAAACGGAACAACGACCAACAACGGAACCGGAACTAATACGAATGGTACGACAACCAACAACGGAACCGGAACCAATACTAATGGAACAGCGACGAATAATGGAACCGGAACTAATACGAATGGTACGACAACCAACAACGGAACCGGAACCAACACTAATGGAACAGCGACGAACAACGGAACCGGAACCAATACTAATGGTACAGCAACACAATAATGTTACTAAATGGTAGTTATCCGCTTTTGCGGTTGACTATATATAAAAAATTAAATTTGGGAAAGGAGGAAACACAAAATGGCAAACACTGTGGTAAATAATTACACTAATGTACAGAATAACAGCACAAAAAATATCAGCGGCAATTACAACTATGCAAAGAAAAGCTCTGCGAGCGCTGTCAATAAGTCTTTTGGAAATCTTATGCAGAACTCTATGAATAAGATGACAGATATTGTCAACACAAAGAGTACTTCAGAGAAGATGTCCACAAGGCGCTCACAGGTTGAGTACATTGTTAGGGGAGCAAAGCATACCGGCGATGGAAAGACAGTAGATGAAAGTGTAATGACAGGAGACCTCAAAGCACTTACAAGTGAGGTGAAGGCGGTTGTCTGTGCAGTTCTTGACATGACGGACGAGGAGCTTGAGAGACTTCTTGCCGAGAGTGGAATGTGTGTTACGGATTTGCTTGTTCAGAACAATCTTGCTGATTTTGTTTCACAGGCGCTTGCTGACGGAGACACTTTAAAGCTTCTCACGGACAGCAATATTTCTGAGATGTTTACCCAGCTCAGTGATGATTTGAAGTCACTTTTGGCTGACTCAGCGGACGAGCTTGGCATCAGCACGGAGGAGCTTACAAATCTTATGCAGCTTGCACAGACAAATACGGATAGCATCAATCCGGCTGATGAAAAATTTAATGCTGCATTTGAGACAGTAAATGATGACCAGGAGGTGCGCAGTGTCAATGACAATGTGACCAAAGAAGGTCAGCAGGAAAATGTGAATGCTGAGAATACAGGTGAGGTTAAGCTCGAGGAGAAGGTTACAATCAATTCCGACAAGAGCAGTTCCAATTCAGAAATGATGGAAAATGGAAATGAAAGTCTTTCCAGTCAGTTTCTTGAGACTTTGATGGGAAATGTCGATAATGCCGTTGGAGCATCAGCGGACAGCGCATTTGAGGGATACTCAGTCAGAGGTGAGGATATTGTAAGACAGCTCGTTGATGCAATAAAAGTCAATGTCGACAGCACATTCTCGGAGATGGAGCTTCAGCTTCAGCCGGAGAATTTAGGTAAGCTTCATCTTCTCATTTCTTCAAGGAATGGTATTATATCGGCACAGCTTATGGCTGAGAACGACGATGTAAAGAATGCTATTGAGAACCAGCTTGTAATGTTAAAGGACAGCTTTGACCAGCAGGGACTTAAAGTTGACGCAGTTGAGGTCACTGTTCAGGCACATGGCTTTGAGATGGGAAGAAATCTCGAGGGCAGAAATGAGAACCCGCAGGATGATGGCAATCACAGGTCTTCAAGACAGCTCACTCTAGACCAGATAAACGCTATAATAGGCGATGATGAGGCGACGGATGAGGATGTTCTTGCGGCTGAGATGATGAGAGCCACAGGCGGAAATGTAGATTATATGGTATAATGAGTGCAAGTGAGTTAATCTGTTTGCATGGTTAACGCGCGGCGAAATTATTGAGTGAGCTGTACAAGCTCAGAAATTGGCAACATCAAATAATTAGAAAGGAGACAAAGAAATGGCAATAAGTGCAGCTATTGTAGATGGCAAGATATATGCCAACACCACACCTGATAATTTGTCAGAGGATACCAAGGGCACTTCGACTATGGGCAAAGACCAGTTCTTAAAGATTCTTGTAGCCGAGATGCAGTATCAGGACCCTCTTGAGCCGACCACCAACACAGAGTGGGTATCGCAGATGGCAACCTTCTCACAGATTGAGGAGTTACAGAACATGTCGGATGCGATGACAAAGGGACAGGCGCAGAACCTTGTAGGAAAGTATGTAATCATGGCACCTACAGACAGCAATGGTGAGACAAAGTATGTCAGCGGAAAGGTTCAGACAGTTGAAATCCGTGAGGATGGCACATATCTTTCCATAAACGATTACCTTTACAATATCGATGATTTGTATTCGGTTGTCGATGAGGATTACTATAAGAAGTTGACAGAAGAGGTAAATAATGGAAGCTCTGGAAGTTCGGACAGCAGCAGTTCGGACAGTGGAAGTTCAGACAGCAGTTCAGATAAATAATGGTTGCAAAAAGAGTTAAAATGCTGTAAATATTTAGATGGACAGTCTGAAATTTTGAGGAGAGGAACGAATTATGGAAATTAAAAACAACGTTTATTCCTCCATAGAACAGATTACAGGGCAATATCTGAATCAAAAGACAAAGGAGAGCAGGGATGCAGCCGCTATGCAGAACATGTCCTTTGAGGATGTGTTAAAACAGCAGTGGCAGACTAAGCAAAATTCAGCCACGGATGGCAGTTTGAGGTTTTCAAAGCATGCAGGCGAGCGTTTAAGGCAGAGAAATATAACATTGTCCGATGAACAGATGAAGAGACTTCAGGATGGTGCCAAGAAAGCAGAAGAAAAGGGCATCAAGGAGTCGCTTGTAATAATGGACAGCCTTTCATTTATCGTGAATACCAAGAGCAACACGGTGATCACGGCGATGGAGCAAAGCGGTGATGCTGAAAATGTATACACTAATATTGATGGAGCCGTTATAATATAGCTGGACCGATAAGGAGGCTAGAGTCCCTGATTGACGGACGGGACTTGATTATCGGCTCCCTAATCAGGAGGAACAAATACTATGATGAGAGCACTTTTTTCTGGTGTTGCAGGTCTTAAAACACACCAGACAAAGATGGATGTTATTGGTAATAACATCGCAAACGTAAATACTGTCGGATATAAGGCGCAGAGCGTATCCTTCAGTGATGTGTTGTACCAGACAACACAGAGTGCATCCGGACCTAACGCGTCAACCGGCAGAGGTGGTACGAATGCCATGCAGATTGGTCTTGGTTCTAAGGTTGCGGCAATGAGCACGTCAGTGTCAGACTCAGGTGGTTCACAGGCAACAAACAATCCATTTGACCTTATGATAAACGGTGACTCAATGTTCATCGTAAATGATGGAACACAGAACTTCTTCACAAGAGCAGGAAACTTTACAACAGATGCCGCCGGTAATCTTGTGACAAGTGCGGGATATTCCGTAATGGGCTGGCAAGCAGATGCAGATGGAGTAATACAGAGGGGAACAGTAAGTCCGTTGGCAATTTACAGCGCGGAGAATACATATGCTAATCCTGAGCAGACGACAGCCGCAAGAATAACAGGTAACATCAACAAGAACGATGAGAGCTTTACATCGGCTGCCGGGTCTATATCCACGAATGTAAGTTTTTATGATAACCTTGGATATGAATACAGGGCTACGCTCTCGATAGTTCAGGATGCTAATGACCCGTACAGCTACAATGTCACATGTACAGGAATGGCTTGCAATGGCACGGATATGGGACTTACAGATGCAGAACTTCAGGCAGTGCTCAACAATTACAACATAACCTTCAACGATGCAGACGGAAGCCTTGCAACAGGTAACCCAATGACACTTACGGTGACAGGTCTTGGAAATTCATTCAGTCAGGATATTTCAGTTGATATCTCCCAGATAACCTGTTTTGGTAAGGATACATCACTTACTCCTAAAAAGGGTGATGCTCAGGAACTTAACGCAGGTCTTGCCGCAGGTAAAATGTCATCGGTAAGCATTCAGACGGATGGTAAGATTGTTGCCGGCTACGACAACGGTGATACCAAAGTACTCGGTCAGATAGTTGTTGCGACATTTGCCAACCTTGCAGGTCTTGAGAAGGCAGGTTCCAACCTGTACACGGCGACTATGAACTCCGGTGAGTTTGACGGTATCGGTCAGGATATAACAGCTGATGGCGGTTCATTCGCACCTGGTTATGTCGAGATGTCAAATGTTGATCTCGCAGGTCAGTTTACCGATATGATTACCACACAGAGAGGTTTCCAGGCTAACTCAAGAATTATAACAGTATCGGATACTCTCTTGGAGGAGCTTATAAATCTCAAGAGATAATTAAAATCATTATTTTAGGAGCATACCATGAAATCAGTCACTATTATAGGAGCTAACAGTTATATAGCAAGAAATCTGATTAGGTACATTGAAGAAAATGTGCCGGATATAAGCTTGTATCTATATGACAGGGGAAGTGAACATAAGGACGGGTGCAATGGATATGCTCCTGTTAATGTCCTTGACGAAGAGTCGGTGTCAAAGGTAAATTTTGATGTGGATGCCGTCATATTGTTTACCGGAAAGACGGGAACGTATGCGGGCTTTGACAATCCGGCAGAGTTTGTGGATGTGAATGAGCTTGGGCTTTTAAATGTTCTCAATGCAATGAGAAAATCGGGGACAAATGCCAAGCTGGTATTTCCGTCGACGAGACTTGTATATAAAGGCAAGGATGAGCCGCTTGTTGAGGATGATGAAAAAGAGTTCAAGACAATATATGCGGTAAACAAATATGCGTGTGAGCAGTATTTGAAGGTGTACTCAAATGTATTTGGAATACGTTACTGCATATTTAGAATTTGTGTGCCATACGGAAGCCTTCTTGAGGGTGTCAGTTCGTATGGAACGGCTGAGTTCTTTGTTGGCAGAGCAAAAACAGGCAGTAATATTTCGCTTTATGGCAGAGGTGAGGTTAAAAGAACCCTAACATACATCGGCGATTTGTGCAGCACTATAGTTGAAGGTGCATTGTCGAAAGAGTGTGTCAATGATATCTACAATATAGGCGGAGAGACGTACAGCCTGCATGACATGGCATACGAGATTGCACAAAAATATGGTGTTAAGTTAGAATATACACCTTGGCCTGAGAGTGCTGTCAAGATTGAGTCCGGGAGCACTGTGTTTGACAGCAGTAAGCTCGACGGTATTATTGGAAATCTTAGGCGCATGACATATAAAAAGTGGATAGGAGGGGGAGAATGATAGACCTTACGCGGCTTAACGGAGTGACATTTACTGTCAACAGTGATTTGATAGAAATAATAGAGGAAACACCCGATACGGTGGTGACACTTACGACGGGTAAAAAATTAATTGTAAAAGAAAGTAGACAACAAATAAAAAATTTAGTATTATCTTATAAGAGGAAAATTTATATTGAAAGAGAGACTTTGGAAGAAGTTTGACATACAAATAATGATGACTGGTAGGTGAGCAAAGTGGATTTAGCTACAATAATTGGTTTAGTTTTATGTTTCGGATTCACAGTATATGGAATTATTTCAGGTGATGGTTTCGGTGTTGTGGGAAGCTTTATTGATCCCGGTTCCATTGCGATTACAATCGGTGGAGCGTTCGGTGCGTGTCTTACGATGAACAAGATGCCTGATTTTGTGAATGGACTCAAGGGATTTACACTTGCTATAAAGGACAAGAAGGTTGACCATGCTGATACGATTAAGAAGATTATCGAGCTCTCGAACCTTGCGAGAAAGGAAGGACTCCTTGCTCTCGAGGAAGCAGCGGAGGGACTTGATGACCCGTTTTTGAAGAAGGGTGTACTCCTTATAGTAGATGGTACGGAGCCGGATTTGGTAAGAGCAATCCTTGAGACGGAGCTTAGTAATCTTGAGGCAAGACATAAGAAGGTTTACGGTTTCTGGGAGAACTTAGCAGGTATGGGTCCTGCATGGGGAATGATTGGTACACTTATCGGACTTATCAAGATGCTCCAGAACATGTCAGACCCGTCTGCCATCGGACCTGCGATGGCGGTTGCCCTCATCACCACATTCTATGGTTCGCTTCTTGCTAACTGGCTTGCAACGCCGACAGCGATTAAGCTTCGTGCGAACAATGAGATAGAGGTAACTCTCAAAGAGGTTATGATAGAAGGTCTGTTGTCAATACAGGCAGGAGAGAACCCAAGAGTTATCGAGGAGAAGTTAAAATCATTCCTTTCACCTGCTGAGAGAAATAAATTTAGCAGTGATGAGGGAAGCGGACAGGCAGGTGAGGCTTAATGGCAAAAAAACAGGAAGATGCTCCGGTAAAAACCGATGGATGGAAAGATACGTTTTCCGACCTGATGAATTTACTTTTGTGTTTCTTCGTTCTTTTGTTTGCATCGTCTAATGTGGATGCTGAGAAGTTTCAACAGATTGCCCAGTCGATGGCGCAGAGCTTTTCGATATTAAATGGCGGTCAGATTGGAATTGGTGAAGGTTTACTTATCTCGAGCGGCGCAAGCCAGTTGACAGAGCTGGGGCAGTATTACAGCCAGCTTGGAGCGAATGAGGACGGTGAATCGGATACTATTACATATGCAAAGCTTGAACTTGAAAAGGAAGAGCTGAAAGAATCGACAAAGATGGCTGAGAATATAGAGCGGGAGCTCGAAGATAAAAATATATCGTCATCCGTGGAGGTTCAGACAACAACACATTATGTTCAGCTCACGCTAAAGGGGTCACTTTTGTTTGACTCGGCAAAGGCAGATTTGAAGCCGGAGGCGAAGGAACTTTTAGGTAAGGTTGCGCAGATACTTGCACAGTATTCTGACAATACAATACAGATACTTGGTCATACGGACAATGTTCCTATAATAGGAGACCCGCTGTTTACAAGCAATGCAGTGCTTTCGACATACAGAGCGCTTTCGGTATATGAATATCTGGTAAATGACTGCGGGCTTTCGCCGAACAACCTTATGCACTCCGGATTTGGTGAGTACAAGCCGGTTGCGGATAACTCAACTGCCGAGGGAAGGGCACAGAACAGGCGTGTTGAGATAAGAATTTACAATAGCTATAATAATTATAATGAGTAAACTATAGGAGGAAGAAAAAGTGAAAAAGAGTCTTTTACAAATCATTACACTTACTTTGGTTGTGGTGAACCTTGTGCTCTCAGCGGTGCTGATGTTCACATGTATGCCGGCAATCAGTAAGACAGGAACACTTGTAAACAAAATCTGTGAGATTGTCGATTTGGATGTGAGCGGTTCGACAGGAGAGGCGGGGGCTGTCGATGTCGCAGACCTTGAGGAGATTGCGGTGACATTTAACGGTGAGTCCACAACATCTCTCAATCTCAAGACGGGCGATGATGGCAAGGCACATGTTATAGTAGTTGGTATGAGTATAGTACTCAACAAGAAACATTCAGATTATGCTGCTAAGCATGAGTCAATCAGTTCTGCCATGAGCCAGATTGACAGTACAATCATTGATGTCATATCACAGTACACAATGGATCAGGCTAATTATAACAAGGAAGAAATCCGCAAAGAGATTTTAGGAAGACTGCAGCAGCTTTTTAGCTCGACATTTATATATGATGTAAGCTTCACAAGTTTTATTACCCAGTAATGTATTCTAAGAGAAAGGCAGGTGGCTTTAATGAGCGAAGTCCTGTCGCAGAGCGAGATAGATAATCTACTGAAAGCTCTCAACAGTGGTGAGCTTGATGTAGATGAAATAAAGGATAAAGATGAGAAACAGGTCAAGAATTATGATTTCGCCAGACCGACAAAGTTTTCAAAGGAACATCTCCGAACATTGGAGATAATCTTTGAACATTATGGCAGACTTTTGTCAACCAATTTGCCGGCGTATTTAAGAAAAGCTGTTCAGGTTGAAATTGTCAATTCAGAGTCAGTTATCTATTCAGAGTTTTCAAATGCACTCTCAAATCCGGTGCTTTTAGGCGTTGTCGATATGACACCGCTTGAGGGCACCATAGTTATGGAGTTATCGGGAAATTTAGCTTATGCAATGATTGACCGACTGCTTGGAGGCGAGGGAGAACCGCTTGACAAGATAAGAGATTACTCGGAGATAGAGCTGGTTATTCTTGAACGTATCTATACGATATGTGTCAACCTGCTCAGAGAGCCTTGGCAGAACGTAGTTCATATAACACCGAGACTTGAGAGAATTGAGACAAATTCTCAGTTTGCCCAGATTATTTCGCCAAGCGAAACTATTGCAATTATTACAATTAATGTTAAAATAGGTGATGTGGAAGGTCTTATGAATATATGTCTTCCATTTGGAGTGTTAGAGCCTGTTATGGATAAGCTCAATACGAAGTATTGGTTTTCAACCATGCAGGATAAGGACAATAAATCGTACAATGACGCGATTGAAAGCCTCATATCCAAAGCTCAGATTCCTATCAAGGCTGTTCTCGGTAACAGCTCGATTTCGGTAAATGACTTTATCAATATGCACATCGGTGATGTGATTAAGCTGAATAGAGGTATTGATGAGGAATTAGATATTTTTGTGGGCAATATGAAGAAGTTTGCGGCTCTGCCCGGTTCGTCCAATGACAATTATGCGGTACGAATTACGCAAATACTGAAAGAAGAGGAGTGAAACAATGGACGGAATGTTATCACAAGAAGAAATAAACGCATTATTGGCCGGAGCTGATAATAACAGCGGCGGAGATAACAAGTCTTCAGCAGCGGATTCAACATCCCCAGCTAGTGATGAAGAATTTCTTACAGAAGAACAGAAGGATGCCATTGGTGAGATTTCCAATATCAGTATGGGTTCAGCAGCGACAACTCTTGGAATGCTGCTCAATCAGACTGTTAATATTACGACACCGAATGTATCGTACATAACTTGGGATGAATTGTCTGATTCATATGACAGACCATGTGTATTCCTTCAAATCAAGTATGTTGAAGGTCTTGATGGAAGCAATATACTTGTACTCAAAGAAAATGATGTTAAGATTATCACAGACCTTATGATGGGCGGTCCGGGTGTGGCATCAGATGAGCCTCTCACGGATTTGCATTTGAGCGCTATTGGTGAGGCTATGAACCAGATGATGGGAAGTGCTTCCACATCTATGTCATCAATGCTCAATAAAAAGATTGATATAAGCCCGCCAATTGCTGAGATTGTCGATTTAAATGAGAGCATAAATACAGGGAAACTTCCGGGATTTCTTAAATCTAAGTTTGTAAAAGTTTCTTTTAAGATGCTTATTGGAGACCTGATTGATAGTGAGATAATGCAGTTGTATCCGCTTGACTTTGCAAAATCGCTATATGAAATCTTTGGAATGAGCGATGATTCGGGTTCGTCAAGTAGCAGCTCAAGCTCACAGTCATCGTCATCAGCATCACAGACGGCGGCAGCACCGCAGGCAGGAATGAACGGTGGTGCACCGGGAATGAATGGCGGTTATCCACAGCAGGGAATGAACCAAATGCCGAATATGGGCGGTGCACCGGGAATGAATGGTGGTTATCCACAGCAGGGAATGAACCAGATGCCGAATATGGGCGGTTATGCACCAGATATGAGTGGAGGCTATCCACAGCAGGGCGGTTCATATGGACAGCCGCCGATGGGAGGTTATATGCAGCCAGCAATGCCGTATCCACAGCCACAGATAATGGGTGGTTATCAGATGCCGAATGTACAGCCGGCAGCATTTCAGGCTTTTACAGGAGATGTCGGAGCCGGAAATCAGCCTGAGAATATCGGCTTGATTATGGATGTGCCACTTGAGGTTACAGTGGAGCTTGGAAGAACCAAGAAGTCGATTAAGGAGATACTTGATTTTGCTCCTGGAACAATCGTAGAGCTCAATAAGATTGCGGGTGAGCCTGTGGACGTACTTGTAAACGGAAAGTTCGTTGCAAAGGGCGAAGTTGTGGTAATCGAGGAGAGCTTCGGAATTAAAATAACAGAAATTATAAAATAATAAAAAAATATGTACAAATTTGATTATTTTATAGTATAATGGTAACTAATGTATGATTAATAATTACTCAAAGGAGAATTTTTATGGCAAAGAATATATTAATTTGCGACGATGCAGCTTTTATGAGAATGATGATTAAGGACATTCTTACAAAGAATGGCTACAATGTGGTAGGCGAGGCAGAGAACGGTGCTAAGGCAGTTGAGAAGTATAACGAGCTCAAGCCAGACCTTGTACTTATGGACATCACAATGCCTGAGATGGATGGTATTCAGGCACTCAAGGCTATTAAGGCAGCGGATGCTTCTGCCATGGTTATTATGTGTTCAGCTATGGGTCAGCAGGCGATGGTTATCGAGTCAATTCAGTCAGGCGCTAAGGACTTTATTGTAAAGCCTTTCCAGCAGGATAGAGTATTAGAGGCGGTTAGAAAGGTAGTAGGTTAGTGCGGTATCTGGTGCTTCTTACAGGGATAAACGGCATTGCTCAACTTTTTACAGTTGCAGTGCTGTTTGTCATTGTACTTGTTATGACTTATTTTACGACAAGATTTATTGGCAACTATCAGAAAGGTCATCTGTCAGGGAATAATATACAAATCTTAGACACGGTTCGCCTTTCGCAGAATAAGCTGATACAGATTGTCCGCACGGGTGATAAGTATTTTGCTATCGCCGTGTGTAAAGATACTGTTACATTGTTAGGCGAGCTTGATGGCGATAGTATTGTTGTCAGCCCGCAGAATAAAGTTACTGATGAAAAATTTGAGAATATTCTCAACAGATTCAGAAAAAAAGAACAGGAAAATAAGCAGGAAGACAGGTAGAAGATATGTACACTAGAAAGAACTTTAAGAAGAACGCATTTAGATTTTTTATGCTCTTCGCGCTTGTTTTTATGATACTGCTTATGAATTCGGAGAGAGCTGTGTATGCGGCTGAGGGTACGAGCGTTTCAGGTACACTTAACGGTGAGACCCAGACATCATATGAGGATAAGGATTATAATCTGCTCACGATAGGTGTGGCGGCAGGTGACGAGAACATGGCGAGCGTTTTGCAGATGCTTGCAATTCTCACAGTAATTTCACTTGCACCGTCAATTCTGATAATGCTGACATCATTTACAAGAATTGTTATTGTTCTGCATTTTACAAGGGCAGCGCTTAACACCCAGACAGTTCCGCCGAATCAGATTATTGTGGGTCTGGCTCTGTTTCTGACATTTTTTATAATGGCTCCTACACTCAACACTGTGTACAACGATGCCATTAAGCCTCTCTCTGCAGGAGAGATTACTGCCGAGGAAGCTTTAGAGACGGGAATGGTTCCGATAAGGGAGTTTATGCTCGGTCAGACAAACAAGAAGGATATAAAGATGTTCCTTGAGATAGCGGGAAATCAGGAGGTTCAGACGGAGGACGACATTCCAACGTCAGTCCTTATCCCGAGCTTTATTGTCAGCGAACTCAGGACAGCATTTATAATCGGATTTCTTATATACATACCGTTTATTGTCATCGATATGGTTGTCGCGTCGACGCTCATGTCAATGGGTATGATGATGCTCCCGCCGACGACAATTTCCATGCCGTTTAAGATACTTTTATTTGTGATAGCTGACGGCTGGAATTTGGTTATAGGAAATCTTGTAAAGACTTTTTATCATTAAAATAAAGGCACAAGAAATCACTGCCTCCACTTAGGTGGGGGCTGATTTGGTATTTAGAGCAAAGGAGAGTAAAATGACTCAACAGCAGGTAATTGATATAATGAGGGAGGCGCTTTTTCTTATAATCAAGTGTTCAGCGCCGCTTCTTCTCGTCTCACTTATTGTGGGTTTGATAATAAGTATATTTCAGACAATCACGTCCATTCAGGAGCAGACGCTTACATTTGTGCCAAAGATTATTGCGGTATTTTTTACGCTTATGCTTCTTGCAGGTTGGATGGGAAACAGTCTTACGGAGTATATGAATGAGCTCTGGGGCTCGTTTAATACTTTGTGTGGTTTTTGACACAGGCATATCGGAGATTAGAAGAGTATGACATTGAATGTTGATACATTATTTTCACAGTGGGAATTGTATTTGCTGATATTGGTTCGCATAACGAGCTTTATCTATACCGCACCGTTTTTTTCAATGAGCAATGTACCGGCGAGAACCAAGCTGGGGCTTGCCGTGTTTGTATCATATATTATTGTATGCGTGGCACCTGAACAGAGTTATTCATATGATGGTGTTATTGGTTATGCAATACTGGTGCTCAAGGAGGCGGTTGTAGGTCTTTCAATAGGTTTTTGTGCTAACCTCTGTGTGCAGGCGATACATTTCGCAGGATATATAATTGATATAAATATAGGTCTGTCCATGGCTACCATGTATGACCCTGCCACTAAAATGCAGGTTAATCTGTCAGGACAGTTGTACTATTATGTTGTGCTTTTACTTATGATGGCTTCAGGTCTGCACAGATTTTTAATTCAGGCGATAGTGGATACATATGCGGTTATTCCTGTGGGTGCTGCCATAATTAAGCCCACAATATATAATACAGTGTTAGAGTTTGTCACGGATTACTTTGTAATAGGATTTCGTATCGCTCTTCCTGTGTTTATTACATTGACGCTTATGAGCTGTATACTGGGTATAATGTCAAAGATTGCCCCGCAGATGAATATGTTTGCGATAGGAATGCAGCTTAAAATTCTGGTCGGATTGTTTGTTATGTATCTGACCGTATCATTGCTTCCGTCAGTGTCGAGCTTTCTAATGGAGACAATGAAGAGTAATATTGTAGATATTGTGAAGGGGATGTATACCGGGTGACATGGTTTGATGAAGATATGACAGCTTTTGGAAGAAGAGGACAAACTGTTTCATGTCCGGTTTTTTCGTTGCAGTTTTTTGCCCAGGATGGTCCGGGTGGAGAGAAGACAGAGGACCCTACTGATAAAAAGCTTTCCGATGCCCGTAAAGAAGGACAGGTTGCAAAGGGAAAGGATTTGACATCGTCCGTTATGCTGCTTGTTCTTTTCATGGTACTTCGCTTTACCGTGGGTAATATGGGGGAGAGCTTTATTGAATGTTTTAATAAAAATTATACGCTTATAGGTGACTTGTTTGACAGCACACATGGCGATTTTAATATGCAGTACAGCATACAGCTTATAAGGTCTGCATCACTCGACATGCTTCTTATGTTGCTGCCGTTCTTTGGCGCGGGTGTCATTGTTGCCATTGTAATAGAAGTTGTGCAGGTTAGATGGAAACCTACAGCCAAGCCGTTGCAGCCTAAACTCAGCAAGTTTAACCCTGTAAATGGTGTGAAGAGGATATTTTCGGTAAAGACCTTGATGAACCTGTTAAAGCAGATTGTAATTCTTGTAATAATCAGTATTGTAGTTTATAATAAGCTGTCTGGCAGAATGTCCGACATATACAAGCTTTATGATATATCACTGATTTCGGCAATCATGCTTTTGGGTGATATAATATTTGATGTGGGAACAGTTATATGTGTAATTTACCTTGTAATTGGAGTTGTCGATTATGTCTATGAGAAGCGCAAGTTTAAAAAGGACATGATGATGACAAAGCAGGAAGTCAAGGATGAATGGAAGAACACCGAGGGAAGTCCTGAGGTAAAGCAAAAGCAGCGTCAGAGAATGTCGGAGGTATCTAGGCGCAGAATGATGCAGGCGGTTCCGGAGGCGGACGTTGTAATCACGAACCCTACGCATTTTGCGGTTGCCCTTAAATATGAACAGAACAAGGGAAGGGCACCTATTGTTGTGGCAAAAGGTGAGGATTACCTTGCGGCTAGGATTAAGGAAGCGGCGAAGGAGAACAATGTTGAGATTGTTGAGAATAAACCTCTTGCGCGTATGCTGTATTATAATGTAGAATTAAATGAGGAAATTCCGCCGGAACTGTATCAGGCAGTTGCAGAAGTTCTGGCATTTGTATATAATATTAAGAATAAAAGGACAATGTCCTAAGCTAGTGAAAGGTGGAGAACATGAAAAAAACAGATTTGTTTGTCGGATTGTACATTCTTGCAGCCATTGTTTTCCTTATTATATCAATTCCGAGCGTGTTGCTTGATGTGCTTCTTGCCTTCAACATGGCTGTTGCGCTTGTAATTTTATTTATGGCTTTGTTTTCAAAGGAGCCTTTGGACATGCAGGCGTTCCCAACAATCCTGCTTTTTACGACAATCTTTCGTATTTCGCTCAATGTTTCATCTACGAAGCTTATTTTGGGAACAGGCGACCCGGGTAATGTCGTAAGGGTTTTTGGTCAGTTCGTAGGAGGAAATGATATCGTAATCGGTGTCATTGTATTCCTCATTCTTATTCTTGTTCAGTTCATGGTTATCAATAAAGGTACTGAGCGAGTTGCCGAGGTAACAGCGAGATTTACACTCGATGCCATGCCCGGTAAACAGATGGCCATTGACGCTGACCTTAACACAGGTGCCATAAGCGACAAGGAGGCGATATTAAAGAGAGAGAAGTTACAGCAGGAATCATCGTTCTTTGGAGCCATGGATGGTGCTACCAAGTACGTTAAGGGAGATGCGACGGCGGGACTTATAATCACCGTTATCAATATCGTCGGCGGTGTCATAATGGGTGTTATGCGTAAGGGCATGGACATAAATACCGCGTTGAGTACATATACAATATTGACAATCGGTGATGGACTTGTGAGCCAGATACCGTCGTTGCTCATATCGCTGTCAACAGGTATCATAATCACCAAGGCCACCAAGGAAAAAGACCTCACACAGGAGCTTGTCGACGAGCTTTTCTCCATGCCTAAGGCATTCTTCATGGTAGGTGGAGCAATGATTTTTCTTGGAGTTGTGACACCTCTTCCATGGTATATTTTTATACCGTTTGGAGCTTTGCTCATAGTATGGGGAAATATGCAGAAGAAGAAAGAGGATATCGGAGAAATCGAACAGGAGGCGGATGCCGCGGACGAGGAGGCTGCCGAGATACGAAAACCGGAGAATGTCACCTCGCTTTTGCAGGTTGACCCGATTGAACTTGAGTTCGGTTACGGAATTATCCCTCTTGCCGATGCAAGCCAAGGTGGAGACCTGCTTGACCGAGTGGTTATGATAAGAAGGCAGATTGCTATTGAGCTTGGTACAGTTGTTCCGATAATTCGTCTGCGAGATAATATCCAGCTCAATCCTAACCAGTATATCATCAAAATTAAGGGTATACAGGTCAGTGAGGGCGAGATACTGTTTGACCACTACATGGCGATGAATCCGGGTTATGTCGAGGAGGAGATTACAGGTATTCCTACGTTTGAGCCGTCCTTCCATCTACCGGCTATATGGATAACGGAGGGACAGAGAGAGCGCGCCGAGTCTCTTGGATACACTGTTGTTGACCCTCCTTCAATCATCGCCACACACTTGACCGAGGTTGTGCGTTCACACATCGCAGAGCTTCTCACAAGACAGGATACACAGAACCTCATCAACAATCTCAAGGAGAACAATCCTACGCTTGTTGAGGAACTTGTTCCTAAGCTTATGTCTGTCGGAGAAATCCAGAAGGTACTCCAGAACCTTCTCGAGGAGGGCATTTCAATAAGAGACTTGCTCACCATTTTTGAGACCCTGGCAGACCATGCTGCAAGTACACATGACCCTGATATACTTACTGAATATGCAAGACAGAGCCTAAAGAGGGCTATCTCCAACAAGTATTTCTCCGGAAACGAGACGACGAGTGTTGTGACACTTGACCCGACTGTTGAACAGGAGATAATGGGGGCTGTAAAGCAGACAGAACAGGGGGCATACCTCACGCTCTCACCTGACAGAACGCAGAAGATTGTCGATTCTGTGAAGCAGGAAGTTGAGAAGCTTGAGAATATGGGTAAGATGCCGATAATTATAACATCGCCTATTGTCAGAATATATTTCAAAAAATTGATTAACGATTATGTGCGAGATTTGACTGTAGTATCTTACAATGAGATTGAGTCAAATGTGGAATTACAATCAGTTGGGATGGTGACTGCGTAAATGATAGTTAGGAAATATACTGCTGCGACAGAGACGGATGCAGTACTAAAGGCAAAAGAAGAACTTGGATTGGGTGCAGTCGTACTTAATGTAAAGACAGTAAAACAGAGAGGATTTGCAAGACTTTTTAAGAAAGATTATGTTGAGATAACTGCCGCGCTTGATGAGAGGGATATACAGCAGCAACAGCAGCCTGCTGCTCCGCCGCCACCGGATAGGCGGCCAAGTCCATCCACAATAAACGGAACCGCTAATATGATGCCAGGAACTTTGGGAGCTTCGGTAACTTCAATGGCTTCAGCAGCCCAGGCAGCTTCACCGGTCTCACCGGCTTCACCGGCTCCGGGTTCGGAAGCCATGGAAAAGAGGCTTGATACGCTGTTAAATATGCTTGCCGACCAGGTCAAGAAGAATGAGGATGACAAGGTTAAGACGGAGAGTACTCCTGTTGAGGTTGTAAAGGAACCTGAGCCGGAGGAGGCAAAGGATAACGGTAACATCAAGTATCTGAGGATGGTATACAACAAGCTTATAGAGTCAGAGGTTGACGAGAAGGTTGCCAATATGATAATTGAGGATGTCGATGCCTCAATGAAGAAGGGTGTAAATATTGACAATATCATTTCAGCGGTTTATCAGAAGATTATTCTCAAACTTGGTGAGCCAAAGCCTGTGAATATCAGCAATGGAAGGACTGTTGTGTTTTTTCTCGGTCCTACCGGAGTTGGAAAGACTACAACGATAGCTAAACTGGCATCTAAATATAAGCTCAACAAGGGTGTACAGGTTGCATTGATAACCGCTGACACATACAGAATAGCTGCGGTTGAACAGCTCAACACATACGCCGGGATAATAGATGTACCTATTTCGGTTATCTATTCGCCGGAGGAGCTGGTGGCTGCGATAAATAAGTACAGCAGATATAATCTGATTTTTGTTGACACGGCAGGACGCTCGCACAAGAATACGGAGAGGCTGGCTGAACTTGGACAACTTATTGAAGCTACACAAAAAGCCGGACTGGGTGTAAATATTGAAAAATACCTTGTTCTGAGTGCAACAACAAAGTATAAAGACCTTTTGGACATCACAGAAGCGTATAAGGATGTAGAGAATTTCAAGCTGATTTTCACAAAGCTCGACGAGACCAACGCATACGGAAATATTCTCAACATACGCGTGCATACAGGAGCACAGCTTTCATATACGACCAATGGACAGGCTGTTCCGGAAGATATAAAAGTTGTTAATGTGCAGGAGATGGCAAGATACCTGATAAGCGGTTATGTGCCCGACAATTTGAAATAGTTATGTGAATTAGTTATATATAAACATTGGAGGAGAGTACATATGGATCAGGCTGAAAAATTGAGACAGATAGTACAAAAACAAGCCGGAGATGGTCAGTCCGACAGTAATCCAGCGCAAAAACATGCTAGGGTGATTACGGTTACAAGTGGAAAGGGTGGAGTTGGCAAATCAAGCTGTTCTATTAATCTTGCATTACTGTTTAGGAGACAGGGTAAAAAAGTAATTATATTTGATGCCGATTTTGGACTTGCGAATATTGAGGTCATGTTTGGAGCAATTCCAAAGTATACCTTGGCTGATTTGATGTTCAAGGGAAAAGAAATAAATGAGATAGTGTGTGAGGGACCGGACGGTGTCATGTTTGTCTCAGGCGGCTCGGGAATAACAAATCTTGGCGACCTTAACAAGGATGATGTAAAGAGACTTGCCGTAAAGCTCACCGAGCTTGAGACTTTTGCGGATGTTATTATAATTGATACGGGAGCAGGAATATCCAGCAGTGTTCTTGAGTTTGTTGCGGCAAGCCCTGAGGTTATTCTGGTTGCTACGCCGGAGCCGACATCCATAACGGATTCATACGCTCTTCTTAAAGCTCTCAGCATGTTTGAGGGGTTTAACAAGGACAACACAAGAATAATGCTGCTTGGAAACAGGACAATGTCGTCAAACGACGGGCCTAATATGTATGAGAAGCTGTCGTCGGTTGTCGAGAGATTTCTAAAGTTAAAATTAGAGTACATTGGTTGTATTCCGTCGGATGAATATGTTGTCAAAGCGATAATAAAGCAGTCCCCGGTTGTCAACGCATATCCTAATGCGTTGGCATCAAAATCGTATGCTCAGGTTTTAAACAGACTCACAGGAGCAGGTCAGGCAGTTTCCAATACAAAGGACAAAAAAGGTATCGGAAGTTTCTTTAGCAACATTTTAAAACTTAATAAAAGAACCTAAAGGAGTATACCATGGAAAAAATATTAGCACCGGGAATTAAATTAGAGCTTAATGAAATTACAGCAGATAAAAAAAAGGCGGCAGTGACGTATCTTAGCCAGGTGTATGATATAGATGCGGCGAGAAACAGAGTTGCCATAGCAATGCCTTATAAGGAAGGTCACATGGTGGTTTTGTCGTTGGGAATAAGGCTTGATGCCTATTTCTACTGCAAGGCAAAGATGTATCACAGCAGGGTCAAGGTCGTTGACAGATACAAGTCCAACAATCTTATTGTGCTTGTCATTGAACTTCAGTCCGAATTGAAGAAGGTTCAAAGACGACAGTTTTTCAGATACGATATGATTGTGCCTCTCAGATACATGCTTCTTGATGAAGAATTTGCTGCTGTTTATGAAAAGACAGGTGAGCTTCCTGAGGAGATAGTGAAGGAGCATGTTAAAAACGGACAGACAATCAATATCAGCGGCGGCGGCATGAAATTTGTGGGTGGTGATAAATTTCAGAAGGATGACATAGTGTATATTGAGCTTGATTATACACTTGGCGGAGCAAATCAATGCCTGAAGGTTACGGCAAGGGTTGTCGATTCCGTCAATCCACAGGGAAGGAAAGATATTTTTCATAACAGAGTAAGTTTTGACAACATAAAAAATGATGACAGAGAATCGCTTATCCGTTTCATTTTTGAGGAGGAAAGGAAACGGATGCAGCTTGAAAGGAGAAGTTGACATATATGGCAAAGAAAATTTTAATTATTGATGACTCTGCACTTATGAGAAGGGTTATATCTGATATAATTAAAACAAATAAACAATATGAGGTTGCAGATTTTGCCAGAGATGGTCTGGAAGGCTTTGATAAGATAGTTAGTCATCCTAGGCTGTACGATGCCATTATTCTTGATATCAATATGCCTAAGATGAATGGTCTTGAACTTTTGGAGATGCTTCAAAAGAACCGTATTCAGGAGACGGTTATTGTTGTCAGTACAGTTGCAAAGGAGGGCGCAAAGGAGACAATCAAGGCACTTGAACTTGGTGCATTTGATTTTGTCACCAAGCCGGAGAACTTTATTGATGCCAAGGGCGAGGACTTTAAGCAGCGCATACTTGACATGCTCGATGTTGCCACAGCGGGAAATACCAAGGCTTCTGTCATAAGCAGAATGCCTGTGACACAGAGTATTAACACGAGAGCTACTTCGATAAGAACATTCGGTTCATCGCGTGTTGAAAAGAGTTCACCGACAATCCCTTCGAGGTCGACACAGCCGGTTATGACTGTCAGGATGAGCAGTTCGGGTACATATAAGAAAGACCACGCTAACAGAGTGGTAGCACTTGCGTGTTCAACCGGAGGTCCTAAATCACTCCAGCAGGTTATACCTTATCTTCCGAAAAATCTCGATGCGGGTGTTGTGGTTGTACAGCACATGCCGGCAGGTTTTACCAAGTCGCTTGCGATGAGGCTTAACGAGATCAGCCACGTTACGGTAAAGGAAGCCGAGAATGGCGACATTATCACCAAGGGAACGGTTTATATCGCTCCGGGAGGCCGTCACATTCGTCTTGTAAAGTCGGGAAATGACACGAAAGTGGCACTTTCTGATGAGCCGCCTGTGGATGCACTTAGACCATGCGCAAATGTCATGTATGAATCTCTTGTGACTTCTCCTTATGATGAGATAGTATGTGTTGTACTCACCGGAATGGGAGCGGATGGAACCAAGGGTATAAAGACTCTAAAGACCCGCAAGAAGATTTATGTAATCGGGCAGGATGAAGCTTCAAGTATTGTTTACGGTATGCCTAGGGCTGTTGCCGAGGCTGGATTGGTTAATGAAGTTAGACCACTAGAAGAAATCGCAGATGCGATAACAAGAAACACGGGGGTACGATAAATGGACGTAAGCCAGTATTTAGAGATTTTTATTGATGAGACAAAGGAACATTTACAGAATCTTAATGACCTTCTTCTTGTATTAGAGAAGGAGCCAGAGGACAAAGCAACTATTAACGAGATATTCCGTGCAGCACATTCTCTCAAGGGAATGGCGGGAACAATGGGATACAAGAGAATGCAGAACCTTACACATAATATGGAGAACGTGTTCTCAGAAATCCGCAACGACAAGATGAAGGTTACTGCCAGCCTCGTGGATACTCTTTTCCAGTGTCTTGACGCATTAGAGAGCTACCTCAACAATATTCAGGAGTCTTCCGATGAAGGAACAGAGGATAATGAGGCCATAATAAAGCTTCTCAACGAGTTCCTTGCCACAGAGGGAAATATGACACTTGAACCTGAGAAGCAAGCGCAGGCTGCTCCAGCACAGGCAGCAGCTCCGGCGGCTGATACAGCGGCATCGGGTGACCTTGCAAAGTATAAGCACATTACACTTGCCGATTTTGAGCAGCATGCAATCAATGAGGCCAAGAAGAAGGGAATGAAGGCATACGGTTTTACAGTATACCTTGATCCTAACTGTATCCTGAAGGCTGCCAGAGCATTCCTTGTATTCAAGGGAATAGAGGAGGTCGGCGAGGTTATAAGGTCTGAACCTTCAACACAGGATATAGAGGATGAGAAGTTTGAATATGATTTCAGCTTTTTCGTTGTATCTACTGAGGAACTCGACAAGATCCTCGGCATTATAAAGAATGTATCTGAAGTAAAGGATGCAGTCGGAAGTGAGCTTGAGGAGGTTAAGCCTGAGACAGCAGTTCAGCCGGCAACAGCTACAGCTCCTGCTGAGACAGCTCCTGCCGAAAAGGAAGCGCAGGCACCTGCAAAGGCAGACGAGAAAAAGCCGGCATCGGCAGCACCTGCAAAAACAGGAAAAGCAGTTGCCAACCGTTCTGTCCGTGTAGATATAGACAAGCTTGATACACTCATGAACCTCGTGAGTGAGCTTATCATTGCAAAGAATGGTCTTGTGTCAATCAACAATTCTTCAGGAGATGGCGCTGCATCAGGCAGACAGAACTTCAATGAGCAGATAGAGTATCTTGAGAGAGTTACAACATCACTTCATGAGTCTGTCATGAATGTGCGAATGGTGCCTATTGAGACTGTTGTTAACAGATTCCCAAGAATGATAAGAGACTTGAGCAAGAAGCTTGACAAGAAGATGGAGCTGTACATGACAGGTGAGGAGACAGAGCTCGACCGTACAGTCATCGATGAGATTGGTGACCCACTTATGCACTTGCTGCGTAACTCTGCTGATCACGGTCTTGAGCATGCTGATTTGCGTGCACAGAGAGGTAAGCCTGAGGTTGGTACAATTTTCCTCAACGCATATCAGGATGGTAACAATGTTGTCATCGAGGTAGGTGATGATGGTAACGGTATCGATGTGGAGAAGGTTCGTAGGAAGGCTATCGAGAAGGGAACAATAACCTCCGAGCAGGCTGAGGTTATGACGGACAAGGATATAATAGACTTACTTTTCCGTCCAAGTTTCTCAACAGCAGAAAAGATTTCAGATGTATCCGGAAGAGGAGTTGGTCTTGATGTTGTTAAGTCTAAGATTGAGGCACTCGGCGGAACTGTAGAGGTTAAGACAAAGCTTGGAGAGGGAAGTACATTCATAGTAAGACTTCCACTCACACTTGCCATCATTCAGGCACTCATGGTTAAGCTTGGTGATGAGCAGTATGCAATTTCTCTTGGCTCTATCGAGACACTTGAGGATATTACAAAGGATGATATTAAGTTTGTTAATTCCAAGGAAGTTATTCATCTTAGAGATAAGGTTATACCTATTATACGTCTTGGAGAGCTTCTTGATGTCAAGTCGAGCAGTGAGGACAATGAGAATATGACTGTCGTTATCGTCCGCAAGGGAGACAAGATGGCAGGTATGGTTGTTGACAGCCTTATTGGTCAGATGGAAATCGTTATCAAGTCTCTTGGAAGCTATATCAATGTAAATAAGATGATTAGTGGTGCCACAATCCTTGGCGATGGTGATATAGCTCTTATCATTGATGTGAATACTCTTGTATAACAGATGGAGGTTAATATACTATGGATGCTTTAACAACAACACAGACTACTACAAGACAGTACATTGTCATTAAGTTAGGCAGTGAGCAGTACGGAATAAATATCAATTATATTGACAATATAGTCAGGATGCAGAAGATTACAAGAGTTCCTAAGGCTCAGTCATATTTTAAAGGCGTTATCAACCTTCGTGGTGAGATAGTACCTGTGATGAGTTTAAGACTCAAGTTCGGTCTTCCGGATGATGAGATAACTGACAAGACAAGAATTATCATCATCAAGCTTGAGCAGCAGGCTACGGTTGGTATCATTGTAGACCAGGTTAACGAGGTTGTAACTCTTGATGAAGATTCTATTGAGAAGACAACAGTTGACGCTAACAATGATATGGCAAGCTATATCAGTGCGATAGGAAAGAGCAAGGGAGAGCTTATTTCACTCCTGAATATTCAGCTTGCTATAGCTGACAAGGACACATCCAAAGAAGAATAGGCGCGTTGTCTGGAAGGAGATATCATGGCAGAAAAAACACTTGATAACCTTAATGACCTACAGTTTGATGTCTTAAAGGAAATTGGCAATATAGGAGCCGGAAATGCTACTACAGCATTGGCTAAGATGATAAATATGAAAATCGATATGAATGTACCGAGGGTCGAGCTTGTTCCTTTTACTGACCTTCCGGATACATTTGGTTCGGCGGAGGAAGTACTTGCCGGAATTTTGGTGCAGCTTGACGGTGATATCAAGGGAATGATGATGTTCCTTGTAAAAGAGGAATCGGCACATCATCTTGTTAATTCACTGATGGGCGGCATGGTGTTAAATGACGGCGATGGTTTTTCGGACATGGAGCTGTCGGCGCTCAGTGAAATTGGCAATATTATTATTGGAGCATATCTTTCGGCAATGTCGAATCTTACCAATCTTAAAATTGCCTCATCGGTTCCATACATATCTATAGACATGGCGGGAGCGCTTTTGAGTGTGCCGGCAATCGAGTTTGGAAAGCTTGGTGACAAGGTACTGCTTATTGAGACACAGTTCGGTGAGCTGGATTTTGTTAACGGATATTTTCTTATGGTACCGGAGCTTGAGTCGTATGATGTGATTTTGACATCATTGGGTATGTAAATTCTACACATTAGGAAAAGTCTATGGGAAATATGATAAAAGTGGGGATGGCAGACTTGAATGTCTGCCGTTACCCGGATAATTTAACAACATTAGGATTGGGTTCGTGTATTGGAGCCTGTATTTATGACCCTGTCACAAAGATTATTGGCATGGTACATTATATGCTGCCTGACAGTACACAGATAAGAAACAATCAGAATATAGCAAAATTTGGTGATACCGGAATTGCAGAGACTGTTGCCAGAATGGAAAAAATGGGAGCATCAAGAAGCAGAATGGTAGCCAAGATTGCTGGTGGAGCACAGATGTTCGCAACTTCAGCCGGTTCAAGTGGTATTACCATGAAGGTTGGAGAGAAAAATGCGGAGTCAGCCAAGCTTAATTTAAGAAAATTAGGCATAAGGATAATTGCAGAGGATACAGGACTTAACTATGGCCGTACAATAGAATTTTATTCAGAGGATGGCTCGTTATTGATTAAGGCAGTAGGAAAGGAACATAAACGAATATGATTTTCAGAAATCTTCCGGCTATTATCACTCTTATAGCATCACTTGTTGCCCTGATTGTTACCTTTATATATAAATACAACCTTACAAAGGCATTGATTATAGTTTTTGCCACAGCGATTGTATTTCTTATATTGGGAAACATTGTGCGGGCAGTTCTCAACCGTTTTCTTAATCCGGATAAGGATGAAGACAAGGACTCTGAGCCTGTTGATGGTGAGGCTGCGACAGACAGTAATGAAACAGAAGATAATGAACAGTAATCAAAAATTTAAAGTTTCACTAAAAAGAGGGCAGCAGAATGGATGATAATGGCAAGGATAGACTTTGGGATCAATACGCGAAGAGCAAAAGCCCTGAGTTGAGAGAAAAAATAATAATTGAATATGCTCCCCTTGTCAAACTCGTAGCTGGAAGGCTGAGTATGTATCTTGGATACAATGTCGAGTATGAAGACCTTGTAAGCTATGGTATTTTTGGTCTGATTGATGCGATTGACAAATATGATTTCAATAAGAATGTAAAGTTTGAGACCTATGCAAGTCTCAGAATACGAGGGGCAATTCTGGACCAGATTAGAAAGATGGACTGGATTCCGAGAAGTGTTCGTCAAAAACAAAAAAAGATTGACTTGGCAATGTCCAAGCTTGAAGCTGAATATGGCAGACCTGTCACTGATGAGGAGATAGCAAAGGAATTGGATATTTCTACTGATGAGCTTGACGCTTGGAATGGTCAGGCAAAGATTTCAAATGTTGTCTCCCTTGAAGATTTTATAGAGCAGGGCAGTGAAATCAGGATGGATGCATCCCATAATTCACAGTTTGAACAGCCTGAGAACATTGTGGAGAAGGCTGAACTTGCCAAGATGCTTGAGAAGGCGTTGGAAGAGTTGACTGAAAAAGAGAAAAGCGTTGTGCTTTTCTACTACTATGAAGATTTATCGCTGAAAGAAATCAGCAGGGTGCTTGGGGTTTCTGAATCGAGGGTTTCACAGCTTCACACGAAGGCGATTCAGAAGATGAAAAAACATCTGGGAGGATATATGGGATTGCTTTCTGACCAGATATAACACATGGAGATGACTAGATGGTAAAAAATGGATATTTCACAATTTCGGTTAAGCCTGATGGTACATATGTTATGGTTTATGAGCCTGAAGCAGGTGGAAAGAGGGTTAACTCCGAGGAGATTATAGAGTTTCTTGAAAGCAGAAGATTTGAGGATTTTAAAAAAGATGAAATCAGGGCAGCGTTAAGAAATGTAGAAAACACGGCGGTATTTAAGATAAGTGACACGGCGATGAAATCAAGCGCCGCTTTTTGTGTTTATAATATCCCAAATGATAAGATGAGCGCTACCGCCATAATGTATCCGCCTGTTGGAAACGGAACTGAGATGACATACAGTGAGCTTGAGGGCGATTTATATGCAAAAGGGATTACTTATGGAATTGATGAGAAACTTATAAATGAAGTTGTAACGAAGAAAATTTACAACACTCCATTTGTGGTGGCAAAGGGTACGCCGCCTATACAGGGCAAGGATGCAAGCATAGAGTACCTTTTTAACACCAACCAGATTGCAAAACCTAAGATTAAGGGTGACGGAACGGTAGACTATCATGAGCTTGGGCTTATAACAAAGGTTTCCGCCGGACAGGTTGTTGCCAAGATTATCCCTGTAGTTAAGGGAACTTCGGGCAAAAATATTATGGGTGTGGAACTCCAGCCGGACAGAGTGACAAAGAAAAACTTTAAATTCGGCAAAAATGCATATATAGGTGAGAGCGGTCTGGAGCTTATTTCCAAGGTTAACGGACATGTCAAATTAGATGGCGAAAAGGTAGTTATCTCAAATACCTATGATGTCCCGGTTGACGTTGACAATACAACAGGTGATATTTCATACGATGGAAGTATAGTTGTCCATGGAAATGTGCGAGCAGGTTTCTCACTCAAGGCATCGGGAGATATAACCATAATGGGAGTGGTTGAGGCAGCCAATGTTGAGGCAGGTGGAAATCTTACGGTTAACCGAGGCATACAGGGAATGAACAAGGCGGTGGTGCGCGCAGGCGGTGATATCACCACCAAGTTTGTTGAACATGCCACTGTAGTGTGCGGAGGAAGCCTTGAGACAGATTCACTTCTTCATTGCAGCACATCTGCCGGTGACAAGATAACTGTCAATGGAAAGAACGGACTTCTTGTAGGCGGTACTGCAAGAGCGGGTTCTGTTGTAACTGCAAAGCAGATTGGAAACAGCATGGGTACTGTAACGAATGTGTATGTCGGAGTCGATCCTACACTTCGTAAGAGAGTAAAAGAGCTTGCCGGTGAGATTGCTAAGGCTAATGAGGATAAGGTTAAGCTCAATCAGGTTATAGCGGCGCTCAGAAAGAAGCTTGAGATTGAAGGAAAGCTTGATGCTCAGAAGCAGGAGATGCTTCAAAAATCAATGAAAAACACCATTATGCTTGAGCAGTCCATAAAGAAGATGACTGAGGAGTATAACAATGGCAAAGAAACATTGTCGGAGAACCTTGACGCGAGAGTTAAAGTTACCGACTGCATTTATCCGGGAACAAAGATGTCGTTTGGTGATACAGAGTATCATGTAAAGGATAAGACAAGCTATTGCCAGTATGCTAAACAGAATGAAGGGGTAGTTATGCTTGCGCTTTAGAAGGAGTGATATGGTATGAAGCCTGTAGAAATGACGGGAATTGTAAATCGTACAACCGATTTTGCTCAGGTTCGACAGAATGAGGAGCAGAAGCCTGTTGTTGAGCAGTTTACATTTGAGACACAGTTTAACAAGCAGGTGGAGAGAAATTCTGAGACTGTTGTGAAAAAGCGCGATTCAGAATGGAGCAATGAAAAATTTGACGCGAAGGAAAAGGGCAAAAATAAGTATTATGCCAGCCTCAAAAAGAAAATGAAAGAAACTATAGAGGAGGATGACAAGGCAGAACCGGAAAAGCACACCACGTTTGATATCCGGATCTGATGGGCTATTAGAATTATGACACCATTAGAAATTATACTATTATTGATTGGAGTGCTCTGTGTTGCGGTCAGTTTCATATTTTTTATGAAAGTTGATGGCCCTGAAAAAAAGCAGGATGTCAATGTGAAACTGTCTGAGCAGCAGAAAGAGGATATCAAGACGCAGATTGCATCCGTTTTTAGAGAACAGACATCGATTATGGCGCAGACGGTTGAGGACAAGACAAGGGATTCTCTTGAAAAACTTTCCAATCAGAAGATTAATGAGTTTGCGGAGTATTCCGATACGGTTCTTGGGGAAATCAATAAAAGTCATACAGAGGTCATGTTTTTGTATGATATGTTGACGGAAAAGAACAAAGAGGTTCGCAACAGCATCCGTGATTTACAAAATGCAGCCAGAAAAAGTGAAGAGAAAACCAGCGCAGGAAAAAATATATCGGATACGCAGGCACAGCAGCTCTTAGAGAAAAAATTTGCTGAAAGAACTGAGGCTGCTGTGACCTTAGCACCTCCTCCGCCAAAGCCACCGGAGACGGTCAAGATGGAACCGTCCGATGAGAACATGGACAGCAAGAGAGAGACAGTGTTAAGAATGCTCAAAGAGGGAAAATCAGAGGTTGAGATTGCAAAGGCACTTGGAATTGGCGTGGGAGAGGTCAGGCTGGTTATAGGTTTGTTTAAAGGTACGAAATAATATGAGACTTAAATATTTTTTGCGTGGCCTTGGAATGGGAATTATAATAACCACAATAATTCTTACGATATCTCATATGTCTAACAGGAAGATGACGGACAATGAGATTATTGAGAGGGCGATGGAGCTTGGAATGAGCTTTTCGAACTCTAGTTCCGAGACACAGACGGAAACACAAAAGCCAATGGAGTCCGCTACGCAGACGGACACGGACGGTGAGTCGCAGACAGAGACAGATGAGAGCCAATCGGAGACTTCAACGGAGCAGGATGGCTCGGAGACTGATACAACAGATGAGAGCACAGAGAACGAATCGGAGGCTGAAAGCGAAGAAAGTGTCCCGGAAACTGACACGGCGGATGAGCCGGAGACAGAGAGCGAGACGGAGACCACAATTGAACAGCCGACACCAAATCAGACAACTGCATCGGGCGCGTCCGACGCGCCGACGGATGCGGTTTCATGCAGCCTGAATATAGTTGCTGGCATGAGTTCGAGGTCTGTATGTGATATGTTAAAACAAAATGGAATAATTGATGATGCTGCTGATTTTGACAGATATCTTATAAGAACAGGTTATGATGATAAGATAAGAACGGGTGAGGTTTGGGTGAGTTCAAATATGACCTATGAGGAATTAGCGACAGTTCTTTCAAAAAAATAGATAATTTCCCAATATGACAGTTGTTTGGGAAATTATTTTTTTTGCAATTATTCAAATAAAAGTACTTGCAAATTTTTTTGTGTTATGTTATTCTTAAATTCGTGTGAAAAAACACATGTGTGGATTTCCTATGGTCCCTTGCTCGGGGTGACGGAAAGTTGAAGCGCATGGAAGAATATTAAAAACCACAGGAGGTACTAAAATGAGCGTAATTTCTATGAAGCAGTTACTTGAGGCAGGTGTACATTTTGGACACCAGACAAGAAGATGGAACCCTAAGATGGCAGAGTACATCTACACAGAGAGAAACGGAATCTACATCATCGACTTACAGAAGTCCGTTACTAAGGTAGATGAGTGCTATCATGCATTAGCTGATATCGTTGCTGACGGCGGTACAGTATTATTCGTAGGTACTAAGAAGCAGGCTCAGGAGGCTGTTAAGACAGAGGCAGAGCGTTGTGGCATGTACTACATCAATGAGAGATGGTTAGGCGGTATGCTTACTAACTTCAAGACAATCCAGAGCAGAATTGCACGTCTCATCGAGATTGAGACAATGGAGCAGGACGGAACATTCGATGTTCTTCCTAAGAAGGAAGTAGCTCAGTTAAAGAAGGAGATGGACAAGCTTCAGAGAAATCTTGGCGGTATCAAGAACATGAAGAAGCTCCCAGACGCTATTTTTGTAGTTGACCCTAAGAAGGAGAGAATTTGTATCCAGGAGGCTCATATCCTTGGAATTCCTCTTTTCGGTATTGTTGATACTAACTGTGACCCAGAGGAGTTAGATTACGTTATCCCTGGTAACGACGATGCTATCAGAGCAGTTAAGCTTATCGTTGCTAAGATGGCTGACGCTGTTATCGAGGCAAATCAGGGTGAGGCAACAGACGTTGAGTACTCTGAGGACGCTGAGGCTGTAGAAGAGGCAGCAACAGAGGAATAATTTCCGAATAACATAAGGGGCAAGGCTTTTGCCCCTTTACTAATTTAAGAAATAAATTAAATTAATTATATTTGGAGGACATTAAAATGGCAGACATTACCGCAGGAATGGTAAAAGAGTTAAGAGAGATGACAGGTGCCGGAATGATGGATTGCAAGAAGGCTCTTGCAGCTACAGAAGGCGATATGGATAAGGCAGTAGAGTTTTTAAGAGAGAAGGGTCTTGCAGCAGCTACTAAGAAGGCCGGAAGAATTGCAGCAGAAGGTGTTGTTAAGACATTACTTTCCGATGACCACAACGCAGTTGTTGTTGAGGTTAACTCTGAGACAGATTTCGTTGCCAAGAACGCTGAGTTCAACGAGTTCGTTGACGCTGTAGCAGCACAGGCTATGAAGTCTGACGCAGCTGATATGGATGCTTTCATGCAGGAGACATGGGCAGCTGACCCTACACTTACAGTTGAGCAGGCTCTTTCAAGCAAAGTTGCCCGTATCGGTGAGAAGTTAAGCATCAGAAGATTCGAGAAGGTTACAGGTGCAGACCTTGTTGTTTCTTACATCCATGGCGAAGGTAAGATTGGTGTTCTTGTAGAGGCAGCTACAGATGTTGTAAATGATGACATTAAGGAAGCTTTAAAGAACGTTGCAATGC
>JBNMKO010000035.1:0-29959 GCA_050874385.1 Eubacteriales bacterium
CACCTGCTTAATGACAATATGGTTGTCAAAAAAGGTACTGACCGCCTTACTGTAAAAATTTTTCCAAATTAGTGAAACCTCTTGAATTATCAGACATAAGACGATAATATCTAATTAAACAGAAAGCACCCACTCCAAAGGTGGATGCTCCGAGTTTAGGTTAATGAATGTCCTTAAGGACACCGCCTATCCTGTTGGCAGACAGGATAGGCATTTTTATTTTCGCTTGCTCTTCCTCAAAGAGCTATTCTCTTTATCGAGAAAGGCAAGCAACGCTACAATCAAGCTACCAAAGGACATTAACAATGCTAATATCCCAATGAAAATCGAAATGATCTCATAAGCTGTCATCGGCGCCACCTCCCTTCCTATGTATTCCGGTTGTCCGGTATCATAAAACTCGGGAGGCTACCACCCTGTCGTGGGTACTTTCCTTAGATAGTATCCTAACATAAGAACTAATGCTTCTGCAAGGATATATATGTTTTCTCAATTTCTTTTATTTTTTCCCAATTATGACAACATGATTACTTGCTCCTAAAATTGATTGTTCCCGACATACGCTATAGTGATAATCACACCATGTTTTGAACTGATTTTCGTCCCACTTATCAACTTTTTTTGATAAAAGAGGTGCTAACCCATCTTGAGCAAAATGGTCTACAATTTTTAATCTATATCTTTGGTAAATTGATTCCATTTCATCTTTTGATGAGTAATAAGTATCTGTCCAAAAACACTTTTCATCATCATGCCTAAGCACCCCAGTTTCGATAAGTTGTTTTGCCAAGCGTTCATCCAAATAATTTTCATTGTTCATAGCAATATATTGAAAAACATAATACCTTGGAATATACGCCGTAACTAAAAGGCCGCCTTTCTTTAATACTCTTAGACATTCCTTCATACATTTTTCTCTCTGTGCTTCAGTTATCAAATGATAAAATGGACCCATATTAAGAACAATATCAAATGAATTATCTGCAAAACATGACATATCTGTAGCATCTAAAACAGCAGTATTCATATTATAATTTTTGCCTGTAAGTGTTTGATTGATAATTTCTATATGTCTTGGTGTAATATCTGTAGCAGTTACATCATGCCCCTTATTCGCAAGCCAGAACGCATAAATTCCTGTTCCTGCTGCACAATCTAATATCTTACTCTTATCATGGATAATCTCACCCAAAATTCTTGCAGTTGTTACAAATTCAATTTTTCTTGCATTATTTGTAGTCAAACGGTTTTCTTCTTTATAATTCTCGTAACTATCAACAACATAATTCATAACTAATCCCTCCGATTTTACTATTTTTATGTATTAAAAAAGCTACCCTCCTTAAATTTACTTTAAGGACGATAGCTGATAGCTTCGTGTTACCACCTTAATTCATCTATATCTCGCAATATAGACCTTAGCAAGTACGGAAATCTCTTTCGATACTCTGACGCTGTAATGGGCGTTCCCAGTGTAGCCTAATGAAAATTTCACTCGGTACACAGCTCCAAGACTGGTTCAATACTTCTTCAATAGAGTTTTCCACCAAGTAACTCCTCTCTGTGATATCCAAAATATTTACTATCTCTCTTCATTGCTTTTTAAAAGTATATCTGTACTGTCATCTTTTGTCAAGTGCCATAATAAAACTACAGCGAAAAGTATTTTTCTCATTATTCCACCCACAAATAGAGCCAAACTAGAGCCATTTGATAAAACAAATGCCAGAACCCCGCATAAATACAGGCTTTCGTCATTTTAATCCGTTATTCAAACTCAACAATACAATGTGGCTTTTCAGCTATTTTGAGCTATTATTTAACGCTACAAGCAACAATATGTAAATACACATTCATTTGTATATTCCCCATCATCTCCTGCAATACATCCAACTGCCTGTATGTTATTCTCGCCCTTCTCAAGCGTGATATTGTCGACAACAAACACTCCATTTCCTCTGTTGTCCATCTCACCGACACTCACTCCATTTACAAAAAGCGTAACGCTGTCGCAGTTAGAGTACACCTTAATATATGTGTCCGTGTTGTCCCTCTTGGCATAGCGTGAGCTTGTGATATGGGTAAATGCGTCAGCCTTGTTCCAGTTCGCCTTGTAGAGATAGAAGCTGTCTTTGCGGATTTTCCTGTCACCTGTGACAAGTCCTTTATCATTTAACGCAATCTGTCCTCCCTCGTCTCTTGAGTCAACGGCAAAATCAAACAGCACCCATATAAATGTCGCCCACAGGCAATCATGCTTATTGATATACTCAAGCGCCTGCTCGTGCATAATGCTCTGGTACTCTTCCGGGTGCCACTGTCCCCATGCTAGCAGTCCGTTCTTCTCAAGCTCCGGGTAAAGCTCATGCTGATTTACATTTGCACCCCAACCGTACTCAGATATTCCCATAGGTCTGTCATCGAACGAAGCCTTTCTGTCCATTAGCTGCTCAAAGTTGCCCGTAAAATTCTTGTCAGGATACCAGCCCGGATAAATATTCCACGCGGCGATATCAGATTTCCAGCCCACATTATTCGTAAAATCCGAATAGTCAGCCGTCCCTCTCTGGTTCATCGCATAGTCGCGGTTGATTGCCTGCGTCGTGTATCTGCCGGAACTGTCCTCGCTGTGCGCAAGCTCATCAAGTCCATATACAAGCTGCTTTGCATTTATAAAGCTGCTCGCACTGTTTGCACCGTTTCCAATCTCATTTTGAAGTCCCCAGAAAATAACGGAAGGTCTGTTGTACTGCTGCCTGATAAGCTCCACAAGCTGTCGTCTCGTATTTTTTTCAAAATCCGCCGACTCGCCGAGCGCGTTTACAAGCGGTATCTCCGTCCACAGAACAATTCCGTTCTCATCGCATAAATCATAAAAATAATCGGTGTGCGGATAGTGGCACAGTCTGACCGCATTTGCGCCAAGCTCCTTTATTATCTCAACGTCCTCCTCATGCTGCGCCTCCGTAAGTGCATTTCCCATGCCCTTGTGAAACTGGTGTCTGTTAACACCACGCAGTGGATGAGATTTTCCATTGAGATAAAAGCCAGTATCCTTGTCCACATAAAAATATCTGAAACCTACCCTATCACTCACGCTGTCAAGCACGGTATCACCGTACAATATGCTGACACTTACTGTGTACATGTAGCCGACATCCTGATTTTTCTCACCACGTTCATAACTAATTCCATGCCACAGATGAGGCTTGTCAACCTTGACCGTCCTCGCGAAATCCACTCTGCCACCTGCCGGAATTGTAACTTTTTCTATGACTGTCTCCGGCGCATTATCTCCGTCTATCTGTACATTTACAGTGATATTTTTGTCCTCATCACCGTCATTTACAAGCGTTGTTCTGATATTCACTGTACCGAGATTTTCGGGTGCAGTCATGCTTCTCACATTAGGTGTCGTGAGAAAAAGTCCCGATGAGCCATTGTTTTCAAGGTCAAAATGCAGCTTGTCTACGACGACAAGGTACACTCTTCTGTAAAGGCCTCCACACATATTAAAATCAGCCGATATTGGGGCAATCGCCTCATCGTGCTTATTGTCGACCTTGACCGCAAGGATATTTTGTCCATCTACAAGAAAATCCGTTATGTCAAATCTGAAAGCCGTGTAGCCGCCCTTGTGCGTGTATTCATCACCGCCATTATACGGCACATGCTTTCCGTTTACATATAAATCAGTCTTCTGATTTGCACCGTTAAATTCAAGATATACTTTTTTTCCTGTAAATTTTTCATCATATTCAATAACTTTTCTGTACCAGAAAACAGTGCGAAGATAATCGTTTCCGCCGTCCTCCGCATCCTTTATGTTCCATGTATGAGGAATATCGACAACCTCCCACTCACTGTCATCATAGGAAATCTCCGTAACCTCGGAAGCTTCCTGCGCCTCGCCGCCAAAACGCCAGCCCTCACACATATCCCTCAAATATTCACTGCCACGCCCGCTTGACGTGTATGCGGTATTTTCCTTCATCATGCCACTTCTCCCTTCAGCTCTGAAAAATATTTCAGCTAATAACAGAATTTCACTTCTGTCATTAAAAAAATACCGCATATCGCCAATTCAGACAATGTAATATTCTATGACATTATGTAAATTTTATGCCATTGTACAACGCCACACATTCCCACATACATTTGCCATACCGACAACTAATCACCCATATAACTGCATCACAGTTACTCAAATAAAAATGTGAAATCATAATACATCTAAGACAGTATTTTTTACCAAAAACGATAAACTATATTTGTCACTATTTGGACATTGTTCTCTACTGTCTTAGATGTATTTTCCACACTACACACTATCTACTACAAGCAACTCACTGCAAAATCTACAACTAATGTCTAGCTTTGTTTATCTGCCTTCTCTTTAAAGCCACCGCTTTTCTGTTAAAATTTCTCTCGCTCTCATTTTTAAGTGACCTGTAAAGCTCATACCGCTCTGCCGACAGGCTTCCATCATCTATAGCCGCCTTTATGGCACAGCCCGGCTCAGTGTTATGGCGGCAGTCCCTGAATTTACAACGGCTCTCAAGCTCAACAATATCCGAAAATGTGTCATCAATCCCCTCCGACACATCGCACATGCCAAGCTCCCTCATACCCGGAGTGTCGACTATCGTGACACCATTTGGAAGCATAAAGAGCTGCCTTGTTGTCGTGGTGTGTCTTCCCCTTGAGTCGCTCTCCCTGACTGCTCCGGTTTTCATAATTTCACTGCCCGAAATTACATTTATCAGCGTGGATTTTCCCACACCCGACGAGCCCATAAGCGCTATTGTAACTCCCTCCCTGCAATAATCCAAAAGCTCATTCATTCCGTCGAAATTTACAACACTTACCACATTAACTTTCACATTCCCCGCTGCCGCTCTTACCTCATTTATATAGTCATCTACATTTTTGCACAAATCCGCCTTTGTGAGCACAACTATCGGCGTGACATCACCTGCTTTTGCCACCGAGATATAACGCATTATTCTGTTAACATTAAAATTGTCATTGAGCGAACAAACTATAAAACAGTAATCGACATTTGCCACCATCTCCTGCTCAAGAGAATTTTTCATGCTGTGGTCGCTTGGATACGGGCGCTTCAACATATTTTTTCTGTCACACACCTTTACAATCCTGCTCTCACCCGATGGCTGATAGTCGAACTCGACATAATCGCCGACTATCGGAAATTCAGACTCGTCATGGTAAAAGCTGCCCTTGCACTTTGCCGGAAGTTCCTTTCCCTCAAAAAGTATCGTGAACATATTCTTCTGTGCATTGCATATACGACCTGTGCATCTGCTGTTATTAACACCACTACTGATTACATTACTTCTAATTTCATTATCGCTGTTTTCCCTGATATTTTTGTTAATATTTTTATTGCTGTAATTATTATTTTTTGACATTTTTTAGTCCTCTCCTATAAAAAATCAATACTTTTAGGTACATGATTATTTTTTCAGGACTACCTCGGCACATTCTCATGTACCTCTAAAATATATCAACTTGCAGGCATTTTTTTTGCAAAACATACACCAAAAATAAAAACATGCCATGCAAAACAAAAAGACAGGAAACCACCAATAGTGGATTTTCCTATAAAGCAAAAAAAGACCGCAGCAAAAATTGCCACGGTCTATAAGACAAAATAATCTAAATACCTATCGAAAACTTAAATTTCCGATGGATATTTTTATTTCTAACGGATTTTAAATTTCTAACGGAAATTTATTTCCAATGGATAATTATATTTCCAATGAATATTTAAATCCGCCCTGCTGCCTGTTCACAGTCAAAAAACTGCGAAAAATCAGAACTTATCACAAACAAAAACCGAGGTAATCACACAATATTCAACTACAATCTCCAACTCTACATATCTCATAATGAATTACCTCGCTTTCTTAAAATAATTCTTTTAGGTATTACCCAAAATATTTTCCAGTTACACGGTGATTATATTGCTTCAATGCTTGTTTTGTCAAGATATTCTTTGAGTTAATATTTAATTCCCCTCTTTAAAAAATCGTTTCCTGCCTTCCTCAAACTCATTCGGATAACACTTTTTGATAGAGGACTCGTCTATGCCAAGTTTAAGCATATTTACAACAGCATCTATATTAGCTTCGGTTCTGCCTTCTGTTCTGCCTTCCGTCCTACCTTCGACTCTACCCTCGGCTATGCCTTCTGCTCTGCCCTTAGCCCAGCCTTCGTTTCTGGCCTCTGTCGTATATTTTTCCATAACCTCACACATCACGAGCGTACCCCTTTCTGTATTTTTTAAATAATTGACCCGGTTTGACAAACACGGAAAATGCTCATTATTGACTTCCTTCTGCCCCATGCATCTCATCAAATCGGAAATTAGAGAGCCATCATCAATCGCGGTGTTGACAAAAATCTCATGCACTCCATCATCAACAACCGTTCCCGTCTCTCGGATAGTCTTTTCGATATGATATATCGTCTTTCTCTCTGCAAAAACATCAAATTTATTTGATTATACCACAGCAATAAAAGGAATGTAAATATCCTCACCTGCTATGTTTTTATCTCTATTTTCAATACTCCACCCTCATATTCCGCCCCAATGCTCCCTCCCAGCTGCTCCACAAGGCTTCTCGCAATCGACAGACCAAGTCCTGCACCGCCTCTCGCCTCCTGCACAGTGTAAAAACGGTCAAAAAGCTTCTCAACGCGCAGTTTGTCAAGGTTTGCGGCATGATTTTTGAATATAATCTGCCCATCATCGCATAACTCGACAAAAAAATCCCCGTCACTGTATTTTAGCGCATTTCCTATTATATTGCCAAAAACGCGCGACATCGCCGCACGGTTTGACCGCCTTATCACGCTGTTTTCAGTAATGGAAAGCTCCGGGACAATACCCGCCTCATTCATCGCCCCGTAAAAGCTTAATACGCTCTCCTCAAGAACCTCGCGCAAATCTATCGGCTCCAATGTGAGCTTATCCTGTGAAAGTATAACCGTATATTGAAAAAGTTCCTCGGTTAGCTCCTTTAACGCGCACGTCCTGTTGGTTATGATATCGAGATAATCTTTCACTGTATCACTTTTTTCCTCCTGCTCAAGAAGCTCAAGATACCCCGAAATAGCCGTGAGCGGTGTGCGAAGGTCGTGTGATATATTCGTCACCGCCTCCTTAATCTCCTTGTCACCGTTTTCATATTTTATTCTGCGCGCACGAAGTCCGCAAAGCTGCGTGTTAAGCCGCGCGGCAAGCCCCTTTATATACCTGTCCCCCGACGACACGGTTATGACCGCGTTAGTGTCGCCCTCAAGAATAGTGTCAAGGGAGGAGGTTATCTCTCTCATGGATTTGCACATTAAGATTATCTTTATAATCAGTGAAACAACCAATATTAAAAGCACAATGCACGCAATCCAAAGAGCCATAGTTCTCCTCCCTCGTTTTATATATTTCTTTAAATAATTGCAAAACTCGATTTCACTTCAAATCCTTGCGCCGGAACGCCACCACTCCTGCTCCAGTCATCACAATCACCATCCCCACATCGCACAAAATGAACCTCAAAGGTCTTTCAATCTTCCACTGCATAATCTGGTAATACTGCGTTGACGGCAGAAAGTCATCCATTAATTCATAGATTTCCCTTTTAACACCTGTCAGATACTTTGGATTTCTTACATTTTCATCCTGTACAACTTCACCATCTTCATTCATATAATATGCGTCCTGATAATACTCCTGTGTATCAAGCCTTGTAACTATAAGCATTGCCGAAAACCAAAACAAAATCGCCATGCCAAGAAGCATCACCGATGCAGCCGCCTTATTGTTTATAAGCATCGCAAAAAATAATAAAAGTGCATTAAGCGCGGCTGATGTGATAATCAGAAATACCAGATTTATAAAAAAATTCCCCAGTTTGATTGTTGTGTTTTTGTACAAAATCAAGTCAAACACCAATACTGTTACAATATATGTAAAATTAAATATCAGCGTCGTCGCGTAACAAGTTAAATAATTTGCAAGATAAATTGAACTTCTCTTGTGTCCAACCATAATCTTATTTCTTATTGTGCCATCTGAATAGTCAGTACCCACGAAAATCCCGATAAACACAGCCACGACAAACATCATAAAAAAGCCGCCAATAAAAACAAAATCATCAGCATTGAGTGTTGTATATCCATATTCTGCATAAATATTTGCATTGACCTTAAAGTCTATGTATCTTGCCATCACCATCACAACAGCAAAGCCAACCGAAAAAATCATTCCAAGCTTAAAAATAAGGCTTTTAAACAACCTTGAAAAATCTGCCCTGAGAAGTCTACTCATTTCTGCCACCTCCTACAAGTTTTATAAAGTGGCTCTCAAGAGACTCCTCCGTCTCCGATGCCGATATAAGCTCACAGTTTTCTCCGTCAAGAGCCGCCGCCAGCTTGGTTATACTGATTTTGTCATAAATGTCAGCCGTCATGTCGTCACCCACAACATATTTAAGCCCCAGCTTATCCATGACACGCGAGAAAGCCCTGATATCCGATACTGTTACCTTTATGCACTTGCGGCATTTGTCATTTAACTCCTTTGCGCTTATCTCCTCGACAATTCTGCCTCCGTCGATAAAGCCATAGTGCGTCGCAAGCTTTGACAGCTCGTCCAAAATATGGCTCGATATGAGTACTGTTATCTTTTTCTCATGGTTGAGCTTTAATATGAGCTCTCTCATTCTGACTATGCCTTGTGGGTCAAGACCGTTCACGGGTTCATCGAGCACAAGAAAATCAGGATTTCCGCAAAGCGCAATGGCAATCCCCAGTCTCTGCCTCATACCGAGCGAAAAATTCTTAGCCTTCTTTTTTCCCGTGTCGGACAGACCGACAAGCTCCAAAAGCTCATCGAGCCCGTCAAATGACGGCATTCCGAGAACCCTGTACTGCTGCACAAGATTGTCCCTCGCCGTCATATCCAGATATATCGACGGTGTCTCGACGACAGCGCCCATGCGTCTTCTGACATTTCCAATGTTACTATCATCATTTTTGCACCCGTACAGCGTGTAACTGCCCGCTGTCGGCTCCTGCAAGCCCGATATAATTCTTATCAGTGTAGTCTTTCCAGCACCGTTTCTTCCTACAAAGCCGTATATTGAGCCTTTAGGGACGTGCATGTTCAGACCACCAAGCGCCTTAAAATTTCTGTAGGATTTTGACAGACCGTCAGTTTCCAGACAATATTCCATATTTACCTCTTTTCCGAGTGATTTACCGCACAGTAAAATCATCAAAGCAATTTGTTTTCACACACAAACAATTCATGTGTGAAAAATTGCATACGAAGAAAATTCGCGCACACGATTTTCACTATTCATATATGAAAATTTGCGTGTAAAAAATTCTTACATACACTTCCACATAATATACTTTTTAGCGGTTCATCAACTCTAAATTTTTGATACATTGACTATACGAAATAAATGTAAAGAAACCGGTCAAGAAAATAGTAAAGATTTCGTAAAGATTTAGTCTTATTTTAATATAAATCCAATGCCCCACACGGACTCAATACACTCATTTCCACAAGCGTCCTTGAGTTTCTTTCTCAGATTGCTTATGTGCTGCTTTAGCGATGCCTCGGTACAATCGGGCGTGTCATCGCTTATCCTGTCAAGTATCACGGATTTTGCCACCGCCTGCCCTGAATTTATCATAAGAAGCTTTAATATCGCGTACTCCGTCCTTGTAAGGTGAACGCTGTTTCCGCCTGCTGTCACTTCATGTGAGGTGGGATTTATCGCAAGCACACCACAGGTAAGCAAATCGTTCTCATTTTTTGCACCCGCAGTCCTGCCCGACCTTCCGGCAAGCCTCAACTGTACCTCAATTCTGGCAATAAGCTCTCTCAGCTCAAACGGCTTGGTTATATAGTCCGCTGCCCCCTCGGTGAGCATAGCCACCTTGTCATCTATCCCGACCTTTGCGCTAACGACAATAACGGGAATGTCCTTTATCCTCTTTATAAGCTCCTCGCCGTTAAGCCCCGGAAGCATCAAATCAAGCAAAATCACATCGGGCTTCGTATTCTCAAGCACCAACAATGCCTCCGTCCCAGAGTATGCTCTCACAGGTTCGTAACCCTGCTTTATCAGTGCCGCCGCAACCATGTCACCTATATACACGTCGTCATCGACAATAAGTATCTTTATGTCCGTGCTCATTTTATCCCCCACTGCACCGCCTGACGGCAGCACAAATTTCCAACTCAACAACCCATCTTCTATTCTACGCTTCAAGATTACACCTTCAAAACATATTGCCTGTAAAATTATATGCACTGCACTTGGCAGAGAAATTCATATTAAGTCAATAAAATGTGATATCTCTCCACCTCTCCTGTGCAATACTCCCGCTGGTCACAATGCACTCCGGGTCTGGTGCAATCACATGTCTTACAACCTCAAAAATTCTTTTGGCATCGCACAAAAGACAGTCAGCGTCACCAAATTTCACCTGTTTTGCAGCGTTACAGTCTAAAAATGCCTGATTGAGCTTTACAAAATCCTCTGATATATGCGGCTGTGAGGCGTTGTAATGCCTTCTCACATACACTTTTCTATGCTCGCCGTCAGGCATTACTATCTCAAGCTCCATCGGCTTGTCTGACAGTCTGTTCGGGACGTTTAGCACCTCCTCAACGCTGTGGATATATGTATTGCGCTCATGCCCAACACCGACAAGAAGTATCTTTCCGCCGCAGTCCTTCAATCTGTCATAACAGCCTCCCGGCGTGCATGGTGTATTGCAAAACTCCTCACCTTTCAAATACTCCGCTGCCCCTCGCCCAAGTCCTGCCATGCTGTGCGTAGGGTGAAGTGAGCGCACCACTCCCTCTCTCTTCATAAACATGTTAGTCAAAAGTCCGACACATGACGGCGTACTCTCAGGGTCGTACACCGGATTTTCATCGTTTATCGTCTTCCATGTGTGTGTCGGCAGCAGCAAAAGTCCTTTTGCAAAGAAATCGCTCCACACATCAAGCACCGTGTCCGCACCGCCGTCAACCTGCCCTATTGCCTTCATCGATGAATGTATAAGAATTGTCTCATCACCATGTAAGCCCATCTCACACATCTGCTTTTTTAAATCATTTTCAGAATACATTTTCATACCCCCTAATACACATGCTGCCAAGCGACATAAATAAAATCACATCGAAATCCATCCAAACGCATTTGCGATAGAACTCAATAAAATTAGTCCCGCAAAAATCGGACATAAATATTTAATCATAAAGCAGAATATCTTCTTCCTGCGAAATTTGCCGCCCCCGTAAGTCACCTCTTCCTCAATACGCTTTACGCCAACAACCCTCGATATAAACAGGCATGTTGCTATAGCCGCAATCGGCATCATAACAGTGTTTGTCAAAAAATCAAAAAAGTCCAGAAACTGCATTCCAATTATTTTCACATTTGCAAGCGGCCCATATCCAAGCGCTGACAGGCTTCCCATCGCTATCATAATCGCACCGATAATAATCGTAGATTTCTTTCTGCTCCATCCAAATTCATCCTCAAAAGTAGAAACTGCGCTTTCTGTCAATGCGATTGAACTGGTAAGCGCGGCAAAAAGAACCAACAGGAAAAACATAACTCCTGCAAAAGTTCCAAAACCCATACTTGCAAAAACTTTTGGGATAGTGATAAACATAAGTGCCGGTCCGGCTTGAAGCGTCTGTGCATCTCCACCGGAAAACGCAAAAACTGCCGGAATAATCATAAGTCCCGCCATCATGGCAATCGCCGTATCAAAAATCTCAACCTGCGTTGTCGATTCCTCGATTGAATTTTCTTTTTTCATGTATGAACCAAATGTAATCAAAATACCCATCGCAATGGAAAGCGAATAAAACATCTGTCCCATAGCTGTCACAACCGTCATCCATGAGAAATTACTTACATTTGGAACCAAAAAATACTTAACGCCAACCAAAGCCCCCGGTCTTGTCACTGAATATACAGTGATTATCAACGACAAAATTACAAGAATTGGCATCATAAACTTTGAAACGCGCTCAATTCCATTGCGCACACCTGCATAAATAATGGCTAATACAATCAATGCAAATATGGCAAAATAAACTTCCGCCGAAAAGCCGTTGGAGATAAATTCAGAAAAATATCCATCTGCTGCAACAACCTGTGTCTGCCCCGTGACATACCCGACAAGATATTTTATCACCCATCCACCAATTACTGAATAATATGGCACTATCAGAATTGGGATAACCGCATTTATCCAGCCTCCTGCCAAAATCCATTTTGACTTTCCAAATGAAGCGTATGCCCCTACAGGGCTTTTTTTGGTCATTCGCCCCAATGATGTCTCCGCTATTATCATTGTATATCCAAATGTCAATGCCAAAATAATATATATGACAAGGAAAATTCCTCCGCCATATTTTGCTGCCAGATACGGAAATCTCCAAATATTTCCTAATCCCACAGAAGCTCCCGCTGCCGAGAGCACAAATCCTATTTTCCCGGAAAATGACCCCCTCTTTGTCTCATGCTGTTTCATTAGTTTTTATACCTCATTCCATATAGATTTTCTTTATAACCTGAAAGGTTTTCTGATTTCTCTTTCCATCACTGATAGGATAAGTCTCTCCCTTTATTTGCCGTCTGCCTTTATTCCTGCCACTCAAAATGCTGATAATCCTTGTTGGTCTCCCAGTCGCCTCCCCATGTAAAGCCATGCTCTGTGAACAGCTTATAGCACAGGTCATCATGGTCGATTTTGTATAAGAAATCGCCATCCCTGTCCGCATAGCTTACGGCATCCTCCGGGTGAACTTCAACTCCGTTTTCAGTCTCCGTGACCTGCGGATTGTAAAAAGGATTGATGTCCACTGCAAATCCCATTCCGTGCTTTGACACGACATCCGTGCCTGCTATCGTCCTGAAATTAAATGCCGATGTGTTATTGTCGCTCATCGACAGCTCATCATCGCCGTCATATTCATCAATGAGCGCTATCTTCTCAATCGGATACTCCGCCTCGTACAGCTGCCTAAATATATCCCTGACAGCCTCCGCAATCATCTTGTTTACGATAAGCTCGCCTTCACATGTCCTTCCGGCAAAATCGACATACAGCACATGGACATAGCTAAGGTCACTTCTTGACACTGTGCAATCCTGTGTATAGCTCTTTCCCTGCATATTTTTCCATACACTGTCAGGAATACTTGATGTGAAAAAATTGCTGTCGTTGTTCGCATTTTTGGTGCTGTCACCTGAAACATCCGACACATTCGTGAACCCAGTTTGAGACATATCTTCATACGTTGTACTCTCATAGGCATTGGTGTATGTAACTCCACTTGTGACATCCGTTCCACCCACAGTTGTATCTGCCCTGCCTCCAAAGTACAGCATAGCGCCTAACATGCCAAGCGGCACAAGCGAAACCGCCAAAATACCCAACAATATCTTTGCCATTTTACTCATTATTTTTCTCCAATCATTTTTACACTGATAATTATTTTCACACTAATACGTCTGAAATTCCGGACATTTATTAATATCCGAATTTTCAATTATTTTCTAATTCTACTTCATTGTACATAATAAATCAAGTTATTTAACACTGCCAAAGAAGCAATTAAGCGGATTGTGAGTATCCTATTGACCACTATCAATTAAGTCCATTTTCGCACTTTTACAGCACAGAATAATTCACAAAGATTACCCAGAAAATGTCATTCTAGGTATATTGACAAACAGCTTCTAAACAACTATAATCCAAATTATAAATAGTAATTATAGTTACTTAAACAACTATAAATGCAAAAGCAACTGTCCACCATTTCACATCGGCAATTCATTTTGCATACGCTGTTTACAAACAAATTTACCATTATTAAGGAGATTTTACATGAGAAGAAGATTTTTAGCTGTAACCACAGCAACCGTCATGGCTATTAGTTTAGCGGCATGCGGTAAAGCAGACAACAACACGGAAGCAACCGTAATCACAACTGAGGAAGGGACAACAACAGACTCAGCCGAAGCATCAAGCACTGCCACGGCAGACAACGAACCTACCGATGCGTCCGGACTTACACAGTCGGAGGTTCTTGACATTCTTGCCGGCTGTGAGGATTATTCCTATGATGAAGCATATTCAACGCTTGTGTATGATTACAGCGTATCATCTGAATTTGCTGCTGACTGCATGACCTATTACATAAGCAATATTAATCAGGATGCTTTTCCCGAAGAGGAATTTGATGAAAGAATGAACGGTGACTATTTAACCGTATCCGATATCAAGAAAGTACTTGAAATGATTCTCGAAGATGAGCCTGAATGTTCATACGACAAGGCATATCTTGCACTAAGAATAATGGGTTCAAGTTCTGATTTTGCGACATACTGCATAGCAAACTACATTGACAATGTAAACCCGTCAGCCTTCCCGGGTATGCCTGATGACGTGAATGTATTGACCAAACAGGAAATACTTGATAAGCGTGAGAAGCACCAAGCAGCCTATGACGCTGCCGTCGAAGAACGCAATAGACAGCTAAAGCAAAACGATGACGGCAAAAATAACAACAGCGCGTCGGGTACGGCTGATGCCAAACCAAACTATGATGTCACATACGTGGAAGTCAATATTTCCGACGAGAACGCCTATTACTATTACCTGCTTGACCAGTATACTGTAGATATGACACCGGATGACCTTTGGAATCAAAATGAATATAATATCAGCTCGCTCTACTCCGAATTGACATCAAGGGCCAACTCCAAAGAATTCGGTACAAATTGTGAGGTACGGGAATATGACCAGGATACCAATACCGAGACAACCTATATCTATTTAAATGAGCAGTATATCCCACGCTCAGTCATTATGAATGACATAATTGAAAGAACAGGCATTGATGCCAAAGAGGTTGACACCCTCATGCAAATGCGGGAAACACGCGACCTCATCACAGAGGAAGGGACAGTTAAACACTTTATAACAAACGAAGAAATAGAAAGATATGGTGATGACATCATAATGACAGAAGATACATCCATTGCCGACATAGTGCTCGAACACGCATTCTACAATAAATATTTGCGCAGGCTTTTCAATTATTAATATAGCAAAATAATTTCTGCAAAACACAATAAATATTACATAAGTATTTAACATTAGAAAAAGTTTTAGTCGTAACCACAGCACTGTTTTTATTATAAGCCAATATCAAAAAATAGCTGATAGATGCAATTATTGCACTCTATCAGCTATTTTTTGAACTTCTACTTTTCCATAACAAGAATTTTGTTTGAAATATTTCTCGCAAGTGGAATTTTCCCAATCACCTTGTACACAGGCATGAACTCCTTCATCCCCTCCACAAGGCTTACATCCTCCTTGCTGCGAAACGGCGGTATAAGCTTTTCAAGTTCTTTTCCGTCTTTTACTCCCCATGTAAACTTTGCCTTGCTGCCCTCAATGGACTTCTCCTTAATGTGGCTCACCGAAAAAGGTGACATCGTCTCAACGAGCACAGTCGCACTCTTAAACTTGCCGTCGATAAAGTGGAACATATTCTTAACGTCCTGCCCGTTTAGATACATTGTAAATCCCTCGATTATCACTAACACCGGCTCGCCGTGATATTCTATGTCCTTTACAAAAGCCTGCGTCGTCGCTGACTCGGCAATCTGATATATTGGACCATTCTCGTCAAAAAAACGTCTCCTTACGCTCATTGTCTCAGGAAGGTCTACGTTATACCATCTCAGATACTTTCCCTCCATGCGGTAACATCTCGTGTCCAAACCACACGCTATGTTTACTACAACTGCCCCGGCATTGTGTGTCAGGAAATCCTCGACAAGTCTGTCGAGTATGATTGTTCTGGCAATCACCCCATAGCTCATCATCTTGTCATTGTCAGCCATCGAAAAATCGTAATCCAACTGTGACACAATCTCAACAGCCTTCTCATCGTATATGTGGTGATTGCTCTCTTTTGACTCCTTCGCCCTTGCATACAAGGTCTGTAGCATTGTCTCCGGCACACCTTGAAGATTAATTTTTGTCGCTCTGTCCAAAACAATTACCTCCTAGAAATGTGATTAGTTGTTCCTAACCACATTATATCATACTTATTTAGGAGTTTTAAATATTTTTTCTGCTCACTGTATATTTTTCCAAGCTTTATATGATTTCTCTGATTTTACTCTGTTTTATACATAAGCTGATAATCCACTATATCTAGTGTCCGCTGATGAACACACTCATAAACAAACATCAGTGTTCATCCACCACCTGAAAAATAATAAATTTTAAATAATAAGACTCATTCGCCGCCCACAGTATCGGGTGGTCAGGTCCCTGTGTGCGAAACTCGACCTGTCTTAATCTCTTATGGACGCTCTGTGCCGCCTCCTTGATTGTCTTTGTGAACAGCTCCTGTGTCATAAAGTGCGAACATGAGCATGTCGCAAGATATCCGCCGTCCTTGACAAGCTTGAGACCTTTCATGTTAATCTCCCTGTAGCCTTTTATCGCGTTCTTAGTGGCTTCGCGCGACTTTGTAAATGCCGGCGGGTCAAGTATCACCACATCGAATTTTTCGCCCTCCGATGCCAATTTTGGAAGTTCATCAAGAACGTTGGCGCATTTAAACTGCACTGTGCTCTCAAGTCCGTTGAGCCTTGCGTTGGCTCTCGCCTGCTCTATCGCATACTCGGATATGTCAAGTCCCGTCACCTCTGCCGCGCCCGCAATTCCGGCGTTGAGCGCAAAAGTTCCCATGTGTGTGAAGCAGTCCAACACCCTCTTTCCCTTGCAGAGCTTCTGTATGGCAAGTCTGTTGTACTTCTGGTCTAAGAAAAATCCCGTCTTCTGTCCATTCACGACATCGACCATATAGTGCACGCCGTTCTCCACAATCTCAACATTCGTGTCGAACTCGTCGCCTATAAAGCCCTTTACCGTCTTTAGTCCTTCCTTCTCGCGCTCCCTCACATCGCTTCTTTCGTAGACACCGCGTATATCTATTCCATCCGCCTTCAAAATCTCCTTCAAATCACCTACAATCTTCTCCTTGAAGCGCTCTATCCCAAGTGTCAATGCCTGAACAACAAGCACATCCTCATATTTATCAATCACAATTCCCGGGAGGAAATCCGCCTCACCGAATATGACACGGCAAGATGACGTGTCCACAGTGTCTTTTCTGTAGTCCCATGCCGCCTTGACCCTTTTATATATAAACTCATCGTCTATGAGCTGATTTGCATTTCTCGTCATCATTCGTATTCTGATTTTGGAGTTCTGGTTGATGTAACCTCTCCCGAGCATATATCCGTTAAATGCGTGTACCGCAACTATATCTCCATTCTTGAAAGTTCCGTTGATTGTGTCAATCTCGTTGTCGTATATCCACAGACCTCCCTGTCCGAACTCTCTTCCCTCTCCCTTTTTTAATGTCACAATAGATTCAGGCATATTTTCTCTCCATTTCATAAACTTTTTTCTTCTTAGCTCCGTCCCTCATGGCTTGCATAGTTTTTTTAATACAGTTAATAATATATCCATCAAGATATAAAATCAAGCTTGATTAACATTTGCCGTTGTGAGGTATCAAATGATTAAACAATTTATATTCTGTGGCAGCTTAGGCTGGTGCTTTGAGGTGTTCTGGACGGGAATGGGTTCTCTTTTAAAGCACGACAAAAAACTTATGGGGCAGAGTTCTCTCCACATGTTCCCGATATACGGAAGTGCCATTATCATTCCGCCCATCCACAATCTAATCAAAAAAGCCAATGTTTTTGTTCGCGGCAGCGTATATGCGCTGTGTATCTTTCTGACAGAATTTATAAGCGGAAGTTTTTTAAAAAAACATAATGCCTGTCCGTGGGACTACTCCGATGCCGCCTTGAATTACAAAGGCATTATCCGTCTCGACTACGCACCTGTGTGGTTCATCGTGGGCTTGATTTATGAAAAAATGCTCTGCGCTTCCAAGGACAGACCTGCATTTCCCGACGCGCTAAAACTATTAAAAATCCCGTCAAAAAACAGACACTCCGCCACAGACAAACATGCTCCTCAAATTTGATAGGTGATAAGCCCATAAAAACAAACTTTGTATCACGTCAAAACCGGGCTGCCCGTGATATTCTCCCTGCTTACAGGAACATATCGCTTGCAATGCCCGGTTTTAGTTTTACTTATTCTTTGTCTTAAAGGTTCTGTCGATAAAGTTCCTTGCCCTTATCGGATAATCCGACAACACAAATGGTCTCGTGGAACGCCCAAAGCCCATCATCGCCGCGGACTTGTTAAGACTTGGAAACTCGCCATGCTTTTGGAAATAGTTGAACAACTTATACATTCCGCGCTTCTTCTCAACCGGAAGATGCCACAAACACACCGAGTTGTATTTCCAGTTGTTGCATATCAAAAAGAAATCCTTTATTGTCCAATACCTGAACATGTACGGAACAGCCTGCCTTATAGGAAGTGTATGCGCAACCATCGAGGAGATATACTCGTCGTTAAACTTGTATATCTTTTTCTCAATCACCGCATCATATGTCTTGTTAAACACATCCTCCCACTTGGCTATGAACTCAGTCATTTTCTCCCTCGTTCCGCCCAGACACTCGCCGCCAAAATGCACTATGTCAACCCTCTCGCCAAAGTACAGCGGGGTGGTGTCTATAATTTCCTGTCTGTCCTTATGGCTAAGTCGATGACCTATATTGTGCATCATAACTCCATACTTCATCTCAGCAAACATGTCACTCAAATCGTCCACACAGTACACATCCGTGTCAAGTGCAAGATAATAGTCATAGTCAAGATTATGAACGGCATAATCAAGGCAGCATATCCTATAGTTAACCAGTGCCCACTTAAACTCCTTCGGATGTACATATTTGTCAAATGGAAGTTCAATAATTTTTATTCCATTATCCTTATAAAGCTTACGATATCTTTTATCCACACTAAAATTGACAAACAATGCTGCGTCAAGGTCAGGAGTGTTACAAATGCATGATTTAAGGCACACGAACGCATTTTTAAGGTAACACTCCATAACACTCATATCACATTTTGCTGCAATCTGTGTAGATGTACTATATTCCGAATTATACGCAAGCACATTGACTACTAACTTTCGCACTTAATTTACCTCCAAAACCTGACATAAAATTCATAAAACTGTTCATTAGTATAAAGGATACTTATCCGTAAGTCCCTTCACAAGTCTTAACGCCTCATCCTTATTGGCTTCCGGATTAGCCACTGCAAGAGAAATCGCCTCCGCAACAGTGTCCATATCCTCAGCCTTGAAGCCTCTTGTAGTGACAGCCGGTGTTCCAAGTCTGATACCGCTTGTCACAAACGGTGATGCCGGGTCATTAGGAATGGCATTCTTGTTACATGTGATGTTCACGGAATCGAGAAGCTTCTCTGTAGCCTTTCCTGTAACGCCCTTTCCGATAAGATTTACAAGCATCAAGTGGTTGTCAGTGCCGCCCGATACCAAATCAAATCCTCTGTCCATAAGTCCCTTCGCAAGCGCCTGCGCATTGTCGACAATGTTCTGTGCATACACCTTAAAGCTCGGGTCAAGCGCCTCCTTAAAGCATACAGCCTTGGCTGCAATCACATGCATCAAAGGTCCTCCCTGAATGCCCGGGAATATAGCCTTGTTGAAATTGAACTTATCTGCTGCCTCCTGATTGCAAAGAATCATACCGCCTCTAGGCCCTCTCAGCGTCTTATGTGTTGTGGTTGTAACCACATCAGCGTAAGGAATAGGGCTCATGTGAAGACCTGCTGCAACAAGACCTGCAATGTGTGCCATATCGACCATGAGAACCGCACCGACCTCATCAGCAATCTCACGGAACTTCTTGAAATCTATCGCTCTGGCATAAGCGCTCGCACCTGCAACGATTAACTTAGGACGGCACTCCTTTGCAATGGCAAGCACATTGTCGTAGTCTATGTATCCATCGGAATTTACTCCATAAGGAACGATGTTGAAGTATTTTCCTGAAATGTTGACCGGACTTCCGTGTGTGAGATGACCTCCATCTGCGAGGCTCATGCCCATAACAGTGTCCCCCGGCTTTACAATGGCAAAAAATACGGCAAGGTTTGCCTGTGCTCCCGAATGTGGCTGCACATTGGCATAATCACATCCGAAAAGCTTCTTTGCCCTCTCAATAGCCAAAGTCTCAACTACATCGACATACTGACATCCGCCATAGTATCTCTTCCCCGGATATCCCTCCGCATACTTGTTAGTCAACGGGCTCCCCATAGCCGCCATGACCGCCTTGCTGACAAAATTCTCAGAAGCGATAAGCTCAATATGGTCTCTCTGTCTTCCGAGTTCATCCGAAATCGCTGCCGCAATCTCCGGGTCAAATTCTTTAACTTCTTCAAATGAATACATAATCCCTGCCTCCGTTAAATTGTAAATTTATTTATTGCCTCAACAAGGTCTTCGGAGTGATTAATCAGCTCCTCCGACTCATTATTAAGCTTCTTCACTGCCTCCAGCTGACGGCTGGCTGCCTCATTGACCGCTGTAGCAGATGATGCTGTCTCCTCGGCAACAGCCGAAATGCTCTCTATCGCTGCAAGCGTATCTTTTTTAGCCTCATCCATATCATTAATTCCGCTTGAAATCTCTGACAGATTGTCGGCAAGCCCTGACACATGACTATCAATATCTCTAAATACCTCTATTGTATTCTTGAGTGCTTCCTCCTGCGAATTTACAATCAGCTCTGCCTGCTTTGCGACCTCAACCGTGTCAACTGTCTGCTTTTGAATTTTTCCTACAATTCCCTTAATCTCATTCACAGAATTGAGTGACTGTTCGGCAAGCTTTCTTATGGAGTCTGCTACAACCGCAAAGCCTTTTCCGGCTTCGCCTGCCCTCGCCGCCTCTATTGAAGCGTTCAAAGACAAAAGACTTGTCTCATCGGCGATATCGTTAATCGCATTGATAATCTTCTCAATCGACTTTGACGCGTCCTCAAGGTCCTGAATATTTGAAATAACCTCTGCCGTGACCTGAGTTGTAGCCTTCGCCTTATCCTTCAACTCCTCTATCGTCCCAAGACCGCTCGACACAATTCCCTTCGTCGTCTCGGCGACATCGGCAATCTTGCTCGCATTTTCCGAAACAACGCCTATCTTTTTAGATAAGTCATCCATTCTCGTGAGACAGTTTCCTGCATCATGTGCCTGCATTACAATGCCCTTCTCGACCTCGGAAATCGACGACGTAATCGCCTTTGTCTCCTCGAGAAGTATCCCCGAATTGCCTCCTACGCTCTCCGAGGCTTTTCCTACAGCCTTAGACACTGTATCCGCCTTATCAAGAAGCGTCCTTATATTTCCTATCATCTGGTTCGTACTGTCGCAGAGTATCATAAACTCATCTTTACGCCTTGTATGGATATCCACCGTCAAATCACCGGTGGAAGCCTTCTCAAGACCATTCATAATCTTGCGGATTGTAGTACCCATTCTTGTGGACAAAATAAAACCTATAATAATGACAATAAGCGCCGTGGCAGCCACAGTCACCGCCGTAATCACAGCAGTCTCATTGGCATCGGCTATTATGTAAGCTTCCGGGACAAGCGATACAACCATAAATCCGTCCACATCGAGCTTGCTGTACAGCATTAAAAACCTGCTGTCCTCAAACTCAACATACTCGCTTCCGCTCCCTTCTTCCGATGCAAGTATCCTGTCGTACAAATCTGTTCCCACAATATATGAGGTATCCAATGTATTATTTACGGCATCCCCCTCTGTGTCAGCGGTTCTTCTGTATGATATCTCCCTTCCGTCAGGCGTGATAAGTGCAAAAATAGCATCGTCACCCATATTGACAGAGCTTATAGTCTCAGCAATCTTCTGATAGTCGACATCGAGAAGTAAATATCCAACCTGCCTGTAGGAAGTATTGTATGCTTTTCTCAGTATACCAAAAGCATACTTGGATGTCTCCATATACTCATCCACCTCCGGATGGTATCCAAGCCATACAACATCATTCTTATCCACGAGCTTTGCAACGTCCAGCTCACGGAAATCATTGTATATTCCTCTCATGCTGCTGTTCGTCGCTGTGGACACCTCCTTGCCGTACTTGGCAGTGAACACTATAGACCTTATATAGTCATTTCCAATCTTTCGGGAATCGAGCTCGTTCTTCAGCGTATTGTACACGGTACTCTCCTTATACGGGTCTTCCGAATAAGCCCCGCCATAATATTCCCTTGCAAGGGTTGAAACCGCTATATCGTAAGACACCGTGCGCACAGTGTTCAGCACAAGGTTCATATAATCCACAGTGGTCTCAACTGTCGATTTAGAGGCAGCCTCATAATTCTGCGTAAGTGCAGTTGCTGAACGCTCATACGAAAACACACCCATTCCAATCATAAGTATAACCGGAACAATAAAGGCTATTGTAATCTTAAAGCGTATTCCGGAAAACGGTCTTATCTTTCTTCTGTCCTGCCTTCTTCCCTTCAGTGCCTTTACGTCCTCTCCTACCTCTTCCTTTGCCTTATCGGCGCGTTTTCTTATGTTCTCTCCAACTTCATCTGCAAGTGCATCTGCTCTGACTTTCGCCTCCTCATACAGTTCAAAATTATCCTTCATACTCATCAGCATCATCCTCTTTCCTGATGTAATTTTATATATAAATTTTACTATAGAAATTAAGATTTTGCAATTATTTAATATCCTTTTTGCATAAAATATACACAATTTTTTCGCATGATAAGTGTTATTTTTCAGTAGACATGCACTAATTACTGTTGTTATGTCATGTAAGCAATTTTATATTGCCGAAGGTGAATATATTGCCAAGCGGATATTCGCAATCCGCTTCGCTGCTTGCTCATAACCAAATAACTGCTTCGCAATTGAAGCAGGGGACTCACTTGATTTGGTTAAATTAAAGATTAAATTCTTCCATATCGTAATCGATGGCAAGCTGGTCATGCCTTATTTTCTCAAGCACACCATCATCATGTATCACATCCATAAATGCGAGAAACACCTGCATATCATATTCTTTGACATCCTCTATCATGAATCCTATCGCGCTGTCAAAATCGTATGCTTCCCTGTAAGGCCTCTCAGAGATAAGTGCGATAAAAGCATCCGCCACCCTCATTATCCTCGCCCCTAGCGGAATCTGCTCCGCCTTCCGGTTGTCGGGATATCCTGAACCATCATAGTTCTCGTGGTGGTAAAGCACTGCCTCGCATATCGCATCGTTATATCCATAATTTTTTAAAATCTCATATCCAAGCTCCGAGTGCATTCTCATGTACTGAATTTCCTCTATCAACATGCCGTTGGAATTTCTCCCATACAGATAGGATGAAAGCCTAAGCTTTCCGATATCGTGCACCATTCCCGCTATGGCGAGGTTGTGGCACTCCTCATCGTTAAGACCCAGTTTTTTTGCTATGAGATATGTGAGGTTACTGACACATACCCCATGTCTTAACCCATCTATAAGGTCGATTTCCAAAATTGTCTTCGCCCAGTCATCAACCATAAAAAAATCGTCTCTTTCTATCTATCATTTCATCGATATTCTCAATGTATGTCTTTACATCCTTGACGTTCTCAACGCGCTCTATGCGGTTTTCAGCCGGAAATACAACCTTGGTGGACGCGCCCGCGCCAACAGCCATTATGGTCTGCTTTTCCTCCATAATGAGAATATTATAAATGCCTTCCTTGCCAGGCTTTGAGTAACCGACATTCTCAAAATTTCCTGCCATATTCTTCTGCCTGTACAGATAGTACGGTTCCATGCCCATATCCGCCGCGCAGTCGGCTGTCATATTGATTATGTCGTCTGTGTTAATCATAGCATAATCCTTGTACTTCTCCCAGAATATGTTGAGTTTCGCCGCGCGCTTTATGGCAAGCGAATGTACCGTGAGACTGTCAGGTGACAGCTTCGCCACCTCCTCCATAGTCCTCTCAACATGCTGCTGTGTCTCGCCTGGAAGTCCTATAATCAAATCCATGTTGATATTGTCAAAGCCACATTCCCTCGCGAGCAGAAATGCCTCTCTCACCTGCTCCACCGTGTGATGTCTGCCGATAAGCTTTAGTGTGTCATCGTTCATGGTCTGCGGATTTATCGAAATTCTGTCAACACCATGCTTTTTCATAACCATGAGCTTATCCCTTGTTATGCTGTCGGGTCTGCCAGCCTCAATCGTGTACTCCTTTAGCGATGACGTGTCAAAATGCTCCTCAAAGAAACTTAGCACCCTGTCAAGCTGCTCCGGCTCAAGTGTCGTTGGAGTTCCGCCGCCCATGTAGAAAGTATCAAGAGTCTTTCCATTCATAAGCCTCGATGTAAACTCCATCTCCTTTAGCATCGCATCCACATAGGTGTCCACCTTCTCATTCCACACTGCAAGCGGATATGATGTAAATGAACAGTAAAGACATGTCGTAGGGCAGAACGGTATTCCCGCATATAGACTGTAGCCATTGTTGTAATCTATCTTTTCGAGAAGTCTCTTTTCATTTGTGGCAACCTTTATGGCAAGCTCGCCCTTCCTGTCGCTCACATAGTACTCTTTTTTGAGATAGTCGATAATCTCCGGCTCACTTTTTCCCTCTTCAAGCAATGTATAGACTATCTTTGTCGGTCTGACTCCCGTGAGTGTGCCCCATGGAAGTTCCTTCCCGGTAAGCTTCTTTAGCATGTCGTACATCATTCTCTTAAAGACGTTTCTTGCTTCCTTCCTGCCTGCTGCCGTCTGCTGTGCCTCGTCCTCGTACTCGCTCTGCTCATCCGTGGCATCCCTGTGGAGATAAATTCTTATAAGTCTCTCACAGTCAGCATTGTCAAGTCTGGTCATCTCATGTTTGATAACCCTTACCTGTACAAAAAGCTCCGGTATGACATCACTGCCCTCCGGAATGCTCGTAACAATCTTCACCTCCGGAAAAAACGCCTTCAACATAACTCTTGAATCGTTCTCCTGCTCGGCATCATTAAATTCAAGTAATATCATATATAATACAACCTCTGGTTTTATATTTCTAACTTTGAAGGAACGGATTGTTCACTCGCTCATATCCAATCGTCGTGCTCTGTCCATGCCCCGGAAATACTTTAACATCGTCAGGCAGACACAAAAGTTCACTCTCAATGGCTCTTATAAGCTGCCCAGAACTTCCTGTCGGGAAATCGCTTCGCCCAACAGAGCCCTCAAACAGCGTGTCACCTGAGAACAATACCTTCTGCGCGTCAAAATAATAGCATACACTACCTATTGTATGCCCCGGCACAGGAATTGTTCTGATATTAAAGCCTGCAAACGAAAGTACATCCCCCGGCTTAAAATACTCATCCGCCTCAAAAGTCATACCCTCACCCGTAAAAGGCAGTGACAGATTGGCAGACTCATTTGTCATAATCTGCCTCTCGTCGGCTCCGGCATACACCTTAATCCCATATATTTTTCTCACCGCATCGGCAGCGAGCATATGGTCAAAATGTCCATGTGTCAGAAGCACCGCTGTCGGTCTCAAATTATAATGCGAAATCATCGCCTCAATGCGCGATACATCCGCCGCCGGGTCGATGATGACGGCATCCTTAATCTGACCATCATCAACATATCCACCCGGTGTCCTCGCACCACCGTCAAACACCGCGTAGCAGTTGGTGGCGCACATTCCAAGTACTATATTTTCAACTCTTATCATGAATTAGTCCTCTCAATATCGAGCACGCCATCTACATTCCTAAGTTTCTCAACAAGATGTCTCAACTGCTCCAATCCCTTTATATCGAATGACATTGATATGGTCGCCGTTCCCTGCTTGCTTGTTCGGCAGTTCATGCTTGTAACGTCAATCTTATTCTCCGTGAGTATCTTTGAAATATCGACAAGCATACCCGTCCTGTTGTTGGCAAATATCTTAATCTCAGTCGAGTAGCTCTCTCCTGTCTCCTTGTAAGCCATCTCCTGCCACTCGGCATCGATTATTCTCGCCCTGTCAGCCTCAGGAAGATTGATAATGTTAGTACAGTCCGTTCTGTGGATTGAAACTCCTCTTCCTCTCGTGACAAAGCCCACAATCTCATCGCCCGGCACAGGTGAACAGCACTTTGAGAAACGCACTGCCACATCGTGTATGCCCTTTACGATAATTCCGTTCTTCGACTTTTCTCCGCCTGAAGGCTTATCCTTGTTATCCGCCTGCGTCTGCGCGAGAACCTGTGCGTCCGTAATCTCCTTGCGGTGCTTCTTCTCGTACTCCTCCTGAAGCTTATTTACAACCTGACCTTCCTTTAACGCGCCATGTCCCACAGCCGCCACAACTGAATCCCAGTCGCGGAAACCGTACTTTGACAGCACCTTCTCCACAAATTCAGGCTTATATATATCCGAAAACTGAATACTTCTCGCCTTACAGTACGCCGCAATGAGGTCTTTGCCCTTCTGGATATTGTCCTCCTTGAGCTCCGCCTTGAACCACTGGTTAATCTTGGTCTTTGCCTGCGCGCTCTTTACGATATTGAGCCAGTCGCGGCTCGGGCCTTTGGAGTTCTGCGACGTGATAATCTCAACTCTGTCACCATTTTTTAAGACATAGTCAATGGTGACAAGCTTGCCGTTTACCCTCGCGCCGACCATCTTGTTGCCGACTGCGCTGTGTATGCTGTAGGCAAAATCTACCGGTGTCGAGCCTGCCGGGAGGTTCTTTACATCTCCCGACGGTGTGAAACAGTAAACATTGTCGGAAAACAGGTTCATATCATTTTTGATAAGACTTAAAAATTCCTTATTGTCCGAGGTGTCGCGCTGCCACTCGAGAATCTGTCTGAGCCATGCAAGCTTCGCCTCCTCGTTGTCACCGCTCTTTGTGCCGTCAATGTTCTCCTTGTACTTCCAGTGCGCCGCAATACCATATTCCGCCGTCCTGTGCATCTCGTAGGTACGAATCTGGATTTCAAACGGCTGTCCGTTAGGCGCTATGAGCGTCGTGTGGAGCGACTGGTACATATTAGGCTTAGGCATTGCGATGTAGTCCTTAAAACGCCCCGGAATAGGCTTGTATATCTCATGGATAACTCCGAGTGCCGCATAGCAGTCCTTCACCGTCTCAACAAGTATTCTCACGGCAAAAAGGTCATATATCTGGTCAAGCGTCTTGTCCTGATTGACCATCTTCCTGTATATACTGAAAAAGTGCTTTACACGTCCGTCTATCTCGCAGTCAATTCCGGCAGCCTCGACATGTTCCTTGACCTCCGCTATGATATCCTTTACAAATTTCTCCCTTGCGTCCTTGCTAAGAGCAATCTCGTCTGCAAGCTTCTGGTAAACCTCCGGCTGTAGATACTTTAACGACAAGTCGTCAAGCTCTATCTTAATCTTGGAGATACCAAGACGCTGTGCGATAGGAGCGTATATATCCATCGTCTCCCTCGCCTTCTCCTTCTGCTTCTCAGGCTTCTGGTACTGCAATGTTCTCATATTGTGAAGTCTGTCCGCAAGCTTTACGAGAATAACCCTGATATCCTTCGCCATGGCGAGGAACATCTTTCTTAAATTCTCCGCCTGCAGCTCTATCTTGTCCGCGGAATAGTTTAACTGTGTGAGCTTTGTCACACCGTCAACCAAAAGCGCAATCTCCTCGCCGAACTCCCTGACAATATCATCGTATGTCATAACCGTGTCCTCGACAACATCGTGCAAAAGTCCCGCTACAATAGTCTCTTTGTCAAGTTCTAACTGTGCCAAAATGATTGCAACACAAATAGGATGTATAATGTAGGGTTCCCCCGACTTACGCATCTGTCCCTCATGCGCCTTCTTCGCTACCTGATATGCCTTGTCAATCAACGACAAGTCCGTGGAAGGATGATATTTTAAAACTTCCTTTCTAAGCTCCTCATACAGCTCGTCAGGACTTGTAAAGTCCGGCGGGCATGACAATGGCTCCTCATCTATTTTTCTTTTTGTTCGTAAAATAACTTCATCCGGCATGCAATCACCTCAATCTATAAGCTTATTCCCCCATTATAAAATTATTCATGTAAAAATGCAAATATTTTGTTGTGGAATTGAGAAACTCCATATATTTTCCCTATTTTGTGCAATTTTAACATATTGCATATACTTGTCAAAAAAATAACTCAAAAGAGGGCTCACCGCCATAAATGGCAGCAATACCCTCTTTGCTGTTATATCTTATCCTTAATTGTAATTACTTGCCCTCATAGCAGATGACTGAGTCAACATCATACTTTTCAAGCTTCTTGCGTCCCTCAAGACCTGCAAGCTCCATAAGGAATACAATCTTTACAACCTCGCCGCCGAGCTGCTCGACAAGCTTGGTTATTGCCTCGATTGTACCGCCTGTAGCGATGAGGTCATCGATAATTACAACCTTCTGACCCGGCTTTATGGAGTCCTTGTGCATCTCAATTACCGCACTTCCGTACTCAAGGTCATACTCCATTGAAACTGTCTCACATGGAAGCTTGCCCTTCTTGCGGACAGGAACAAACGCCTTCTTCATGTTGTAAGCGACAGGAACACCGAAGATAAATCCTCTTGACTCAGGGCCTACGACAACATCGAAATCGACACCCTCTAACTTGTCCATAATTCCGTTGATTGAGAGCTGAAGTCCGTCAGCCTCCTGAAGCACGCTTGTGATATCGCGGAAAACAATTCCCGGCTCCGGAAAATCAGGTATACTTCTAACATATTCTTCAAGTTTCTTCATTTTTGATATATCCTCCAAAAATTTTGTTCATAGTGTTAAATGACCGATATATTTTATCAGCACTCAACCGCATAGTCAACAATTTTAGTAACCATTAGGATTATTCTTCTGAAATCTCCATGAGTCCTCGCACATCTTCTTCAAATCTCTCTCTGCCTTCCAGTGAAGTTCCTTCTCGGCAAGTGATGCGTCTGCATAGCATGTTGCGATATCTCCGGCACGTCTTGGCTTTATAACATAAGGAATCTTGATGCCGTTAGCTTCCTCAAAGGCATTTACAATGTCAAGAACCGAGCTTCCCTTTCCTGTTCCAAGGTTGTAAATCTTTAGTCCCGGGTTCTCCTTCATCTTCTCCATAGCCTTGACATGACCGATGGCAAGGTCGACAACGTGGATGTAATCTCTCACACCAGTTCCGTCCGGTGTATCGTAGTCATTTCCAAATACTGACAGCTCTTTAAGTCTGCCTACAGCAACCTGTGTGATGTACGGCATGAGGTTGTTAGGAATACCGTTAGGGTTCTCGCCGATAAGACCGCTCTCATGTGCTCCAATCGGGTTAAAGTAGCGGAGAAGCATAACATTCCACTCATTATCTGCTCTGTAAAGGTCTGACAAAATCTGCTCAAGCATTGACTTTGTCCAGCCGTAAGGGTTCGTACACTGTCCCTTAGGGCACTCCTCCGTGATAGGTATAAAAGCAGGATTTCCGTATACTGTAGCCGATGATGAGAACACAATATTCTTGACATTGTGCTTTCTCATGACATCGAGAAGCACGAGTGTACCGGAAATATTGTTGGTATAGTACTCAAGAGGCTTGACAACCGACTCACCGACAGCTTTAAGTCCTGCAAAATGTATACAGGAGTCAATCTGCTCCGTGTCAAATACTTCATTAAGTCCCTCTCTATCGGCAATATCAACCTTATAGAACTTAACCTTCTTTCCGACAATCTGCTCAACTCTCTCCATTGATTTCTCGCTGGCATTCACAAGATTGTCCACAACAACTACATCATAGCCCGCGTTCATAAGCTCTACAACCGTATGGCTTCCGATAAAGCCCGCTCCACCTGTAACA